>JAJPYQ010000002.1 GCA_021204865.1 Prevotellaceae bacterium | reverse complement strand
TTGGTTTGCGGAAGCAAACCCACGGCTACTCGTATTGAACCCCCTCTGGGGGTTCTCCCTCACCCCACGGCTACTCGTATTGAACGCTCGTGCAAGTGAGAGAAGAGCAGCTTGCTGACTCTTCCGAACGCAGCCGAGCCTCGCCATAGGCAACCCCCTCTGGGGGTTCTCCCTCACCCCACGGCTACTCTTATTGAACGCTCGTGCAAGTGAGAGAAGAGCAGCTTGCTTCCTATACCACCCCGAAGGGGTAGGAAGAGGGATAGCCGCGACTATTAAGTCGGGGTTTCCGAGCCTCGCCATAGGCAACCCCCTCTGGGGGTTCTTTGTTGGCAAAGGGTGCAAAGAAGTTGCCTCTGCGATGCCTTAGGGGTTGCCGCTGAATTCCTTTGCTTTGCTTTGATAAAATGTGTACCTTAGCCCGCGAGAAACAACAGTCTGCTATGAAATACCCGATTGGAATACAAGACTTCGAGAGCCTGAGGAAAGACGGCTACGTCTACGTCGACAAGACGGCGCTGATGTACAGGCTGCTGTCCACTGGGAAGTATTACTTCCTCTCGCGGCCTCGCCGCTTCGGCAAGTCTCTGCTCTTGACGACGTTCGAAGCGTACTTCAGGGGCAAGAGGGAGCTGTTCGAGGGGCTTGCCGTGGAGCGGCTTGAGAAGGATTGGACGAGGCATCCCGTGCTGCACCTCGACCTGACAGTGCAGGACTACAGCCGCCCTGAGGCGTTGGAGGAACGCCTTGACCTGACGCTTACGCAGTGGGAGAAGGTGTACGGGACGGAGTCCAAGGAGCTTAGCCCGCAGGCGAGGCTTGAGGGCATCGTGCGCAGGGCGTGCGAGCAGACTGGGCAGGGTGTGGTGATACTTGTTGACGAGTATGACAAGCCCCTCTTGGAGACGCTGGACAACGAGGAGCTTCACGACAAGTTCCGCTCCCAGCTGCGGGCGTTCTACTCGGTGCTGAAGGCGCAGGACAGGTACATCCGCTTCGCCTTCCTCACGGGCGTGACAAGGTTCAGCCGCCTGAGCGTCTTCAGCGACCTGAACAACCTGAACGATGTCTCCATGGACGACGATTACGCTGAGATATGCGGCATAACCGAGAAGGAGCTGCACAGCTGCTTCGACGAGTCGATAAGGGAGCTGGCGAGGCTTAGGAAGATGACCTACGACGAAGCTTGCGCCAAGCTCAGGGAGCAGTACGACGGCTACCACTTTGCGAAATGTGGTGCGGCTATGTACAATCCTTTCAGCGTGATAAGCTCGTTGGCGAAGCATGATTTTGACAGCTACTGGTTCGAGACTGGCACGCCGTCGTTCCTTCTGCGAATGCTTAGGGACAAGGACTACGACCTGCGTGACTTGGACGGCGCTCAGGCGAGTCCGGAGAGGCTGAAGGGAGTGGAGTCCTTCAAGACCTCCCCTGTGGCCATCCTCTACCAGAGCGGCTACCTGACAATAAAGGACTACGACCCTGGGCTGAACGAGTACTCGCTCTGCTTCCCGAACCGTGAGGTGGAGGAAGGCTTCACGAAGGCTCTGCTTCCTCTTTATGTTGATGTTAACAGAGGCAGAGGGGACTTCATAAGCAGCTTCTACAAGGAGGTAAGGAGCGGCAACCCTGAGGGCTTCCTCGGGCTGCTTAAGACCCTGTTCGACGACAGCGACTACCGCATAGCGGGAGAGCTTGAGCTGTACTTCCAGAACTCTATGAGCCTGGTGTTCCGGGTGCTGGGCTTCATCACTCAGGTGGAGCGGGCGACCTCGAGGGGCAGGATGGACGTGGTGGTGCAGACGGGGGACTATGTCTACGTGATGGAGCTTAAGGTGGACACGCCTGCGGAGGCTGCCCTGAGGCAGATAGACGAGAAGGGCTATATGCTGCCCTTCAGTGCCGATGGGCGTAAGCTCTTCAAAATAGGCGTGTGCTTCAGCTCCGAGACCCGCAGCCTTGGGGAGTGGCAGATAGCCGAGGCTAAGGACTGCTAAGTTGGGGCTTGAGGAAGAAAAAAGTGAGGGTAGGGTTGGATAGATTATAATTATTGTTAACTTTGCGAGCTGCCTGAAGCTTATAAGCGTGTGTGGCAGAGGCTATTTTGCTGGAAAACCAATAAGTATACACGAACATCTATTAACTAACCATCTAACTAACTATGAAGAAGAAGTTACTTTTTATGTGTGCGCTCTTGCTCTCTTGCCTGAGCATTAATGCGCAATGGACCGAGCCGTCGGTGAAGTACACCACGAAGGTGGCTGACATCCCGACGGAGAACTGCCAAGGTGTGTTCTACCACGTGGGGCAGCAGAAGTACCTCACTGGCGGCACTACTTGGAACACGCATGCCTGCCTCACCGCAGACATTAATATGGCTTATACTTGGGACTTCCAGTTGCAGAGCGAGAATTGCTGGATGTTCTATTCCGCACAAGCAAGCCACGACCACTATCTGTTCCGCGACTCCGCCCCCGACGTGTACACTGACTGGCAGAGCAAGAACACAACGGAGGGCAGGATGTTCGAGTTCATCGACTCAGAAAATGGCTACCTGCTCATTCGCTCGGCTGCTGATGACCCCTACTATGGTATCAACAACCTGACTGAGGATGACACCAATTACGAATACGCCCTTTGGCTGATGGCTTGGATGCCAAACAATGTCGATGTTGACTATCAAGGCAATTCTCTGGACACCAACATTGGTATATTTATGGTAAACCCTGACGATGTCAGTGATTATGAGTATCAGGTTGACTGGGCTTTGGTTATAGGCTCAGACTTGGAGCTCTTCAATGCGCAGGACAGCTTGTACAACCGTATGATGGACGGCGTGAACGCGGGGATGGAAGAGAGTGTCCTCGACCCATACGCCACATATCTCACGAGCGAGGATCTCGGCGCTATCCGCGAGGCTTACGCAGCTGTTGACGAGCTTGTTATTGAGTATGCGCTCGGGAATAGCAGCGAAGACAATGCAATTGAGGTAACCTCAAAGTACATTGTCAACCCGACGATAGAGGGTGACCGAGACGCAGAGCCTGACGGCTGGGTGGACACATACGGCAATATGCTTATCCAGAACAACGCCACTTACGTGCTGTACGACCCTGAACTTGGCAAGACCACGGATTATGGTCTGGACAACTTCTCGCAGAACTGGAGGAGTGATTTAGATGTTTCTCTGGAAGCCAGCGACCTTCATCAGGTGATATCCGACCTGCCTGAGGGACGCTACATCCTGCAGGCAGACTGCCTTGGCACCACTGGCTCTGAAGACCATCCTGTGAGCGGTGTCGCCTTGTATGCCATAAGCGCTGAAATCCGCTACGAGACCCAAGTCAACGAAGGTCTTGTGTATGGCGGCTCGGGGCTTGGCTACCCGCAGCGTGTACAAGTGGATGTAATCCACGTAGGTGGTGACTTGACCATTGGCTTTGGCTTCGAGCCGGGTTGGGCTCGCTGGATAGCAGTCGATAACTTCAAGCTGTTCTCCGCAGGCAGCGTTGATGACCCAGGCGCTCTTGCACTGGAAGCGCAGACGCACCTTGCCACTCAGTATGTTGAAGGCTGGGAGGATGAGACTTACTACTACAGTGAGGCTTCCTATGGGGCTCTCTCCGACGAGGTGGACAAGTGCAACGACCTTCTGGCTGGCAACGATGACGACGCTTGCCTGGCTGAGGTTAACGTGCTTGTAGCCCTCATCAACACCGTCAAGGAGGAGATAACCGCCTATCCGCAGCTGCTCGCTCTGTTGGAGCAAGTTGAGAAAGACCAGGAGACGTTCGAGAAGATACTTCCCGACCTGAGCGCTTCACTGGGAGACATGTTCGACACTTACCAGTATGCCTACGAGGACAAGTCAGCCTCTGCGGAGGATATAAGCGAGTGGGTTGAGGCTTACGAGCCGTTTATCGTCGATGCCATCAGAGAGGCTATGGAAAGCGGCTCTGTCACAAGCGACAACCCGTTGGATGTGACCCGCCTTTGCTCTAACGCTGACTTCAGCTCTGGCGTAAGCGATTGGGACTTCTCTTCCGACACGGGTAACCAAGGAAGCTACTCTCCCGTAGCCGACACAGAGGAGACGGTCTATACCGTTGAGGTCTTTGAGAGCGCATTCTCCTGCCTTCAGACCCTTGAGAATATGCCCGCCGGTCAGTATAAGCTTACCGCAAAGGCGTTCTACCGCACCGCTGGCTACGATGACGCTTACGACGAGTACACCGCTGGCTCTGCCGACATACTCACCAAGCTTGTTGTGGCAGGCAGCACTGCTCCTGTAGTGAACATAATGGATGGACTGGTGGAGGCTTCTGAGATACCTTACACTGGTTATTACTACCTTACCAATTATCCCACAATGTGGCTTCCCAATGATATGCAGTCTGCCACCTATGCATTCAGCACAAGCGACACTTACGACTGCAGCGTCTCTGGCTACCTCATCTCTGACGGTGACCTCACCTTCGGCATACGCAACGATGGCACAGTCGAGACTTCCGCTTGGAGTATCTGGGGCGACTTCAACCTTTACTACTACGGGGCAAGCTCCTCCGCCCTCTACGAGCAGCTGCAGGTGCTGATGGACGAGGCTGAGGCTTTGGACAAGACGGCAAGCGTCGTGGCTGAGGCTTCGGAGAAGATTGAGGACGCATTGACCTACGGTGGGACTATGACCGAGAGCTCTTCCATAGAAGACCTGACCGCTGCCATAGAGCAGCTGCAGGAGGCTATGGACTACGCCAACGAGTGCATCGACCTTGTGACGGAGCTTGAGACGGAGTACGGGCTCTACTCCGAGAGGATGTACTCCTACACGGACGACGACGGCAATTCCTTGAGCAGCGACGAGGCTTATCCAGCCCTCATCGCAGAGATTGACGATGCCATAGGCAATGAGCAGTTCGAGAGCAAGGCCAAGATAGAGGAGTGGCTCGAGAGGCTCGTGGCTGGCTGGCCCGCTTACGTGCAGTATGACCTGCTCGGCTCAACGATAGACAACCCGGGCGACATCTCGGCAGCCATCATCAACCCGAGCTTCGACCAGGGAACGAACACCACCAACGGCGAGACAACGGGTTGGACGTTCTCCTACGAGGGCGACCACTATGGCTACAGCAACTCCACCCAGTACGAGGGCAGCGGCTATGCCTACGAGGCGTGGAACGTGACCTCCTTCGACATGCACCAGACCATACAGGGGCTCGCTCAGGGCTACTACCGCATCACAGTGAACGCCCTCTACCGCGCTGGCGCCAACTCGGATGCTTTGGCACAAGCTTACTTCGACGACCCGGACGAGGCGATGGACGTTGACCTCTACGCCGACAAGAGCACCGTCCCAGTGGCAAGCGTCTACCAGGCTGGCTTGGAGGAGTCGACCGACGACGCACAAGTGTCGTACACCCACGACGGCGTGACCTACTACGTGCCCAACACGATGATAACCGCCAGCGACTTCTTCGCCGAAGGGCTGTACGTCAACACGCTCGACGTGTACCTCGAGGAGGGGCAAGACCTGACCATCGGCCTGAGGCTCGCCCGCAACGTCGTGACCTACAACTGGCTCGTGTTCGACGACTTCGCACTCTTCTACCTGGGCGACGGCGAGGAGAATATGCCCGAGGCAGTGGAGAGCGTGCCTGAGCAGGCAGACGCTACGGCGCAGAGCATCTACGACCTCTCGGGCCGCAAGGTAAGCAAGGCGCAGAAGGGCATCTACATTGTGAACGGCAAGAAGGTGGTCATTAAGTAAGACACCCCCTTAAGGCTAACTGGAAGCCCCCAAGCTGACACGCTCAGCTTGGGGGCTTCCTTCGTTCCGTCATCCCCCATATAACAGTCGCCGTAACGCCCCTAATACAGTCGCTGGGCAACCCATTGCGAGGGGTTCAACGGAACCCCTCGCAATGGGTCCAGTTGAACCCCTCGCAATGGGTTGTCTTGCACCTATATAACACCCTTCATGAAGCCTCTATAACACCCTTTATGAAGCCTCTATAACACCCTTCACGCAACCCCTCGCAAGGGGTTCAAGGCAAACCCTAACAAGGGGTTGTTCGGCGACCCTTATACCATCGCCACGGCGATTAGCCGTGCGGGACACAAAGAAGTGGCGGTGATTGGCAATCGCGAAGGAAAGATTTGCTATCTTTGCGAGGTGCAAGCAATGAGATAAGGCTATGATTTGTATTGACCGCATAGAACTACGCAAGGTGAGGAACCTTCCTGAGCTGGTTATTCCCCTCGACGAGAAGGAGAAGAAGCATTTAATACTGACTGGGCCGAACGGCTCGGGGAAGACCACTGTGGTGAACGAGCTGAAGCAGTATCTTGACGGACTGACGAGGGTACCTGCGGAAAAGGAGCTAAACAAGAAGAGCGCAGCAGTCATCTCCTTTACCGACTTGTTGGGCTTGTATCCTAAGTGGCTTCGTGGGGACTTCGTGATATGCTCCTTCGATGCTCACAGGAAAGTGTCATTCAAAGAACCTGAAGGTCCGAAGAAGATAAAGGAGCCTAAGACGCTGCTTGAGAATGTGGGGCAATACTTTGTGCAGTATATGGTGAACCTGAGGGCGAGACGCTCCTTTGCCAACGACGACGGTGACAAGGAGACGGCGGACAAGATACAGAGGTGGTTCGACGGCTTCGAGAGGTCTCTTGCGATACTCTTGGGGCATAGCGACTTCGAGCTGATGTTCGACTCCAAGGAGTTTAACTATACGATAAAGGAGAAGGACAAGGAGCCGTACCATTTCAGCCAGCTCTCCGACGGCTATTCCGCCTTGCTCTCCATAGTGTCCGAGCTGATGCTGCGGATGAGCCTTGAAGAGCCTCTCGACGCATACGGCAAGGAGGGCGTGGTGCTGATAGACGAGGTGGAGAACCATCTGCACGTGGGGCTGCAGAAGAAGGTGATGCCTTTCCTGACGGAGCTCTTTCCCAACGTGCAGTTCATAGTGACGACGCACTCCCCCTTCGTGCTATCCTCGATAAAGGACAGCGTCATCTTCGACCTTGAGTCTCGCAAGCGGTACGCCGACTTCAGCGAATACTCTTACCAGAGCATAATAGAGGGCTATTATGGGGTGGATATATACTCGACTGTGGTAGTGGAGGCTGTGGACAAGGCAGAGAAGATGTTGCGGCAGCCTTCCTTGACGGAGGAGGAAGAGGTGGAGATAAAGAACTTGTACCGTTCTGTGATGAGCTTACCAGAGGAGAGGGTGAAGTCAGTGGCGCCTGAGCTTCGCGTTAAGCTGAAGGATCTCGTCATCAAGAACAGTTCGAAGCTGCATGGTCTTCTTTGAAAAGTCGCAACCAGCCCCGTCATCCTTGGCGAGACGGCAGTCATATCGAGAAGAAGATGTGCTGAAACGCTTATGGGCAGACTTCAAGAACAAGTGTTATCTGTGCGAGGCAAAAGCCCCGACGAGCATAAACGTAGAGCATTTCCGCCCGCACGAAGGGAGGGACGAGCTGAAATACGACTGGAACAATCTGTATTTCTCTTGCTCCCACTGCAACAATACCAAGACGCAACTGGAAAACAAAAAGCTCATCAGTGAGGAAGGACTGTTGGACTGCACTTGCGAGGCTGACCGTGTAGACGAGGTTATAAGCTACAGGTTCAGCCCTTGGCCTACGAAGAAGGTGAAACTGAAGGACGAAGCTTCCGGGGATAAAGCGCTGTCACTGCGTATACGCAACACCATAATGCTGTTGGATGGCATATATAATGGCACCGACACGCAGCTCAAGACCATAGAGGCGGAGAACCTCTTGCAGCAATTGCAAGCCGAAGTCGAGGCGTTTCAGGATTTGATGTTGAAGTACAAGTGGGGCGACGAGAAGCAAAGAGACGAGGCATTAGAGCGTATGAGGGAAGAGCTGGGTAACGCTTCCGCTTTCACTGCCTTCAAGCGCTGGATGCTCAGGGATGACCCAGAACTTGCGAGCCTGCTCCTTACCCCTTCATCTAACTGAGGCAGCGTAAACTTGTGGTGGTGATTGGCAACCTCGAAGGAAAGATTTGCTATCTTTGCGGGTGCTAACCATTAACACCATACGTATGAAGAGCATCAAGCAAGCCTCAGCAGCCCTCTTCCTCCTGCTCAGCCTGCCTCTCGGGGCGGAGACCTCGGGCGACATCCTCAAGGCTATAGAGAAGGTGAACGACACGTGGCAGGCTGCCAACTCGCCTTACTGCCGCGCCTTCTGGGATAACGCTGCCTATCAGGCGGGCAACATGGAGGCTTACCGACTGACGGGCAAGGCGGAGTATTACCAGTACAGCGACCGCTGGTGCCGCGTCAACAACTGGGCGGGAGCCAAGAGCCAGGACAAGAGCCAGTGGAAGTACACCTACGGGGAGAGCGACGACTACGTGCTGTTCGGCGACTGGCAGGCGTGCTTCCAGACATACATCGACATGTACAACCTCGTGCCCGAGGACTTCAAGGTGGCAAGGGCGAGGGAGGTGATGACCTACGAGTGCCTGCGACCCGAGACGGACTTCTGGTGGTGGGCGGACGCTCTCTTCATGGTTATGCCCGTGATGACTAAGATGTACGTGCTTACGGGCGAGAGGATGTTCCTCGACAAGCTATACAATAACTTCCTCTGGAGTGACTCGCTGATGTGGGACAAGGAGGTGCAGCTCTACTACCGAGACGGGAAGTACATCTGGCCCAAGGTGGTGACGGCTTGCGACGAGGGGAAGAGCTTCTGGGCGAGAGGCGACGGCTGGGTGCTTGCCGGGCTGGCGAAGGTGCTGGCTGATATGCCCAAGGACTACGAGCACAGGGACTTCTTTGTGCAACGCTTCGAGCAGCTTGCCGAGGGAGTGGCGGCTTGCCAGCAGGAGGGAGGCTACTGGAGCCGCTCTATGCTCTGCGAGCAGGACGCACCGGGGGAGGAGACGAGCGGCACAGCTTTCTTCTGCTACGGGCTGGAATGGGGCGTGAACCACGGCTATCTCTCGAAGGACGCTTACGCAGAGGTGATAGAGAAGGCGTGGGGATACCTTTATAATAAGGCGCTGCAGGACGACGGGACGATAGGCTTCGTGCAGCCCATAGGCGAGAAGCCCGACCCGACCCGTGTGGTCGACGCTCACTCGCAGGCACCCTTCGGCACGGGGGCTTGGCTCTTGGCAGCCTGCGAGAGGGTGAGATACTTGGACAAGACGGATGCCTCGATGAGCGTGACTGTGACTAACCCTTCGGCTGACAACCGAGGAGAGGTGGTGGAGCTTGAGGCTAAGCGAGTGTTCGAGACCTTGAACATAGGCGGAGGCAGGCAGATAGTGGTGCTTGACGGCGACGGAGTGGAGCAGCCTTACCAGCTGACACACGACGGGAAGCTGCTCGTTAGGGCTTTCGTCCGCCCCAACGCCAGCACAACGTTCACCATTAAATACGGCGAGCCTAAGTGCTACCGCCTCGACGCTAACGGCAGGCTCTACCCGAACCGTGAGGACGACCTCGGCTTCGAGAACGACAAGAACGCCTGGAGGCTCTACGGTCCGAAGATGCATAATAAAGGAGTGAACGGCTTCGACACGTTCACCAAGAACGTGACTTACCCTATGCTTGACCAGCTCTATAACAGCGAGCTGACGAGCTACGGCATAAACGAGCAGCTGAAGCAGGCAGGAAGAGGGGGAGAGTGGGCGCAGCTGCACCGTGACATATACACCTACCACCGCAACCACGGGCAGGGGATGGACGCTTATACAGTGGGGGCTACCCTCGGCTCTGGCGCACCCGCGCTTATGGACGGCGACAAGCTTATCCTGCCCGACGTGTACGAGACAGCTGACATCTTAGACAACGGACCGCTGCGCTTCACTGTCCGCGAGAATATGTACGAGCAGGACGGGGTGAAGGAGACACGACTCATCAGCCTCGACTGCGGCACTCACCTTGCCCGCATTGAGGTGAGCTACGACGGAGCCAAGGCAGGGCAGGCGGTATGCTCGGGCATTGTGCTGCACGAGCCAAGCCCAGAGGCGTACGTCATCAACAAGAAGGACGGCTACGTTGCTTACGCCGACCCGCTCGACACGCCGCAAGGGCAGAACGGGGAGCTGTACATAGCCTGCCTCTACCCCGGGAAGATGAAGGCGCTCCGCCTGCTTGAGGGCGAGGGGGCGAAGCACGTGATAGGGGAGACCACCTACACAGAAGGCACACCCTTCGTCTATTACTGCGGCACGGCGTGGAGCAGGTACGACGTTCCCTCCATGGCGGTGTGGGAGGCACAGCTGCAAGGCTACGCCCGAAACCTAAGGCAACCTTTGACGATAGAATACAAATAAACTGATTAACCCTAACCAAAAAAACAAGATGAAAAAGGCTATTTCCTTATCAATCCTCGCTGTGGCTTTCAGCCTCTCCGCCTCAAAGGCGCAGAGCCTCTCGCCCAGCACAGCGTATCACTTCGAGCAAGGAACCATCGTTATCGACACGCCCGAGCGCCCCGAAGGGCAGGAGAGCGCCCTTGGACTTACTGTGCCTAAGATGGCGACGGTGCGAGTGGGCTTCGTGGGTCTCGGTATGCGAGGACCTGGAGCTGTGCTGCGCTTCACCCATATCCCGGGCGTGCAGATAGTAGCCCTCTGCGACTATGTTGAGGCACGTGCCGACAGCTGCCAGAAATATCTGCGAGCCCAAGGGCTTCCTCCCGCTGCTGTTTACTCTGGAGAGAACGGCTACGAGGAGCTTTGCAAGCGGCCCGACATCGACCTTGTGTACATTGCCACTGACTGGGACCACCACTTCCCCGTCGCCAAGTGCGCACTGCTTAACGGAAAGAACGCTGCCATCGAGGTGCCTTCCGCAATGAACCTGGAGCAGTGCTGGGAGCTTATCAACCTGTCTGAGACGACTCGCAAGCACTGTATGATACTGGAGAACTGCTGTTACGACTATTACGAGATGAACGCCCTCAATATGGCGCAGCAGGGAGTCTTCGGAGAGATAATCCGCGCCGAGGGAGCTTATATCCACAACCTCGACGACTTCTGGGATTTCTATTGGAAGAACCCAGACGGAAGCGACCCGGATCAGCTGGGTTGGCGCATGAAATATAATATGGAGAACCGAGGCGATGTGTACGCCACGCACGGTCTTGGACCCGTTGCCCAGTGTCTTAACATCCACAGAGGCGACCGTTTCACCACTCTCGTCGCTATGGACACGAAGAGCGTACACGGGAAAGAGTTCGTTGAAGCCAAGACGGGGCAGGAATGCACTGATTATCGCAACGGAGACCATACGACCACTTTGATGCGGACCGCACAGGGCAAGGTCGTGGAGATACAGCACAGCGTGATGACACCACAGCCGTACAACCGCCTGTTTAAGCTTATCGGTACGAAAGGCTACGCTACAAAGTACCCCGAGGAACGCTTCGCTTTGCAGGAAGGCAGTGCGCTTCAAGGCACGGAAGCCCCAGCCATCGACAACCTCGAGGCACACAGTTTCATCACACCTCAGCAGCAACAGGAGCTCGTTAAGAAGTATTATCACCCGATACTCGCTAAGTATGGGGAGCTGGGACGTGAGATGGGGCACGGAGGCATGGACTTCATTATGGACAGCCGCCTTGTCTATTGCCTGCAGAACGGCTTGCCCCTTGATATGGACGTGTATGACCTTGCCGAGTGGTGCTGCCTTGCCGAGCTTGGCACAATATCGATGGACAACAACAGCGCAGCGGTTGCTTTCCCCGATTTCACCCGTGGAGAGTGGGACAAGGTGCAGGGTTTCCACCACGCTTACGCTTCTCCCGAGGATGAGGCTGCGGCTGAAGAAGCGGCTAACGCAAGCACTCAGGCTCAGAAAGACCTTTGTGCAAAGAAGAAGCTGTGGGAGAAGTACGATAAGGCTCGCCTGAAGGGTAAGTAAGGCTCGCCGCAAGTCACTCTCAGAACATAGGTAGAAGCAAACCCTATATAAAAAACTTTGAAGGATGTACTATATATCTAAGCGAATGGAGATAGCTGGCTGTCACCGGCTATCTCTTTCTTATCCCAGCAAATGCTCGCAGCTGCACGGTCACAACTGGCTTGTCACGCTGCATTGCAAGGCGAAGGAACTGAACGAGGACGGTATGGTTTGCGACTTTACCGCAGTGAAGGAGCGGATTCACGGCTATCTCGACCACGGAAACTTCAACGAGCTTCTGCCCTTCAACCCCACGGCGGAGAACATCGCCCGCTGGATTTGCGAGCAGGTGCCCACGTGCTATCGGGTGGAAGTGCAGGAGAGCGAGGGCAACGTGGCTGTGTATGAGCGGGACTGACCAGCGGCTTCCGATGAGAGTGAACGAGATATTCTATTCAATCCAAGGCGAGGGAGCGCACACCGGACTACCTGCCGTGTTCCTGCGACTGGCGGGCTGCAACAGAAACTGTCCCTTCTGCGACACCGACTTCGGGCGGTTCGCTGAGATGACTGAGCAAGAGATTGTGGAACGAGCGCAAGAGTTTCCCGCAAAGAATATAATTGTCACGGGAGGGGAGCCGCTGCTTCAGCTCACAGCCTCGCTTACCCGCGCCCTGAAGACAGCGGGCTTTAGCATTCACCTCGAGACGAACGGCACACTGCCGCTGCCCGAAGGGGCGGAGGTGGACTGGGTGACCTGCTCCCCGAAAGGCGGGGAAGAGCCTCACGTCCAGCGGATAGACGAGCTGAAGATAGTGTACTGGGGGCAAGATGTCAGCCAGTACGAAACGACAAAGTCACGGCTCAAGAGCCTGCAACCCGTTGACACTGGAGACGCGAGTCGCAACGAAGAGATAAGAAGCAAGACATTAGACTACGTATTAAAGCATCCGATATGGAAACTGTCAATGCAGACACACAAGATATTAAACGTGCGCTGAGGTTTCTCATCACGGCTATTGGCGAAGACCCCGACAGAGAGGGGCTCAAAGACACGCCCGACCGCATCATAAGGATGTGGAAGGAGATATTCCGTGGCTACAATCCATCGAAGCGCCCCCACGTGACTACCTTCAGAAACTCTGCGCAGTCGGAGCAGATGGTGTTCGACACGGGCGAGTTCTACAGTATGTGCGAGCATCACATCCTGCCGTTCTTCGGTCAGTATTACTTTGCTTATCTGCCCTCGCCCGACGGACTTTTGCTCGGAATCAGCAAGGTCGCGCGGGTGGTTGGCTATTGTGCCGCCCGATTGCAAATGCAGGAGAGGCTGGCTAAAGACGTGGTGGATATGCTCGACGAGGCGCTCGAGGGCACGGCTCTCGGCTTCGCCATCGTCTTGAGAGGGCAGCACCTTTGCAAAAGTATGCGGGGAGTGCGCAGCCACGGTGATATGGGAGTGAGCTATTACACGGGAGCGTTCAAGGAAAGCGCAGCGCTCAGGGCTGAATTCCTTGCGATGATAAAGGCGGAAGGATGAGGAAAAGAGTGCTTGTGAAGGTGGGCAGCAATGTCCTGACCCGCCCCGACGGGAAGATAGACGTTACGAGAATGTCGTCCATCGTCGACCAGATAGTGTGGCTTCTCAGGCAGGGCTGCGAGGTGATTATGGTGTCATCCGGGGCGGTGGTCTGCGGAAAGGGCGAGCTTAACGCTGGGCATGAGCTGGACAACGTGGAGCAAAGGCAGCTGTTTGCCGCCTTGGGTCAGGTGAAGCTTATGCAGCTCTACTACGATTTGTTCCGAGAGTTCGGTGTGAAAGTAGGGCAGGTGCTGACGATGAAGAAGAACTTCTCAACCGAAGAAGAGTATCTCAACCAGAAAGCCTGCGTGGGAGTGATGCTTCAGAACAACGTTGTCCCCATCGTTAACGAGAACGATACTGTGAGCATCACCGAATTGATGTTCACCGACAACGACGAGCTTTCGGGCTTGGTTGCCGCGATGACGGACTGCGACGAGCTGGTGATATTGACGAATGTTGACGGAGTCTATGACGGCGACCCGCAAGACGGGGCGAGCAAAGTTATAAGACGGGTGGAGGTTGGCAGCCAGTGCCGGGTCAAGGTCAGTGCGGCTAAGAGCAGCAACGGCAGGGGCGGTATGGCCTCTAAGCTGCGGGTTGCGCAAAAAGTCGCCTCGCAAGGGATAAAAGTGCTTATTGCCAACGGCACGAGAGACAACATACTTGTTGATTTGGAGACGCAGCCCGAGGCGACAGTGCATACAGAGTTCCTGCCTGCGGCCCGCAAGGAAAATGCAAAAAGTATTGGTGTTTTGCCGCTGATTTCCAGCGAGACGGAGGCTCTTTTCCAGCAAGTCAAACAGGCAAGCACTGTGCTGTCGTCGCTCACCGACCAGCAGAGAGCTGCGCTGCTTCGGGCAGTGGCCGACGAGATAGACCAGCGGCAGGAGGAAATTCTGCGGGCGAATCGGCTTGATCTCAGCCGAATGAAGGAGGAAAACCCCCTTTACGATCGCCTGATGCTCACGCCACAAAGGTTGAAGGACATAGCGGCTGATATGCGTCACGTTGCTGATCTTCCCTCGCCTCTCGGCAATGTCACCAAGGAGCGTGTGCTGGAGAATGGCTTGCACTTGCGGCGTGTGAGCGTTCCTTTCGGAGTGATTGGCGTGATATATGAGGCGAGGCCGAATGTGACCTTCGATGTCTTCTCCCTTTGCTTTAAGGCCGGCAGCGCATGTGTGCTGAAAGGCGGGCGTGATGCACAGAACACTAACGTGGCTGCCGTGGAGCTTATACATAATGTCTTACAGAGAATGGGCGTTAATCCGTGTGTTGTGGAGCTGCTTCCCGCCACGCACGAGGCCACGGAGGAGCTGCTGAATGCCGTCGGCTACGTGGATTTGTGCATACCCCGTGGCGGAAGAAGGCTGATAGACACTGTGCGGAACAACGCAAGAGTGCCTGTCATCGAGACTGGCGCTGGTGTGGTGCATTGCTATTTCGACGAGAAGGGCGACCTTGACATTGGAGTAAACATCATTGACAACGCAAAGACCCGACGGCCGAGCGTGTGCAACGCCCTCGACACTCTGCTGATCTGCGAGAAACGACTTGCGGACCTTTCGCTTCTTTTGCGCAGGGTAGGGGAGAAGGGCGTGGAGATTTTTGCCGATGAGCAGGCTTACAATGCTCTTGCGGGCAGTTATCCTGACAGCCTTCTCCGCCGAGCCGAGGGGGAGAAGACGTGGCGGACAGAGTGGATGAGCCTGAGGATGGGAGTGAGAACCGTGGCGGACATCCGTGAGGCTCTGCGGCACATCGCCCAGTTCGGCAGCGGGCACAGCGAGAGTCTCGTGAGCGAGGACGAGGAGACGCAGCGGATGTTCCGACAAAAGGTTGACGCTGCTTGTGTTTATGTCAACGCACCCACGAGCTTCACCGACGGAGGGCAGTTCGGAATGGGCGCTGAGATAGGGATTAGCACGCAGAAGCTTGGGGCGAGAGGGCCGATGGCTTTGGAGGAAATAACTACTTACAAGTGGCTCATCGACGGGCGTGGCCAGGTGCGATGACCGCTGAGATAATTTCAATGACTTATGAATGAGAGATCGAACAAGATGAAGGTCGTCGCGATGATCGCTATACTGTTGATACTCGTGGGCTATGTGACTTATAAAAGATTTCACCATCCGCACGCTAAGACAGGCACTACAATCGTGGAGACGGACAGCAGCATCATCGAGGTGACTGTGGAGGAAAGCCGCGATTCGACGGGCATTCTTCAGTATCACACCACCCGTACGGTGAAGCCCAAGGAGTGACCTCCCGCATTAGTGGCCGCCAGTAATTTATCGAGACATCGTGTATGTCTCGCCATCGTCCCGTGAGAACTTCGCCAATTCCTCGTGAAGTTTTATCCAAGTTCTCGTGAAGTTTTAGCCAAGTTCTCGTGAAGTTTTAGCCAAGTTCTCGTGAAGTTTTAGCCAATTCATCGTGAAGATTTCGTCAGGTTCTCGTGATGTCTTTGCCATCGCCTCGTGAAGATTTTGCCATTGCCTTGGCAGATGTTTGCCGTCGTCTCGCTAACGAGCCACGAAGGGGCTACATATGCATAGCCGGGGGTCGAGCGTAGCGACACCCCCGGTAAACGGCATGATACTAATTTGTGCCGATGGTTCAACCCATTAACACGGTGTTTTCGCACTATAAGTCGTGGCTAATATGGGCAGTACATGGCTTTCGGCGACACTCGCTTCGCGAGCAATTCGTTGTTTTCGGGAGAGCTTCCAGCTCTCTATGGCTCGGAAGAGCGAACAAGTTCCACTTCTCTCGCTTGCACGAGCGTTCGGCACTAACAAGGCTAACGCCTTGATCCGGGGGTGTCGCTACGCTCGCTAATGCGAGCAACTCGTTGTTTTCGGGAAGAACTCCGTTCTTCTGGCGGTTACGAAAATGCAACCCCTTCGGGGTTAACATCCGTGTCCATACGCATCGCCTCGCAGGTCGAGGGGCATCGTCCCGTGCGGTCGAGGGAAAAAGAATGCGCGGTCGTTCGCCACCTTCCCGCACGTCATTCTCCGACGCCCTGCTAACATTTTGCGGGTGTCAGTTGCCCTGTTTCCGCCCTCCCGTTGACTTTTTAAAATTAAAATCCAAGAAAACCTGTTGGTTCGCTTGCCATTACGCTCGTTTTTCGCTAACTTTGCAGCGTTCAGAGTGAGAAATGACGGATACTGACTGCGTGAAACAATCCAATCGATATAACTAATACCTGAGATGAGTGTAAGGAAAACCACAAGAAACGCCTTATTCTCGGCGGCACTCCTTGCAGTCTTGCCTGCTTTCGGGCAGGATAAGATGGTGAATGCCCTGCCGATTGACAACAAACTCCGAGCCATTGACTCCATCTCCATCACCGACCTCCGCTCAAGAGAGCAGTTGGGTGACCCCACAATGCTTAACCTTTATCCCTCATGGACAAACGAGTACGTGCACTACAATACAGAGTTGCCCCAGGAATATACCATTGACCTGAGCCATTTCTGTATGCCGTGCGACAGCCGTCTCGTGACATCCGGGTTCGGTTACCGCCCGAAGTTCCGCCGCAAGCATTATGGAACTGACATAAAAGTCTACGTCGGAGACACGATCAGAGCTGCGTTCGACGGCAAGGTGCGCGTGGTGAAGTACGACGGGAGAGGCTATGGCAAGTACGTCATGATACGTCACGCCAACGGATTGGAGACGCTCTATGGCCACATGTCCAAGCAGCTTGTGAAGGAAGACCAGATGGTAAAGGCTGGCGATCCCATTGGCCTGGGCGGAAGCACTGGCAGAAGCACTGGCTCGCATCTGCATTTCGAGACGCGTTTCCTTGGCGAGTTCATCAATCCGGAGGTGTTGTTCTCGTTTGAGGCACACGACGTGAGGGGTGACACTTACGTGTTCCGCGCAAACGGGCACAGCGGTTTCCTCGGCACTCACGACCTCGCATTCAGTGAAGAGACCGAGAGCGACGACGCACAGAAGGCGAACGAGAGCCGCCAGTTCCAAGCTCAGCAGATGCAGCGCAGCTCACGTGGGCAGATTTATAAGGTGAAGCAGGGCGACACACTCTCGTCAATCGCAAAAAAATATCACACCACCGTCGACAAACTCTGCAAGCTTAACAACATTTCCAAGAACAAGGTGCTGAGGCTCGGGCAGATAATCAAGTGTTCGTAAGGCGGCGGGGCGAGGAAATCAACAGTGGCGTGATGATGTTACGCCTTCAATATGGGTCGAGGCCCGCAACTAATCAACTGCCACTCCTGCGGGGGTGGCTTTGAAGTATCCTACTCCCAGCTGAAAATATGCCTATGAACACCGAAGAGCAGTTCAGAAAAGTGCTGGCAGAATGCCGTGAGCTTTTCGCCAAGAAGCTGCACGACTACGGCGCAGCGTGGAGGATAATGCGCATTCCCAGCGTGACGGACCAGATTTACATTAAGGCAAACCGCATACGAAGCATAGAGATGAAGGGCGTGGCCTGCATAGACGAGGGGATACGCTCCGAATTGATAGGGCTGGTGAACTACTCGCTTATCGGCCTCATTCAACTGGAATTTGGCTACGCCGAGACTGCCTGCGATATGACAACGGAGCAAGCTCTTCTGGCTTACGACCGATGGGCGGAGAAAACTCTTCAGCTGATGCTCCGCAAGAACCACGACTACGACGAGGCTTGGCGCAGTATGCGGACGACAAGCTACACGGATCTTATCCTGATGAAGGTGTTCCGCGCGAAGCAGATTGAGGAGCTGAGCGGGCAGACACTGGTGTCGGAAGGCATCGACGCCAACTATATGGACATAATGAACTACGCGGTCTTCGGACTGATAAAAATGACGTTCGGTGAGGAGTGTAAGGAGTAGTCTCTGCTGGTTAGCCGTGAACGTCTGCCGCTTCGTGCTGGCCCTGACATTCATCTTCTCGGGTACGGTGAAACTGATTGACCCGCGCGGCTTCCAGTACAAGCTTGAGGATTATGCGAGTGAATTCGGTCTCTCGGCGTTGCTCCCTATGTTCTTGCCGCTGGTCTTAGCGGTCGTCATAGCGATGGTCGAATTCTTTATCGGCATAAACCTGTTCTTCGGCATCCGCAGGCGGCTTACTTCCATCGTGTCACTTATCTTTATGCTTGTGGTGACACCGCTGACTCTTTACATAGCCCTGACTGACGTGGTGGTGGACTGCGGCTGTTTTGGCGACGCTCTCGTGCTGAGCAACTGGCAGACGTTCTGGAAAAACGTCATACTGCTCGCTGCTTCGGCTGTGGCAGTATGGACGCCCCGCAAGATGACACGCTTTATATCAGAGCGCAACCAGTGGACCATATCCATTTACTCCGTCGCCTTCTCGCTCGTGCTGGCTCTATATTGCATCTACCGACTGCCCGTGATTGACTTCCGCCCTTACCACGTGGGCGTTGACTTGCCACGTGCCATCGAGGAAGAATGGACAGGAAATGCCGCAGAGCCTAAGTACGCTGACTTCAGTATCGACACGCCCGACGGCGAGGACATAACAATCTCCTGGCTTGAGCAGCCTGGCTATAAGTTCCTGCTCGTTGCCCCTTACCTGGAGACTGCCGACGACGGGGCTGTGGACGACATAAACAATATCTATGAGTATTGCGAGAAGGAGGGCTATCCCTTCCTTTGCCTGACGAGCAGCGAGGCGGATGCGATAGAAAGATGGCAGGACATGACAGGTGCGGAGTATAGCTTTGCCTTCACGGACGGCATAGTTCTGAAGACGGTCATACGGTCAAATCCCGGACTTCTGCTGCTCAACGGCGGAGCGATAGTGAAGAAATGGCCGAATTCCGCCTTGCCCGACGCCGGTTCTCTCACGGCTCCCATCGAAGAGCTTAAGGCTGGCGAGCCGCAGCATGGGGGCTATATCCGAGGCTCTTTGCTTTTGCTCGTGTGGTTCTTCGTGCCGCTCTTCGTCTTCGCTTTTGTCGACAGGGTGTGGGCAGGCGGCAAATACCTGAATAGATTAAGGAAACACAGTATAAACCAACAAACAAACGTAGAAACATGAGAAAGAAAATTGTGGCAGGCAACTGGAAGATGAACCTGAGCCTGCAAGAAGGCGTGGCTTTGGCCAACGATTTGAAGGCGGCACTGGCTGCTGAGACACCTAACTGTGACGTGGTGATTTGCACTCCTTTCATCCATCTCGCCACACTGGCTTCCGTTACGGAAGGTACGGTCATCGGCTTGGGCGCTGAGAACTGTGCCGACAAGGAGAAGGGAGCTTACACGGGCGAGGTAAGCGCCTCGCAGGTGAAGAGCACAGGAGCGCAGTACGTCATCCTCGGACACAGCGAGCGTAGGGCTTATTATCACGAGACGGCCGAGATACTTAAGGAGAAACTGCACCTTGCTCTCGACAATGGCCTGAAGGTTATCTTCTGCATCGGCGAGGTGCTTGAGGAGCGTGAGGCTGGTAAGCAGAACGAGGTTGTGGCTGGTCAGCTGGCTGATTCTCTCTTCGACCTTACGGCTAAGCAGCTAAAGAACGTTATCCTCGCTTACGAGCCTGTATGGGCAATCGGCACTGGCAAGACGGCCACCGCCGAACAGGCCGAGGATATGCACGCCTTTATCCGTGGCGTGATGGCAGGTCGCTTTGGAGAACCGGCAGCCGAGGAGCTGTCCATCCTTTACGGTGGCTCTTGCAAACCGTCGAACGCCAAGGAGATATTCTCGAAGCCCGATGTGGACGGCGGCTTGATTGGCGGCGCTTCGCTGAAGTGCGCTGACTTCAAGGGCATCATCGACGCTTGGAAGTAGAGCTCGATTCAGGCGGATGATGGCAAGACGAATATTGCTGCTGCTCTCCTGCGCTGTGTCGCTCAGCGTGGCATCAGCGCAGGAGAGCTTCACGGCAAAGCTGCAGAGGCGGGTGGCTAACCAAGGGATCGTGGTGCTTCACCACGACGCGGAGATTGACGCCTTGGTGAACGGAGGCTCACGACACGCAGGTCAAGCCGCAGGTTCCGCTGGCTCGAACTCTTCCGTCTCGGCAGGAAATGCCTCAGATCCCGCAGATATTTCCTCTTCGACAGCAAGCTCGTCTTCCCTCGGCGGCAAGAAAGTGAGGATGAACGGCTACCGCATTCAGGTCTACGTGGGCGGCAACTCACGCGACGCCAAGGCTAAGGCGGAGCAGATGGAGGCAAAGGTCCGCTCCTATTACCCCGAGCTGAGCACCTACACACGCTTTGTCAGTCCCCGATGGATATGCCACGTGGGCGACTTCAAGACGCAGACCGAGGCGGTGGAGTTCCTTACTGAGCTGCGCAACAAAGGCGGCTTCGACGACGCCATCGTGGTGAAGTGCAAGATAAACGCCCCTGCCGATTAGCGACGGGCAAGGCAGCTTCCCGCCCTATACCTTTATATAATATACGCGCGCACGCGAGGCACAAATTAGCCCTCTCGGGAGCAAAAAGGTGGATTAATTTTGTCTCGAATGCAAAAAAGCGTATCTTTGCACGCCGATTATTATCGAGGGGCGTGTCACGAGCGCCTTTCAACTGTGTGTTAATAGTCGTGTCTTTGGACGGGCGCGATGGTTAGTGAATCACAGAAGCAGTGAAGTAACAACTTAGTATCGTTAAGGAACAAACAAGAAGAAAGCAGGAAATGAACACATTAAGCTACAAGACCCCCTCCGCCAACAAGAAGACGGTGCAGAAGGAGTGGGTGCTTATTGATGCCACCGGCCAGCCTCTCGGTCGCCTCGCAAGCAAGGTGGCGAAGCTGTTGCGCGGCAAGTACAAGCCCAATTTCACTCCGCACGTTGACTGCGGAGACAACGTGGTAATCATCAACGTCGACAAGGTCATCCTCACTGGCAAGAAGATGACGGACAAGGTTTATCTGAGATACTCAGGCTACCCCGGCGGGCAGAGGTCCATCACCCCCGAGAAGCTGGTGCAGCGCCCCCGCGGGTACGAGCGTATGGTAAGGCACGCCGTGAAGGGTATGCTGCCTAAGAGCATCCTCGGTGCAAGGCTCTTGAAGAACCTCTACCTCTATCAGGGCGAGGAGCACTTGCAGACAGCGCAGCAGCCTAAGCCTCTTGACCTAAGCTCCATTAAGTGATAACCTCATCATCAAATAACCATATAGAAGACAAAGGATGGAAAGAGTTAACGCATTAGGTCGTCGCAAGAGCGCAGTAGCTCGTGTATATGTAGGCGACGGCACTGGTAAGATAACCATTAACAAGCGAGACATCAGCGACTACTTCCCCAGCGCAATCCTTCAGTACGTGGTAAGGCAGCCGCTTAACACGGTGGACGCCGTTGAGAAGTACGACATCGTGGTGAACCTCAAGGGGGGCGGCTTCACGGGGCAGTCGCAGGCTCTTCGCCTAGCCATCGCCCGAGCGTTGGTTAAGATCAACGCAGAGGACAAGAAGGCACTCAGGGCAGAGGGCTTCATCACACGAGACAGCAGAGTGGTCGAGCGCAAGAAGCCGGGTCAGCCGAAGGCACGCCGCCGCTTCCAGTTCAGCAAGCGTTAATGCCACTTGGAGCAGCACGCACTATCTTGTTTAGCATCTAAACCCTCGGGACTTCGCCTGCGCCTCGGCGCTTAGGCGGGCTACCTCGAGGGTTGATCCTGAGAGAGACAGAATTAAAAGGAACGTAAACAAACACCAAACCTAATCAACACAATGTCAAGAACTAACTTTGATACCTTGCTGGAGGCAGGCTGCCACTTCGGTCACCTCACAAGGAAGTGGAACCCGGCCATGGCTCCCTACATCTTCATGGAGCGCAACGGCATTCACATCATCGACCTGCACAAGACCGTCGCCAAGATAGACGACGCGGCTAACGCCCTGAAGCAGATAGCCAAGAGCGGGAAGAAGATACTCTTCGTAGCCACGAAGAAGCAGGCGCAGGCTACCGTGGCGCAGCTTGCCGTCTCGGTGGGCATGCCCTACGTCAGCGAGCGCTGGCCGGGAGGGATGCTCACGAACTTCCCCACCATCCGCAAGGCGGTGAAGAAGATGAGCGTCATCGACAAGATGATGACCGAGGGAGCGTACGCCAACCTCTCGAAGAGGGAGCGCCTGCAGATAGCCCGCAAGAGGGCGAAGCTGGAGAAGAACCTCGGCTCGATTGCCGACCTTAACCGCCTGCCAAGCGCGCTCTTCGTCGTCGACGTGTGCAAGGAGCAGATAGCCGTAAGGGAGGCTAACCGCCTCGGCATACCAGTGTTCGGCATCGTGGACACGAACAGCAACCCAGAGAACATAGACTTCGTCATCCCCGCCAACGACGACGCCAACAAGAGCATTCAGGTGATCGTTGAGGCTTGCTGCGCAGCCATAGCCGAGGGCTTGGAGGAGAGGAAGATAGAGAAGGGCGACACCGAGGGCAACGGCGACGACGAGGAAGCCACCGACCTTGAGGGCGAAGCCGCACGTGAGGAAGAGGACGAGTAGACTAACCGATTAAGCAAGAAGACTATGAACGTAACGATGAATGACATAAAGCGCCTGCGCGAGATGACGGGCGCTGGCTTGGCTGACTGCAAGAAGGCGTTGGCTGAGTCGGACGACATGGACGGAGCCGTCGCCTACCTGCGCAAGAAGGGTCAGGCAGTGGCTGCCAAGCGCAGCGACCGTGAGGCTTCCGAGGGCTGCGTGCTGGTGAAGGCGGAGGGAGGCTTCGGGGCGATAATAGCCCTTAAGTGCGAGACCGACTTCGTGGCCAAGAACGCTGACTTCGTCGCCCTCGCAAGGCAGATAATAGACGCAGCCGTCGCAGCCAAGGCGAAGACCTTGGACGAGGTGAAGGCTCTGCCTATGGGAGACGGCACAGTGCAAGAGGCAGTGACCGCACGCAGCGGCATCACGGGCGAGAAGATGGAGCTCGACGGCTACAGCTACATCGAGAGCGACTGCATTGCGACCTACAACCACATGAACCGCAACGGCTTGTGCACGATGGTAGCCTTCAACAAGCCTGCGGACGAGACCGTGGGCAAGAACGTCGCCATGCAGATAGCCTCCGCAGCCCCCGTAGCCATCGACGAGAGCGGCGTGCCCCAGCAGACGAAGGACAACGAGCTCGCCGTCGCCATAGACAAGACGAAGGCGGAGCAGGTGCAGAAGGCTGTGGAGGCCGCCCTGAAGAAGGCGGGCATCAACCCCGCGCACGTGGACAGCGAGGAGCACATGGAGAGCAACGTCGGCAAAGGCTGGATAACCCAGGAGGACGTGGCACGTGCCAAGGAGATCATCGCCACAGTGTCCGCAGAGAAGGCTGCCAACCTGAACGAGCAGATGGTGCAGAACATCGCCAAGGGCAGGCTCGCCAAGTTCCTCAAGGAGAACTGCCTCCTGAGCCAGGAGTACATCTGGGACAAGAACATGACCATAGCGCAGTACCTCAAGAGCGAGGACAAGGAGCTCCGCGTCACCGACTTCAAGAGGTTCACACTCAGCGCAGAGTAAGCGCGACAGCGATACTGCCACAAGGACAAGGCGCAGCCCGAAAGCGGGCTGCGCCTTCTTCGTCTCTCGCCGTCGCCCCCCACGGTGAGGCTTCATTGCTCCCTGCGGTGAGGCATCGTTGCTCCCTGCGGTGAGGCTTCGTACACCTGCTTGTTAGCACCTCCGTACACCTGCTTGTTAGCACCTCCGTACACCTGCTTGTTAGCACCTCAATTCAACTGCTTGTTAGCACCTCAACGGAGGTGCTTGTTAGCAGGTGTACGGTGCACTCGGTGAGTGGACTACGGCGATGGTATCAGAGGCGCAACGAAGGGTAGGCGTGGGGGATGACGGGCGTTAGCTAATATTTGTGTATCTTTGCAGCCGTATGAAGATATTCGCCGTCGGAATGAACTACCAGGAGCACAATAAAGAGCTGCTTGGCACGTTATTCAGTAGAGGTGACCCCGTCATCTTCACCAAGGCCGACTCGGCTCTGCTCACCCGCGGGCAGCCCTTCTTCGTGCCGGCCTTCACGAGCCGCTGCGAGTACGAGGCGGAGCTCGTGGTGAGGATCAACCACCTCGGCAGGAGCATCCCCCTCAGGTGGGCTCGCAGGTACTACGACCAGGTGACCGTGGGCATCGACTTCACCGCCCGCGACCTGCAAGAAGAGCTAAGGCGTGACGGACTGCCCTGGGAGATAAGCAAGGGCTTCGACGGAAGCGCCGCCCTCGGCAGCTGGGTGCCCCTCGAGGAGGCTGGCGAGATACAGGACCTGCACTTCCGCCTCGACGTGAACGGACAGACCGTGCAGCGTGGACACACGGCGGACATGCTCTTCGGGGTGGACGAGATAGTGGCTTACATCAGCCGCTTCTTCACGCTCAAGACGGGAGACCTCATCTACACCGGCACCCCCAGCGGGGTGGGAGTGGTGAGGCAGGACGACCACCTCGAGGGCTGGCTCGGGGAGAGGAAGGTGCTTGAGTTCAACGCTAAATGAGACGCATAGCCATATACCTAATGCTCTTGACTGCGGCGGGCAGTGCCCTCGCCCAAGGCGACTTCACGACGCTCGACTGGCAGGAGATGCGCATCGACAGCGTGCTGCCCGTCTACAGCGAGGTGGTCCCCCTTGAGAGCGACTACCGCCTCTACGACTACACCGTGAGCGTCCAGTACCCCGAGTGGCAGGAGCTCACAGCGAGTGAGGCTGCCGTGGCAGAGCGCTTCGACGACGAGATAGGCGACACGCTGCGCATACAGACCCTCGTCACTGTGAGCCGCAAGGTGGGTATGCTTGACATCAACTTCCGCCCCCTCGTGCGACGGGAGGGAAGGTACTGGAAGCTGCTCAGCGGCAAGATAGAGATAACGCCCGTGAGGAAGGCTCAGGCTTCGAGGCGGCGCATTGCTGCTGCCGAGACTGCCGAGCGTTACACCCGAAGCTCGGTGCTTAGCGAGGGGAAGTGGGCGAAGATAAGCGTGGAGGAAGAGGGCGTGTACTGCCTGACCAACTCTGCCCTTAAGACTATGGGCTTCAGCGACCCCCTGAAGGTGCACCTCTACGGCTACGGAGGGCATAGGCTCAGCGAGGTGAGCGACCCCGACAATGAGTACGACGACCTGAGGGAAGTGCCTATGCTGCGCAGCGGAGACACGTGGCTCTTCTGGGCGGACGGTCTCGTGTACTGGGACGGCGACACACGCGTGTTCAACCCCTACGCCACAGCCTCGTGCTACTTCCTGACCGAGACCACCGAGGAGAACACCCCTCCCACAGAGCAGAGCCTGACGGACGCTCCCCTTAACGTCTACTCCTCCTACACCGCCCACACGCTCTACGAGAAGGACGAGTACTCGTGGTTCACCGGAGGGCGCAACCTCTACGAGAGCACTAACTACGCCAGCACGGGCAGCCACACCTATAAGCTAAGCACCCCCGACGCACTGGGCGACGAGAAGCTGACGGTGGTCTTCACCGCAGGGGCTGACACTAAGACTACCGTCACGCCCACCGTCAACGGCACTGACCTAACCTCCTTCACCATAAGCGCCCTCTCGAGCTACGCCTACGGGGCGAGCGGGGAGCGCACCTACGACGTGTCGGCACTCAGCACAGGCACTGACTGGACCATTAAGCTCGCCTCAACGACAGGCAACGACGCAAGGCTGGACTACCTGAGCATGAGCTACACCCGCAGCCTCGCACCCGAGCAGGGCTTCGTAGCCTTCTCGCAGACGGGCAGCGGGGTCACTGAGTTCGACATCGAAGGCGGGGAGAGCACGAAGGTGATGAGGATAGGCACGCCCATCAGGGAAGGGGCGGTAATCGAAGGGAAGACGAACGGAGGCACGACGTACACGGTGACCGTTGACGACCCGACGGAGCGATACGTAGCCTTCGACACGAGCTACAGCTTCCCCGAGCCTAAGTATGTGGGCAGCGTCGACAACCAGAACCTGCACGCTCTCGACTCCCTTGATATGGTGATAATAGTGCCCGAGAGCGGGAAGCTTCTCTCCGAGGCACAAAGGCTGGCGGAGGCGCACGAGAGGTACGACAGCCTGCGTGTGGCAGTGGTGAGGGCAGACCAAGTATACAACGAGTTCAGCAGCGGCACGCTCGACGCTACCGCTTACCGACGGCTGATGAAGATGCTCTACGACCGTGCCGAGAGCGACGAGCAGGCACCACGATACCTCCTGCTCTTCGGCGACTGCGCCTGGGACAACCGTATGATAGGCTCCTCGTGGAGCAGCCGCGACCCTAAGGACTACCTGCTCTGCTTCGAGAGCGAGAACTCCTTCAGCGACGTTCTGTGCTACGTGATGGAGGACTACTTCGGCTTGCTCGACGACGGCGAGGGCTCGAACCTCACGTCGGACAAGGTGGACATTGGCGTGGGGCGCTTCCCTGTGGTGAGCGAGGCGGAGGCGAAGGTGATGGTGGACAAGAGCATAGCCTTCATGAGCAACAGCAACGCAGGCAACTGGAAGAACATCGTGATGATGATAGGCGACGACGGCGACGAGAACATACACATGCGTTATGCCGACGACGTGGCGGAGCGCGTCATCGCCAGCAACCCCGAGATGGAGGTGCGCAAGCTTATGCTCGACGCTTATACGAGGCAAAGCTCCATCAACCATAACACTTACCCCGAGGTGACGGCACTCCTTAAGCAGCAGATGCAGGACGGCTCGCTGGTGATGAACTACACTGGGCACGCAGCCACCTACTGCCTCTCGCACGAGTTCATCCTGCAGACAGAGGACTTCGCCTCCTCCAAGAGCGACTACCTCCCCCTTTGGGTGACAGCCGCCTGCGACGTTATGCCCTTCGACGGGCTTGCCGACAACATCGGGGAGACGGCTGTGCTTAACGACGGAGGGGCTGCCGTGGCGTTCTATGGCACGGCACGCACGGTGTACAGTAGCAACAACCTTCAGATGAACCGCTGGTTTATGCGCTACCTCTTCGGCACCGACTCTGAGGGCAGGCGCTACCGTGTGGGCGACGCTGTGAGGCTTGCTAAGACTTACCTCATATCGGGCAACCTTGAGCTGACTAACAAGGAGAACAAGCTGCACTATGCCTTGCTGGGAGACCCTGCCCTAACCTTCGGCGCTCCCACTAACAGGGTTGTCCTCGACAGCATCAACGGCTCGCCCCTCGACGGCTCGACGCAGCTTAGCGCAGGGCAGCTGGTCAGGATGACGGGGCACGTTGAGAACTCCTTGGGCGAGCTGCTCACAGGCTTCAACGGCTTGCTCTCCGCCCGTGTCTACGACAACCTCGAGACCATCACCTGCAAGAACAACGCCGGGGCTTCGTCTGCCTTCTCGTTCACCAACAGGGACAAGGTGCTGTTCAACGGGCAGGACTCTGTGGCTTCGGGGCGCTTCACCCTAAGCTTCGTCATGCCCGTCGACATTAACTTCAGCGACGAGGCGGGGCGGGTGGTCTTCTACGCCATCAACGACGACCTCTCCGTGGAGGCTAACGGCTACAGCGAGGACTTCACCGTGGGAGGCGTGAGCGACAACGACGACACCGACGGACCATTGATATACGCCTACCTTAACACTGACGAGTTCGAGAGCGGGGACAAGGTGAACGCCACCCCCTTCTTCGTGGCGCAGCTCGAGGACGAGAGCGGCATCAGCTACAGCGGCAACGGCATCGGGCACGACCTTCTGCTCACCATCGACAACAACACCGAGACTACCTACACCCTTAACGACTACTACACCGCAGACCTCGGAGACTACACCCACGGCACGGTGGCGTTCAGCATACCCGAGCTTGAGGACGGGGAGCACAGCCTCACCTTCAGGGCTTGGGACGTGCTTAACAACACGAGCGTTGCCTCGCTTGACTTCGTTGTGGACAACTCCCTCAAGCCAAGCATCCTCAGCGTCACCCTAAGCAACAACCCCGCCTCGGTGTCCACGACGTTCCTCATCTCCCACGACCGAGCAGGCAGCGACTGCGACATAACCATCGAGGTGTTCGACTTCTCGGGGCGTATGCTCTGGAGGCACGAGGAGACCAGCTCTTCTGCTACGGGGCTTAACACTGTGGAGTGGAACCTCCGCTCCAACGGCGGGGGGAGGCTCTACGCAGGGGTCTACCTCTACAGGGTAAGCCTGCGCACGGGCGAGAGCAAGCAGGTGAGCAAGAGCCAAAAACTCGTCATCGCAGGCAATAAATGAGGGGAGCCGCCGTTAATTGTGTAGTTATGAAACGGAATGCACGTACCCTTCTTATAGGCTTCCTCACGCTTGCCCCCCTGAGCGCCTCGGCTCAGGACAAGCAGAACATGTTCAACCCCGTCAACTACAGCGTCACCTCGCTTGCCATAGCCCCCGACGCTCGTGGCGGTGCGATGGGAGACATCGGGGCGGCTACGGAGGCTGACTGCAACTCGCAGTACTGGAACCCCGCCAAGTACCCCTTCAACATTGCAAGGGCGGGCGTGTCGGCAAGCTACACCCCTTGGCTTCGCCAGTTGGTCAACGACATTAACCTCGCCTACGTGAGCGGCTTCTACCGCATAGGCGACTACAACGCCCTCTCAGCCTCGCTCCGCTACTTCTCCCTCGGAGAGGTGATGCTTAGCGAGGCGGACGACGCTATGACCATCAACCCCTACGAGTTCGCAGTCGACCTTGCCTACTCACGTATGCTCAGCGAGAGGTTCTCGATGGCGGTAGCCCTGCGCTTCATCTACTCCGACGTGACCTACGACTACACCTCGGAGAGCAAGGCGGGCAAGGCGTTCGCCGCTGACATAGCCCTCTACCGCCTCGGCTACTTCATGATGGGCAACCGTGAGTGCAGCTTCGCGTGGGGCTTGAACATCAACAACATCGGCTCCAAGATAACCTACGGGGGCGACGACAACTCGGAGTTCATCCCGACCAACCTTCGCCTCGGCTGCAACTTCACCGTGCCCTTCAACGAGTACAACCGCCTCTCCCTTGCCGTCGACGCTAACAAGCTCCTCGTGCCCACCTACCCCAAGCAGGGGGCGGACGAGGCGGACGAGGACTACACCGACCGTGTGCAGCGCGAGTACTACGATATGTCGCCCATCACTGGCATCTTCAAGAGCTTCTCCGACGCTCCCGGGGGCTTCAAGGAGGAGATGCAGGAGGTGCAGTGGAGCGTAGGCTTGGAGTACAACTACGACGACAAGTTCATGATCAGGGGCGGCTACCACCACGAGAACGAGAACAAGGGCAACCGCAAGTACATCACCGCTGGGGCGGGCTTCCACATGAGCGTGTTCACCGTGGACGCCGCCTACGTCTTCGCCGTCTCGCAGAGCAATCCCCTCGACCAGACCATGCGCTTCTCCCTCACCTTCGACCTCGACGGTATGAAGGACCTCTTCACCCAGCGCAAGCGCCGCTGACGTATGTCCATAAGGATAGGCTTCGGCTTCGACGTGCACAGGCTTGTGGAGGGGCGGCCCCTCTGGCTTGGAGGCATCCTCATTGACAGCCCGAAGGGGCTGCTCGGCCACAGCGACGCCGACGTGCTCATCCACGCTCTGTGCGACGCCCTCTTGGGGGCAGCCTCGATGAGGGACATAGGCTACCACTTCCCCGACACAAGCCCTGAGTTCCTCGGCATCAGCTCGAAGGAGCTCCTCCGCCGCACCGTCAGCCTTATCAGCGAGAAGGGCTACCGCGTATCGAACGTGGACGCTACCCTTTGCCTCGAAGAGCCTAAGCTCAGCCCCCGCATAGCCGAGATGCAGGCGGTGCTTGCCCCCTTGCTCCGGGTCTCCCCAAGCGACGTCTCCGTCAAGGCTACCACGACGGAGCGCCTCGGCTACACTGGCCGGGGGGAGGGCATAGCCGCGTACGCCGTCGCCCTCATAGTGAAGGACTGACCATCCATAGCCGTACCCTTCGCGGTCCCTATACCGTACCCTTCGCGGTCCCTATACCGTACCCTTCGCGTTCCCTATATCGTACCCTTCGTGGTCCCTATATCGTACCCTTCGTGGTCCCTATATCGTACCCTTCAAACACCTGCTTGTTAGCACCTCCGTACAACTGCTTGTTAGCACCTCGATTGAACTGCTTGTTAGCACCTCGATTGAACTGCTTGTTAGCACCTCAACGGAGGTGCTTGTTAGCAGGTGTACGGTCCCTACGGTATAGTCGCAACGGTCCCTACAACTAATTCTTCACGAAAGGTTGCTCGTAGAGGAGATTATGCCTATATTTGCCCCGTACCTTAAACAAACTATGAAGCTATGCAGCATTACCTTGCAGTAGACCTGGGCGCCACGAGCGGGCGCACCGTGCTTTGCTCCTACGACGGGGGGAGCGTCGCGATGAGGGAGTTCACCCGCTTCGAGAACCCTCAGCTGCCCCTCGGGGGCTACGTCTATTGGGACTTGCCTCACCTTTATAACGAAATCCTCAAGGCTCTCAGGCAGGTCTCTGCCGAAGGCGTGGAGCTGACCAGCATAGGCATCGACACGTGGGGCTGCGACTTCGCCTTCTTCTCCAAGGACGGGCAGCCGCTGGGCTTGCCCCACTGCTACCGCGACCCGTACACTGACGGGGAGATGGAGCGCTTCTTCAGCGAGAGGATGACGCAGGAAGAGCTTTACCAGCGCACGGGCATACAGTTCATGCCCTTCAACTCCATCTTCCAGCTAAGCGCGCAGCTGAGGGCAGGCTCGGTCGCCCTCGCTCAGGCGGACAAGGTGCTCTTCATCCCCGACGCCCTCATCTATATGCTCACGGGCGAGGCGGTGTGCGAGTACACCGTGGCAAGCACGAGCCAGTTGCTTAACCCACGGACGGGCGACCTCGACGAGACGCTGCTCAAGGCTCTCGGCTTAGGGAGGGAGCGCTTCGGCAGACTGGTGATGCCAGGGGAGCAGGTAGGCACTCTGACCCCGCAGGTGCAGGCTGCAACTGGACTGGGAGCAGTGAGGGTGGTGGCTGTGGGCAGTCACGACACCGCCTCGGCAGTAGCGGCGGTGCCTGCCGAGGACACTGACTACGCCTACCTTAGCTGCGGCACGTGGTCGCTGCTCGGCATAGAGAGCCCCGAGCCTATCATAACCGAGGCAAGCTACCAGAACAACTTCACCAACGAGGGGGGACTGGAGGGGACGACACGCTTCCTTAAGAACATCTGCGGGCTGTGGCTCTTCGAGAACTGCCGAAGGGAGTTCCGAGGCGTGCCCGAGAAGATAGGACCCTTGACGGCGCTCTGCGAGACCTCGAGCTTCGAGGGCATTATCCTGCCCGACGACCCCTCCTTCGCTCATCCCGACAGTATGTGCGAGGCGATACGATGCTTCTGCCTTAGCTCCGGGCAGCCCTCTCCCCAAAGCCCCGCCGACTTCATCCGTTGCATCTACCGCTCTCTCGCCCTGCGCTACAGGCAAGTCATCGAGCTGCTCTCGGGGATGGCTTCCTTCCCCATAAGGCGGCTGCACGTGATAGGCGGGGGCAGCCTTAACCCTCACCTAATGCAGATGGCGGCGGACTGCACGGGGCTGCCCGTCGTCGCTGGTCCCTCTGAAGGCACTGCCCTCGGCAACACTCTCGTGCAGATTAAGGCGGCGGGAGGAGTGCGCACGCTGCCTGAGATGCGTGCTATCGTGGGCAGGAGCGTCAGCCTCAAGACCTACGAGCCGCACCCCTCGAAGGCTTGGGAAGACACATACGACAAGTTCAAATCACTTAAATAACACGACTATGAAGAAAGAGTTAATCAGCCAGGCGTATGCCGTGGCACGTGAGCGTTACGCTGAGCAGGGCGTAGACACCGAGGCGGTGCTCGGGCAACTGCAAGACTTCCATCTCTCCCTGCACTGCTGGCAGGCGGACGATGTGCATGGCTTCGAGGTGCAGGCAGGAGCGATGAGCGGGGGCATACAGAGCACGGGCGACTTCCCCGGCGCTGCCCGCAACATCGACGAGCTAAGGCAGGACATCCTCAAGGCGAAGAGCCTGATACCGGGCAGCCACCGCCTTAACCTGCACGAGATATACGGCGACTTCAAGGGCAAGGTGGTAGACCGTGACGAGGTGACGGTGGAGTACTTCCAGAGCTGGATAGACTGGGCGAAGGAGCAGGGGATGCCCCTCGACTTCAACAGCTCCTCGTTCTCCCACCCGAAGAGCGGCAGCCTCACGCTCGCCAACCCCGACGAGGGGATACGACGCTTCTGGATAGAGCACACGAAGCGCTGCCGTGACATTGCCAACGCTATGGGCGAGGCGCAGGGCGACCCCTGCATAATGAACCTCTGGGTGCACGACGGCTGCAAGGACGTGAGCGTCTGCCACGCCCTCTACCGCAACCTGCTAAAGCAGTCGCTCGACGAGATATTCCAGAAGCAGGAGCCGATGATGAAGGACTGCATCGAGGGCAAGGTCTTCGGCATAGGGCTGGAGAGCTTCACGGTAGGCTCGCACGACTTCTACACTGCCTACGCGGCGCAGAACAACAAGATAGTGACCATCGACACGGGGCATTACCACCCGACCGAAAGCCCTGCCGACAAGGTCTCTGCCCTGCTGCCCTTCGTGAAGGAGCTTATGCTGCACGTCAGCCGCCCCGTCCGCTGGGACAGCGACCACGTAACCATAATGGACGACCCGACGCAGGAGCTGTTCTCAGAGATAGTCCGTGCTGGTGCGCTCGACCGTGTGCATTACGGGCTTGACTTCTTCGACGGCTCCATCAACCGCATAGGGGCGTACGTCATAGGCAGCCGCTCAGCACAGAAGTGCATGCTCCGTGCCTTGCTCGAGCCGAGCGAAGCCATCAGCAAACTCGAGCTTGCGGGCGAGGGCTACAAGGTCTTGGCTCTCCTTGAGGAGCAGAAGGCGATGCCTTGGCAGGCGGTCTACGACGAGTTCTGCCTGCGCAACGATGTTCCCGTGGGGCAGGGCTTCATCTGTGAGATAGACAAGTACGTGGCTGAGGTTACGAGCAAGCGGTGATGATAGCCTTAGGTCTGCTGATTATAGCCGTGGGGGCGTTCTGCCAGTCGAGCTGCTACGTCCCCATCAACAAGATAAGGCAGTGGAGCTGGGAGTCGTACTGGCTTGTGCAGGGCATCTTCGCCTGGCTTATCCTTCCCTTCCTCGGGGCGTTGCTCGCCGTTCCCGCAGGGCATAGCCTGCTTGAGCTTTACGCCAGCGACACGAAGGCGACGCTGCTGACGCTCCTCTTCGGAGTGCTTTGGGGCGTGGGCGGCTTGACGTACGGTCTCTCTATGCGCTACCTCGGCGTGGCGCTTGGGCAGAGCATAGCCCTCGGCACGTGCGCAGGGCTTGGCACGATACTTACTCCCGTGTTCACGGGGCGGGCGGGCAGCCTCACCGTGCCCGTCATCGTTGGGGTAGTGGTTACGCTCTGTGGCATTGCCGTCATCGGCATCGCAGGGGGAATGAAGACGAAGGCTCTCAGCGAGGAGGAGCGGAAGAAGGCGGTGAAGGACTTCAACTTCCCGCTGGGCATCTTCGTAGCGCTGCTCTGCGGCTTCATGAGCGCTTGCTTCAGCATAGGGCTTGGCTTCGGGGAAGGGCTTAACTTCGGAGACGCTACCAATCCCCTCTTCAGCACGCTGCCAGCGACGCTGCTCGTCTGCGCGGGCGGCTTCCTCACCAACGCTGTCTACTGCTTCTACCAGAACCAAAAGAACCAGACGTGGGGCGACTACGGCAAGACCTCGCTCTACCTTAACAACATCGTCTTCTGCGCTATAGCTGGCTTGCTGTGGTACAGCCAGTTCTTCGGCCTTAGCCTCGGCAAGGGCTTCCTTACGGCTGCGCCTGTCTTGCTCATCTTCTCGTGGTGCATCCTCCAGGCGCTGAACGTCACGTTCAGCAATGTCTGGGGCATCATCCTCAGGGAGTGGAAGGGAGTGAGCCGACTGACGATAGCCGTGCTCCTCGTTGGTCTGCTGATACTTGTCGTGAGCATATTCCTGCCTTACCTGCTGTAAGCGGGAGAGCTTTAGCCAATAAACGAAGCCCCGACGCTGCCTCTCTTGCAGTGCCGGGGCTTCTCACAATCAAACATTTACCGCTAAAAGTTATATCCTAACATATAGTTGCGTGTCGTACGATAACTTCTTCTTTTCTTCCTTTCTTCCTTATATATTAATAAGAGTAACGCCCTAAAGCGAAGTCCATCCTCCACACATTATAGTTTTTCTTGCTGGAGCCGCGCTGCGAGAGGAAATAGATGCTCTTCCCGTCTGACGACCATACTGGTGAAAGGTCATTGCCAGGATGATAAGTGAGCTGAGTGAGTTGAGAACCGTCAGCACGCACAACGAAGATGTCGGTGTTGTCCATCTTTTCCTTTTCAGAACGAACTGCTCCGGTAAGAAGCAACCACTGACCATCCGGGGATATTTGCGGTGTATAGAAATTCTTTGGCTTTTGAGAAACAACGACTTCCTCAACGCCAGTCATCAGATTAACTCGCCAAATCTCACCTTCACGGGAACAGTAGATAGAGGTTGAGTCTCCAGGAATCGGACAAGGGGTCTGACCACGAGAGAAGTTGGAGAACAGATTAGTGCGGCGGTTGTAGCTCCACAAACTATAAGAGTATGTCGTCTTTGCGCTCCAACCGTTGGTGATAGTTTGCGATTCAGCACTATAGAAGAGGACCTCATCTCCGTTGTAGCTTATTGCACCAGCGTAGTTATCGGAGTTCCCGTTGGAAATTGGAGTCACGACATTTCCTTGCTCGGCATCTATGAGGTATACTCCATATCGCCCACCCCTTTTCTCAGAGAAGACCAAGGTCTTACCGTCAGGACTCCATGACACACTTTGGACATTCGTGCGGAAAGTGCGCTGTGTGCTTGGTCCTCCCTGAGTACTTTTTACCATTACATTAGTGGAATTGTTCTTTTCGTTGATATAGGCCAGCTTTGTGCCGTCAGGTGAGACAGCGACTTGCTGTAGAATAGTCCAGCTAATGCTGCCCTTGTCGCCAGTCGTGGATTTGTGTACAAGACTTCCGTTGTAACTTGCCACCATGTCGGCATCGTCAGTAATCTTCTCGAATCTTACGCCGCCTTCTTCTGGAACGTAGGTCTGCAAGTAGTCGATTTTTGAACTCTTGCAGCCGCTCAACAACACGAGCGTAGCTGCTGACATTAAAAACACTTTTTTCATAACGCTTTTATTTAATAGTTAAAGGTTGGTGATTGTTCTTGGCTTTTCTGTTGGGCATTAGAATACGCCTTGGACATAGACGAGCAGCCATTCAACAGTAAGACCGTTGCTGCTGACATCAAAAGTAAAAATACATTCTTCATAACGCTTTTATTTATTAGTTAAAGGTTGATGTTTGTGCTTTGCTTTGCGCAACAAAAAGACGTGGACTTAAAACTTAGTCTACGTCTTCTGAGGTATCGCCAAACACCGTTGCTCACATATATAAGTAAAAGCCCACGCATTCCGCGTGAGCATTAACTTTTACCCTTGTGAGCTTCTAAATTGGCGATTTTCAGAAGACAAGAACTCAAGCTAACGCTTTTTATCCAGATGTCCCTATTGTGCTATACTACATAAGCGTTCATTTTTGTTTATATTCTGTGCAAAATTACAAACTTTTAGGATAACTGCTGCAATTAGCCCAAGAAAAAATCTCGAAAGCCTAAACCTTTGCTGTGTATAGCTGCAAGAATCGGAGGTGGTTACCTATCGTTTTGCGGGAAATCTCTGTGGAGAGCGAGGCGAATCTATTGATACTTTGGAATTGGTTATATGGAGACGAGTGGAATTACCCTTCCTTGTGGAGTCTGTTTACGTAGCGGTCTGGGTGCAACGACCCGTGCGGTTGAGCGTCGCGACCCGTGCGGTTGAGCGTGGCGACCCGTGCGGTCGTTTGATTTGTCCCGTGTGGTTGTGCGTGGCGGATAAGAGGCAGCTTTGGGTCAGAAGGGGTCTCGGTCGGCGAGGACTGGGAACTTCTTGCGGAAAGCCCTAAGCTTTTCGAGGTCGAGTGTGGCGGTGAGAGAGCTTTCCCCGGAGGCTGCCTCCGTCGCCTTTCCGTAAGCGTCCACGAGCATCGAGCCTCCCGTGTAGCGGCAGTAAGGGTCAGTGCCAATGCGGTTCACCCCAAGCACGTAGCACTGGTTCTCTATGGCTCTGGCTCTTAGCAGTGTGTTCCACACCACCATCCTCGTGTCTGGCCATGAGGCTACGTATATGATTGCGTCGAAGGGAGAATTACGGCTCCATCGTACCCAAATGGGGAAGCGCAGGTCGTAGCAGACTTGCAGGAGGAAGCGCACGCCTCGCCACTCCACTATCACACGCTTGTCGCCCGCAAGGTAGCCCTCGTGCTCCCCTCCGTAGGTGAAGAGGTGGTGCTTGTCGTAGTGAACCTCACCGTCGGGCTTAATGAAATACAGGCGGTTGCGGCAGCTCCCGTCGTCCCTCTCCCTCACTGCCACGCTGCCTGCGATAGCGGAATTCAGTTGTCTCGCCCAGCGTGTCATCCACTGGTACACCGTGCCTTGTTCCGCCTCCTCGGTGATGCCGTCGGGCGAAGTGCAGAAGCCAGTGGCGAACATCTCGGGCAGGACGTAGAGGTCGCTCTGAGGGGCGGCGGTGAGACGTTGCTCCAGCCTCTGGAGGTTAGCCTCGGGGGCTGCCCACTCGATGTCTGTCTGAATGAGTGTAAGGCGCATAGGCTACTTCCTTACGAACTTAGTGGCGCACTGGTTGCCCTCCTTGTCCCTCAGGGTGGCGATGT
>JAJPYQ010000087.1 GCA_021204865.1 Prevotellaceae bacterium | reverse complement strand
GGAGCGGCTGGTTGTCGCGAAGAGGAGCGGCTGGTTGTCGCGAAGAGGAGCGGCTCGTCGCATAAAAGCCCGGCCCGTAGGGGCGGTTACGATTATTATACCTATCTTTGTGCCGCGAACCTTAAGCCGCAGGATGAGATACTCGTTCATCATACCCGTCTTCAACCGCCCCGCAGAGGCCGCCGAGCTGCTGGAGAGCCTTGCCGCCATACGCGGGGAGGGGGACTTCGAGGTGGTGGTCGTGGAGGACGGCAGCTCGGACTGCTGCGCGGAGGTAGTGGGGAGGTACGACGGCCGCCTAAGCCTGAAGTACGTGGCGCAGCCTAACGGCGGCCCTGCCGTTGCACGTAACAACGGCGCGGAGCACGCCTCGGGGGAGTTCCTGCTGATACTGGACAGCGACTGCGTCGTGCCGCAGGGATACCTTAAGGCAATAGACGAGGAGCTGCGGCGGGAAGAGTGCGACGCCTTCGGCGGCCCCGACCGCGCGGCGGAGGGCTTCACAGCAGTGCAGAAGGCAATCAACTACAGTATGACCTCCTTCCTCACCACGGGCGGCATAAGGGGAGGCAAAAGGAAGCTCGACAGGTTCTACCCGCGGTCGTTCAACATGGGCGTGCGCCGCTCGCTGTTCCTGCGGCTCGGGGGCTTCAGCAACATGCGCTTCGGGGAGGACATCGACCTGAGCATACGCATCTTCGAGAGCGGGGCGCGGTGCAGGCTCTTCCCCGAGGCTTGGGTGTGGCACAAGCGGAGGACGGACTTCCGCAAGTTCTTCCGTCAGGTGCATAACAGCGGCATCGCACGCATTAACCTCTGGAAGCGGCACCCGGGCAGCCTTAAGCCGGTGCACCTGCTGCCAGCCCTCTTCACCGTGGGCTGCGCCTTGCTCCTGCTGCTCGCCGTCATTGGCGCTCCCTTCTGCCTGTACTCCCTTTGGCTCCTGCTTCCACTTGGGGCTTACGCCCTGCTGGTGCTGCTGCACTCCGCTTGGCTCAACAAGAGCCTCGGGGTGGCGCTGCTTAGCGTCCTCGCCAGCTACATACAGCTCCTCGGCTACGGCACGGGCTTCATCTCGGCGTGGTGGCGCAGGTGCGTGAGGGGCAAGGGGGGAGAGATGCAGGCGTTCCGCGACACCTTCTACAAGTGACTATGGACACGACACATAAGCGTAGCATAAAGGAATGGGCAGAGGACGACCGCCCTCGTGAGAAGTTCATCAGGATGGGCGGGGGCGAGCTGAGCAAGGCGGAGCTGCTCGCCATACTGATAGGCACGGGCAACGCTGAGGACGACGCCGTGGGGCTGATGCGCAAGGTGTTGAGCGACTGCGACAACAAGCTGGTGCGCCTTGGCAGGCTGTCGCCCGAAGACTTGTGCAACAGGTACAAGGGCATAGGCATGGCGAAGGCGGTGACCATACTTGCAGCCTGCGAGCTGGGCAAGCGGAGGCAGTCCGAGATGAGCGGCAGCCCCGTGATGGTGAACGAGGCGAAGGACATATACCACTTCTACAGGGAGCGGCTTCAGGACGTGCATGTGGAGGAAGGGCATCTCCTGCTGCTTAACCGAGGACACCGCATCATCGACTCCCGAAGGCTCTGTAGCGGAGGCTGGTCGAGCACGGTGGTGGACACGAGGGAGGTGCTGCGCCTCGCCATCCTTAACCACGCCACGGCGATAGTGCTTTGCCATAACCACCCCAGCGGAAACTACCAGCCAAGCGTGGAGGACGACAGGCTGACGGAGCACGTGAGGGACGCTGCCCGTCAGGTGGACGTTACGCTGCTCGACCACATCGTCATCTCGTCGGAGGGCTACTACAGCTACGCCGACCACGGAAGACTCTGAGCTATGACAGCGAACAAGACTGAGACGGAGGAGCGGGTCGTTGAGATGCTCAAGACGGTGTACGACCCGGAGATACCCGTGAACGTGTACGACCTTGGGCTGATTTACCGCATTGAGGTGAGCGACGACTGCCGAGGGCTTGAGGTGGACATGACGCTCACCGCCCCCAACTGTCCCGCCGCCGACTTCATCCTCGAGGACGTGAGGCAGAAGCTCGAGGCGATAGAGGGGCTGGAGAGGGTGGACGTGCGCCTCGTCTTCGAGCCGGAGTGGAACAAGGATATGATGAACGAGGAGGCTAAGCTGGAGATGGGACTGTTATAATATGAAAGGCATCTACTTCATAAGCGACGCGCACCTTGGGTGCCGTGCGATAGGACACCAGAGGCAGAGGGAGAGGAGGCTGGTGCGCTTCCTCGACGACATCAAGGACAAGGCGCAGGCGGTGTACCTGCTGGGCGACATGTTCGACTTCTGGTTCGAGTACCGCACCGTAGTGCCCAAGGGCTTCACCCGCTTCCTCGGCAAGGTGAGCGAGCTGACGGACAGCGGGGTCGAGGTGCACTACTTCACGGGCAACCACGACATCTGGTGCCGAGGCTACCTCACGAAGGAGTGCGGCGTGATAATGCATTACGAGCCCATCACCGTGGAGCTGGCGGACAAGGTGTTCTTCATAGGGCACGGCGACGGCTTAGGCGACCCGTCTGGGCGCTTCAAGCTGCTGCGCTCCGTCTTCCATAACCGCCTCTGCCAGTGGCTCTTCTCCTTGATACACCCCTCGTGGGGCGTGGAGTTCGGCTTGCGCTGGGCAAAGCACAGCCGTGCCGTTCACGACACGCACACTGGCGGGCAGCCGGGCGACCCTCCCTACCTTGGCGAGGACAAGGAACATCTCGTCCTCTTCGCAAAGCAATACCTTAAGACGCACCCCGACATCAACTGCTTCGTCTTCGGCCACAGGCACATTGAGCTCGACCTTATGCTCTCACGCTCGGCGCGCCTCTTCGTCATCGGCGACTGGGTGAGCCTCTGCACCTACCTCGTCTACGACGGGGAGAACCTCTTCCTCGAGAACTACGTCGAGGGCGAGACCCAGCTAAGCAAGCCTTAGACGACCCTTATACAGTCGCCAGAGATATCCTATATAGGATGTGTGGACATATCCTACATAGGATGTATGGACATATCCTATATAGGATGTATGAACATATCCTATATAGGATGTGTCCAGCGACTCTTATAGAGGCGTAACGACGACTCCAATACAGGAGCCACGGCGCTCTCGGGCTGACAAAGAAAGCCCCCAAGAGGACATTGCGCTGGTCCTCTTGGGGGCTGAGTTTATCCCCTTAGGGCTTGCCGCCTACTTGAGCAGCGTCTTCACGCCGTCGACGATGTAGATGCCTGCGCGCCGGGGCTTGCCCTGCACCTTCATGCCGCTCAGGGTGTAGATGTCAGCGTCGTCAAGGCTGGAGGCGTGGATGCTCTGCACTGACTCAGGCGCCGGACCCACCACGAGGACGCCCTCGTCGAGGCGGCTCGTGTCCCACGTGTAGCCCTGTGAGGCGTTGGGCTCGCAGAGGTCGAGCTCGAGGCCGTCGCCAAGGGTGATGGCGCTCGCCTCGAAGAGCTGTATCTCCGTCCCCTCAGCGAGGGCGAGGCCGTCCTTGCCCTTAAGGAGGAGCGTGCCGTTGAGCTTCAGAGTGCCGATGCCCGTGAAGGTGCTGTAGAGGTACTGCGAGGCTACGTACGTCTGCGCCGTGCCGTTGACGGTGAGGTTCTTGCCGCTGAACTGGAGCTCTCCGTTGGAGGAGGTCTCGCTTACGCCGCTGCGTATGGTGCCGCCGCTCGAGACGGTGACCGTGCTGTTGCCCAGCACGCCCTTGCCGCTGAGCGTGCCGCCCTTGGCCACGGTGAGCGTCCCCGAGCCGAGCATAACGCTCGTGCCGGTGCTGTTGAGGCAGAGCTCGCCTGCGCTCACCCTTGCCGTGCCGTGGAAGCTGCCCGTTCCCTTGAAGGTCATCTTGCAGTCGCCCACCTTGGCGAAGGCGCAGCAGTAGGTAGAGCTTACGTCTGTGATAGCGCCCTCGAAGGTGAAGTCGTTGCCGTCGCTGTTGCCTATCTGCCACGTGTTCGTGCCTGTCTGGTCTGCCTGACTCTTGAAGTCAGAGACGGGCTGCTCGAGTGTGCCGCTGCCAGTGACCGCTCCTATAGTCAGCGTCTTGGCGGTGTTGGCAACGAAGGCTCCGCTGCCTATGTTGAGGGTAGCGTGCGAGGCGCTCGTGCTCATGTCAAGGGGCAGGCAGATGCTGGTGTTAGTGAAGTTGATGGTGCCGTTGAAGTTGCTCCAGTCTCCCGTTATACGCACACGGTTCACAGTGTTACGGGGCTCGATGGTGAGCGTCCCCTCGCCCGTGAGCTTGTTGGCGTAGACGACGTAACGCTCCGACGACAGGTACCACGTCCCCTTCTTGCCCTTAGGCACGTTGATGGCAGGCACAGAGACTGATGCACTTTCAGGATCATCACTGTAGAGCGTTCCGTCCTCAAACACCACCGTCTTGGCGGGAGTGCCTGAGCAAGCCTCAGCCGCCCCTGCCGAGATGAGGAGCGTGTCGAGCGAGGAGTTGGCTTTGTAGAGCTTAAGCGTGCCCGAGCCGCTCTTCGTTAGCGTGGTGCCGCTTATGGCGGCGTTCTGGCTGAAGTCCGAGCTGGCGTTGATGATGCCGCCCCCGTCTCCCTGCACCTTTATAGGCTTGTCGTTGCTGACGGCTGAGGTAGCCTGAAGGGTTGCCCCGTTCTCTATCACTATATTAGAAGAGCCAACAGCCCCGAGGTTGCCAGTGGCTTGTATGGAGTTGCTTAGGCTGGACACCCTCACCGTGCCACCGCTTATCGTGTTCGTGCCGGTGTAGGTGTTGTCGTTGCCCATCGTGAGCGAGCCTGTGCCGTCCTTGGTGAAGGTCATCTCGCCCGCAAGGCTGCCCGTGCCCTTGAAGGTGTAGGTCTTGGAGGAGTTGACAGTGACGCTCGAGGGGTAAAGCTCGTCGGCGAGGGAGACGGTGAAGCTTGTGGCAGCGTCGTCGAACACCACGTCGTCCCCGCTCACGTAGGAGCCCGTCTCTCCCTCAACGTCGAAGTTCTCTGCGTTGGCAGTGTCCCAAGTGGTGCTCTCAGCCCCTACCCAGTATGCTGTGCTTGGGCCACGAGTGCCAGCGACGGTCAGCACAAGCTTGCCGTCCACAAGGCTAAGGCTCTTCTTCATACCTGCCAAGCCATCAATCTTAATGTCACTGATGTCGCCATCCACTGTGCTTATTGTGCCGAGCGTGTACGTTCCCTCGGGCAAAGCCTCCACACCGCTTGCCAGCTGAGGCACTATCTCTATGACTGGCGCAAGGTAATCGGGGCCGAAGCTCTCCCAAGCGCTGCCCGTCTTCGTCTCTATGGTAAGCAGGGAGACGCTCACCTGGTCAGCCTGAGTGCCGTCGCTGCTCACCTCGAGCTGCAGGCGTGAGCCGAAGCCCATAGCCAGTGTGTCTGTGGTGATGGTGCCGTAGCTGCCCTCTCCTCCCGGGCGTATGATAGAGCCGTAGTCCGCCTTGATGGAGCGGAACGTGCCTCCGTCGCTGTTAAGCTCGGCGAAGCGGTTCAGCCAAAGGGAGCTGTTCTTCAGCGTGCCGTCGAAGTTGAGCGTGCCTGCCCAGATGTTCGTCTCGCCTGTGTAGGTCATATCCACCTTGGGGAGATTAAGTATGCCGTCGCCCTGCTTGACCAGGCGTGTCGAGCCGGTGAGCGGCCCGCCCGTCACGTCGCAGGTGAAGTACTCGTACGTCGGGTCGGGCTTGCTCGTGGTGTTGCTCTGAGCGTTGCCCTGCACCCACGAGGGCACGTAGAAGGTGACCATATAAGGGCTTGCGTTAACCGCTATGGACACCTTGGTGTCGTTCATCTCGCAGACGATGAGGTGGTCGTCCGTGGTGCTTATCGTGCCTCCGTTGGCTACCTCAGTCCTGCCCTCCATCGTCAATGGTGGCGGGGCGACAGTGATGCCCTCCATCTGCCCCACGAAGTAGCTCTTGTGGGGCGGCTGGTTGTATCCCATCGACTGCCACACGATGGCGTTCCTGTACTGATGGTCGCTCATCAGTGTCGGCAGGCGGTAAGAGGTTGCTATGTTGGTGGAGAAGACGAGGATAGCCTTGTTGTCGTTCTGCGACATGACCACCTCGTCACGCCAGTCTCCGAAGATGTCGGCTATCGCCCCGGGGTTGTTCTTCGAGGAGTTGTTGCAGTGCGTGTCGGAGAACTGGGCGAGCCTTGCCCCTGTGCCGGGCTTATACACCACGCCCGCGCGAGCCGTGCCGGGGCTGTCGAAGTACTCGTCGCAGAGGTCTCCGTCCCAGTAGATGCGCTGGTTAAGGTCACTCCAGTCGATAAAGTCGTCTCCTCCCAGTGCGTCTATCACCTTGTTCTTCACGGAGCTTATCCATCCCGTGTTTACCGAGCGTCCCACGCTGCCGGGATAGTCGTTCGTGAAGTTGCCCATAAGAGCACGGCCGTCGTCGCTTGTGCCCACGCTGCGGAAGCGAATGTTGGCAGTGGTCGCGTCGCTGTAGCAGTTGTTCGGGTTGTCCTCGCAGCATACAAACTGCTGCTGCCCGTGTGTGTAGGGGTCGAAGTTAGAGCAGTGCTGCGAGTCTCCGTGCCCGTAGCCCGTGGTGGATAGCCCCATACCATTGTCGTCGATGACCATGGCGCCGAACATAATCTCGTCACGTCCGTCCCAGTCCACGTCGGCAACCTGGAAGTTGTGATAGCCCTGCCCGTACCAAGGCGAGCTGCTTACGGTGCATTCCCAAGCCCAGCGCGGCGTCAAGTGGTGGGTATCAGGGTCAACATCGAAAGCCTTCATATAATGCTTCGTGTAGCAGCCTCGCCCGAGGAAGATGCTCGGATGGCGGCCGTCAAGATAAGGAGCACCGAAGTAATGCTTCGTGGCTCTGTGACCGTATGTGTCGCCCCAGTCGGAAAGCGTGCCGCGGGGATTGGGGTAATCGATGTAATAGTCAGAGGGAGCTCCGTCCACGCCTTCCCCTATCGGGTAAGGCTTGCCCGTTGCACCCTCAAGGTAGAGCAGATACTCGTTGCCAGAGTTGGTGTACATCAGGTTCTCGCTTGAGGTGTTCAGGGAGCTGCGGGTGTCCACCGACGTGCTGCCCACAGTGAACGTCGTGCCGTCGCTATAGTGGATGATCATATTGTCAGCGCCGCGGAGCAAGACCTCGTCCTTCCCGTCCTGGTCCCAGTCGAAGCAGACGCAGTCCCACTGCTCGTCGGGTCCGGATATCATGTTCGGCCCCATGTCAATCCACCAGAGGCGATTGCCGTTGCGGTCGTAACAATCAAGCACGTTGAAGCGGTTTGACTGCGAGGTGTCGTAGGCATCGTCGCACGGCCGCTTGACGATGAACTCCACTATCCCGTCGCCAGTGAGGTCGCCAAGGGAGACATCGTTGAGCGTGTAGTGGGAGTCGACATCAGAGCCGTCACGCCCTGTCATAGCCTCAACGGGAATGACGAGAGCGCCGTCCGTGCCAGTCCAACGTGTGACAGCAGCGCACTTGTCCTGCTCCACGCCCTTAACCACGGCAGCCACCTGATATTGGCTCGAGGCGTTGCCTGAGGTGTGGGTGTAGTTGCTCACGGTAAGACCCTCCTTCAGCAGCGTGCCGTTGCAATAGAGGTTGTAAGTCACGTCGTAATACTCCTCGGGGAGCACACGCCAGCTCACGAAGTTTCCGCTCGAGGCTGGCACAGCCACGAGGGCACGGTCCAACTTCGCAGTGTAGAAGCGCTGCGCCATAGCCGTCAGTGACAGTGCGCAGGCAAAGGTTAAAAGCAGTACTTTTCTCATAGTAAAGATATTAAAATTACGTTTATAACAAGCCGACAAGTTGGAAGAGCTTCATGCCGTTGCTCCCCTTTATTAATATGGTGCGCCCCGTGACACTGGCGAGAAGGGGCTTCACCTCCTCTGCCGTGGCGAAGCATCGCATACCGGGCAGAGCCACCTTTCGGTACTCTTCTCCCACCAGCCACACCGTCTCGCAGCCCCGTATGCGCTCCACTATGCGCCGGTGCTCCGTCTCGCTCTCTTCCCCCAGCTCCAGCATATCGCCGAGGATAAGCATCTTATGCTCGGCGGAGAGGCGGTCGAAGTTGTCGAGAGCCACAGCCATCGACGAGGGGTTGGCGTTGTAAGCGTCCACTATCAGGCGGTTCCTGCCCGTGTCGTGGTACTCGGAGCGGTTGTTCGTTGGGGTGTAACTTGCCAGTGCCTCGCATATCTTCTCCACGGGGACAGCGAAGCGTATGCCCACAGCCACGGCGGCAAGCAGGTTGTGGATGTTGTACTCCCCTATCAAACGTGTCTGCACCTCCTGCCAGTCCGTCTGGTGGGTCTTGAAGCGGAACCTGAGGAAAGGGCTACAGTCCACTGTCTCGCCCCACACCTCTGCGCCCGAGGCTCCCGTCAGCCCGTAGCGCACGGCGGGGATGCCCTCAGCCATATCCATGAGATGCTCAGCACTGACGTTCAGGAAGATGCCCGACTTCCCCTGCTCCTTTATATAATGGTATAGCTCGCCCTTCGCCCTCATCACTCCCCCAAGGTCACCGAAGCCGCCAAGATGCGCCCTGCCCACGTTGGTGATAAGCCCATAGTCAGGGTCGGTGATACGGCTCAAGGCGGCAATCTCCCCGGGGTGGTTCGCCCCAGTCTCAACGACAGCGAAGCCCTGGTCGTCCTTCAGCGTGAGCAGGGTCAGCGGCACGCCGATGTGGTTGTTCAGGTTGCCCTGGGTGAACTGCACTGGCTTCGTGGTGGAGAGCACAGCGGCGATAAGCTCCTTCGTGGTGGTCTTGCCGTTAGTCCCCGTTATCTGTATGACGGTCTTGCCCTGAAGGCTCTCCCTGTGACGGTGGGCGAGAGCCTGGAGAGCAAGCACTGTGTCATCGACGAGCAGGCAGCGGCTGTCCGCCCGCTGGCACGCCTCGTCGCTCACCACAGCGTAGGCGCAGCCCTTCTGCAAGGCAGCGAGGGCGAAGGAGTTGCCGTCGAAAGTGTCTCCTTTCAGGGCGAAGAACATGCTTCCCTCGGGGCAACGGCGGCTGTCCGTGGTGACAACAGGATGCTCAAGGAACAGCCCGTAAAGCTCGTTTATATCAGTTTTCCGCATATTAGAGAGGGCAATTTACTAAAAATAACAAGTAAACTAAGCAATTGAGCGTGGAAAATGCTCTTTTTATCCCTCCGCCTGTGGTCCGTGAGGATAGGGCGGTTTTCTCTTTATTGGGCAGTTTTCTCATTTTCTCAACCCTATACGCATAGGGATCTGAGAAATTGAGAAACTTCCCTCTGTGGCTACCCTGACGAGAGCCACAGGGAGACATATTAATATATGTATCAGGTAGAACTCTCATTGATATATATGAAATGAGAGACTTTCTCACTTTCTCAATCAAATATATATATAGATGAGAAAGTGAGAAACCGCTGTTCAGAAGGGAAGGTAGTCATCGCTGCAGGGGTTTTGGTGGTCGGGGTCCTCGTCTGAACTTTCTTCCTGCTCCACTTCGGTCAGGCCGAATGGCAGCTCGTCCTGCAAGATGCCGTCCTCGTCCTCGTCGTGCAGGCTGTAGAAGCCATAGCGTGGCTTGTCGAGGAACTGGTCTTCCTTGCCATCTTCTCACAGCATCTTCGCCCTCGACCGCGCCGACTTTTCCTCTCGACCGCGCATTCTTTTTCCCTCGACCGCGCATTCTTTTCCTCTCGACCGCACGAGACGATGACATTGAGACGGG
>JAJPYQ010000050.1 GCA_021204865.1 Prevotellaceae bacterium | reverse complement strand
ACCGAGGCGATACGCTTGGGAACGGAGGCTCTGAAAATAGAGGAAAAGGTGTTGGGCAAGGAACATCCTGACTACGCAACGTTATTAAGCAATCTGGCTCTATGCAATTCTGATTTAGGCAACTACACCGAGGCGATACGGTTGGGAACGGAGGCTCTTGGGATAAGAGAGAGGGTATTTGGCAGTGAGCATCCTGACTATGCCACGTCGTTAAGTAACCTTGCTGGTTACTACTCCGACTTGGGGGACTATACCAAGGCTATACGCTTAGAGACTGAAGCTTCAGAAATATTTGAAAGAATACTGGGCAAGGAGCATCCCAGCTATGCCACGTCATTGGGTAATCTGGCAAATTACAACTCTGAGTTAGGAAACTACACCGAGGCGATACGCTTGGGAACTGAGGCTTTGAGCATCAGGGAAAGGGTGTCGGGCAAGGAACATCCCGATTATGCCTCGTCATTAAATGCCCTGGCAGGTTATTACGATTACTTGGGCAACTACACAGAGGCGATACTGTTGGGAACAGAGGCTCTGGAAATAAGGGAAAAGGTGTTTGGCAAGGAACATCCTGACTATGCCACGTCATTAAACAACCTGGCAAATTGTAGCGCCCATTTGGGCAACTACTCTGAGGCGATACGCTTAGGAACTGAGGCTTTGAATATAAGGGAAAGGGTATTTGGCAAGGAACACCCTAACTATGCTATGTTATTAAACAACCTGGCAAATTACTATGATTATTTAGGTAACTACACCGAGGCAATACGTTTGGGAACGGAGGCTTCGGAAATCTACGAAAGGGTGTTAGGCAAGGAGCATCCAGACTATGCCTTATCATTAAACACCCTGTCAAATTGCAGCTATTATATAGGAAACTACTCTGAGGCGATACGCTTGGAAACTGAGGCTTTGGAAATAAGGGAAAAGGTGTTTGGCAACGAGCATCCCGATTATGCCACGTCGTTAAACAATCTGGTAGTATACACTTTCTGGAGTAAACAATACGAGGAGGCAGCACAGTATTCAATCAGCGCAACGCAAGTGAATGGCAAGATCATACGCACTACGTTCGCTGACTTGACGGCAAGCGAGAGGGCTTTATTCTGGGATCAATATAGCGACTGGTATGAGAGTTCGCTGCCTGAACTCGCTTACTATATTCAGAACGACTCGCTGACCGCCACGGCTTACGACGGGACATTGCTCAGCAAGGGGCTGCTCTTGAACAGCGAGACGGAGATGAGCAAGCTGTTGCTCGAGAGCGGGGACACGGCTGTGGTGGACAAGTACTACGCCTTGCAGGGCAACAGGGCTGTGCTTAACAAGCTGTACGAGAAGCCGATTGCTGAAAGACGGATGAACACAGATTCGCTTGAGAGCGTCATCAAGGCGCAGGAGCAGGAGCTGGTGAGGCTGTCGAAGGTCTACGGCGACTACACGAAGAACCTGAGCATCGGGTGGAGAGAGGTGCAGGCGAGGCTTGGGGAGAAGGACGCTGCCGTGGAGTTCCTGAGCTTCGGGGCGAGGAACGACAGCGTGATGTACGTCGCCTTGACGCTTACGAAGGAGGACGATGTGCCTCGCCTTGTGCCGCTGTTCGAGGAGAAGGAGCTGGACAGCATCGCCAAGAGCGACTACTACACGACCAACGAAATAAGCAGGTTCGTGTGGCAGCCTTTGGAGGATGTGCTTAGAGGAAAGGAAAACATCTACTTCGCACCCGCCGGGGAGCTTCACAACATAGCCGTGGAGAGCGTGCCGTGCTTCGAGGGCGAGGGGCTTATGTCCGACCGCTGGAGCCTCTACCGCCTCTCCTCGACACGTGAGCTTGCCCTCATTAAGGACAGGAACGAGCTGCGCAGCGCCTGCGTCTACGGCGACCTGAGCTACGACATGAGCCTTGAGGACCTGGTGGAGAACGGGGCGCAATACGCAGGCATTAACACCAAGCGAGGAAGCGACTGGGAGGTGGCGAACATAGCGGACACCCTAAGCCTTAGGGGTGCGATAAGGAAGCTGCCCCCGCTGCCCGGCACAAAGGCGGAGGTGGAGAGCGTTGGCCGCTCGCTAAGAAGTCAGAATATAAGCTCCGCCCTGCTCACCGACACGGCGGGAACGGAAGCCTCGTTCAAGGCGCTTAACGGCAGGAGGACAAGCATACTGCACCTCGCCACCCACGGCTTCTACTGGACGGAGAGCGAGGCGAGGAGGAAGGGATTGGACGCTATGTCTCTGCTGAGCAACGACAACAACGGGGCGAAGTACGTCGAGGACAAGATGCTCACGCGCAGCGGACTGTTCCTCGCAGGTGCGGACAAGGCGTTCGACAAGTCGGTGAAGCTGCCCGAGGGCGTTGACGACGGCATACTGACCGCCAAGGAGATATCCACGCTCGACCTGCGAGGGCTCGACCTCGTGGTGCTGTCCGCCTGCGAGACGGGGCTGGGCGAGATAAAGGGCGACGGTGTGTTCGGCCTGCAACGAGGCTTCAAGAAGGCGGGGGCTAACACCCTGGTGATGAGCCTCTGGCAGGTAGCAGACAAACCCACGCAGGAGCTTATGTCGCAGTTCTACCAGAACCTTGCCGACGGCATGACGAAGTACGAGGCTTTCCGCACGGCGCAGGGCTACCTCCGTGAGAAGTACCCCGAGCCTGAGTACTGGGCAGCCTTCATCCTGCTCGACGCGGTGGATTGACAATCGAACCTCTTACTGAGCGGCACGAGTCGTACGAGGGACCGCGACGAGTCGTACGAGGGACTGCGAAGCCTCGTACGAGGGATTGCTACTTCGCCCGCTTCACAATCTCGTCAATGTCTACGGAGAGGGTGGCGCTGAAGGCTCTGCCCGAGGTGACGGGCGAGTTGTAGGAGAAGGTCTTGGAGCGGTAGTTGAAGATGTTGTCGATGGAGAGCAGGAGGTTGTAGGCACGGCATACACGCTGCGAGAGGGCGAGCTTCCAGATGGTGTAGCGGGGCGAGGTGAGCGGGACGTTGTGCTGCGAGTAGTCGTCGGAGTAGCCGTAGTAGTGCACTTGGCTGAGCCAGCGGCCGGAGAAGAGGAGGTCGAACTCATAGTTCTTAAGCGTCTTGCGGTAGTCCACCTTCGCCGTTAGCGAGTGCGGGCGCGAGTCGCTCCAGTTGTAGCCTCCCTCGTTCTTCGGGAACTCGTGAAAGTAGGCGTAGCTCACCTTGCAGCCTATGCCGCAGGTGTATCGGGCCATAAAGGTAACGTCCGCCCCGGCTATGTTGCGCCCGTCTATGTTCGCGTAGACCATCGAGCCGCTGGCGTGGGGCGAGGGGCGCGAGAGGTCCCAGATGGTGCTTATCTCGTTGCGCATAAGGTTGAGGAAGCCCGTGGCTGTGAGGCTGTATCGCTTCTGTGCGTACTCGGCTGAGAGGGCGAAGCTGTGGCTGTGCTCGCTGCTGAGTTCGGTGTTGCCGTAGATGGTGAAGATGTCAGCCATGTCGAAGCTCATGTACCTTTCCTTAAGCGTGGGCGAGCGGAAGCCTCGGGAGTAAGAGCCACGCAGCTTGAAGAGGCCTACCTTATACATCGCCGCAAGCTTAGGGCTGAGGTTGACGGAGGAGGAGCTTACCCAGTCGAGGCGCAGCCCCGCTATCACGTCCCAGTGGCTGTCTATCTGCCACTCGGCTTGCGAGAACACGTCGGCGGTCATCTGCCTGTGGCTGCCGTCGTCCTCGAACTGGTAGGACATCAGGTAGTCGCTCATAGCATCGCCTCCTGCCACCCACGTTATGCCGTGGCTGAAGTCCTGCGTGTAGAGGGCTCGGAGGGTGTTCTGCCGGTTCTTGTAGGAGAGGAAGTCCTTGCGTATCTCCGTGTAGTAGTCGCTCTTGTCATAGCGGTCGAAGGTGTACGAGAGGTCGAGCTTGCCGTGCTCCCTCACGTCTCGGAGCCAGCGGAGCGAGCCTGAGAAGTCGCGGGCACGGTTGTCCTTGTACGAGCTGTAGTCCCTCTCGTGGAAGTAGTAGCCGCCTCGTGCCGTCAGGGTGTTGCGCTCGTCGGGCTGGAAGGAGAGCTTCTCGTTGAAGTTCCATTGGCGAGTGCCGTAGATAGTCGTCGCCCCGTCTCCCTCAAGGTCGTGGATGGTGAACGTCCCCTTCTGGTCGTACTGCACGTCGGTCAGGCTGTTCCACTTCCCTCGCTGCACGCCAACGCTGCCTCCGTGGCGTTGCTCCTCGTGGGCGGAGAAGTGGGTGTTGACGTTAGCGCTCCATCCCTCCTGCGCCTGCTTCGTGATGATGTTCACCACCGCCCCGACGGAGTTAGAGCCGTAGAGGGCGGAGGCAGCCCCCTTGGTCACCTCTATGCGTTCTATGTCTCCCGTCGTTAGCCTTTGGAAGTCGGTGTTGTCGAGCGTCTCCCCCGCCAGCCTCTCCCCGTCCACAAGGATGAGGATAGCCAAGCCTCCAAGCCCCTGCATGCTCAAGGCTACCTGCTGGTCCATCTGAAAGGTGAACTCAAGCCCCGGCAGTTCCTGCTGAAGCACGTCCCGCACGTTGGTAGCGTCAAGCTTCCTTATGTCGTCCTCCGTTATTATCTGCGTCACCACGGGGGCTTCGCCCAGCAGGCGTGGCGTGCGAGTGCCGGTTACGGTGACGGCGTTGAGGTTGATGAGGTCTTCCTTAAGCACGAAGTCGAGGGTGACCGCCTCTTGGCTTAGGTTAAGCTCCTTCGTGTCGTCCTCGTAGCCTTGCAGCTGCGCCTTGAGGGTGTATTGCCCGCTGGGGAGGCTTAGGGAGAACAAGCCGTTCTTGTCCGCCTGCGTGGCGTAAGGCTTGCCGCTGACTGTGATGTAGGCGAAGGGCATCGGCTTGCCGCTCTCGCTCTTCACCGTGCCCCTGACGATAGTCTCAGCCGAGCGGGCGGCAAGGGATAGGCACAGCAGGAGGAGGCAGAGGGCGAGGCGCATGGCTTAGAGCTCGATGTCGTAGCGGTACTGGAAGGAGATATATCCCTTCGTGTCGTAGTAGTAAGGGTTGGAGAAGCCCGTGAAGCGCAGGGCGGAGAGGGTGCCGTCAGCCTCACGCAGCAGGTACACCTTGCCCGACTGCGTGTAGATGGGCGGCATCGTTGAGATGTCCACGTTGAGCCAGAGGGAGAGAGCCTCGTTGCGTGAGGCGATGTCGTAGATGAGGTAGCCCTCAATCATGTGCGACACGTCGATGATTATGTCCCCCTCCGTGTCTGGAGTGAACTCCGAGGTGGCGGGCTTGTAGGTCTGCTCGGAGAGCGCAAGCAGCAGGTCGTCGAGGGAGGTGAAGGGGGTCTCAAGGGCAGAGCCGCCGTTCGTCTTGCAGTCGTAGCGGTGCAGGGCGAAGGTCCACCGCTCGGGCACGCCGACGGTGTCCTTATAGTCGAGCGCGAGGGTCGTGCCCTCGCTTAGGTCGATGTACACCCACTCAGTGTAGCTTCGGGCGTCGACGTACGAGAGCGTGTTCTCCTCTTGGCTAAGGTCGGGCATGTCGGCGGGGTCGTCGTAGCAAGCCGTTAAGGCGAGGCATATAATAAGGAATAGAGGGAGCGCAGCCCTATCCGCCTTCACGCCCAGCCTCCGTTACTCCTGCTGAAAGTCGAGCCCGTCGAGGGAGGAGGGCCCCGTGATGGAGACGCCGCCCGTCTCTTCCTGCGCCTCTTCCTGCTCCTCTTCGGTAGCCTTGACGAACTGCACCGTCACGCCGCCCATCACTCCGGGCAGGCTTATGTCGCACTCGCACTCGCTGCCGTCCTCGCTTATCGTAGCCGTCAGCGTGCCGTAGTAGGCGCCTACCTCTCCGTTTTCAAGATGTCCACCTATGTACGAGGTCGCAGCCCCTTCTATAACGTAGTATCCGTCGGTGAGGCTGACCGTGCAGCCCTCCGCCACTGTGCTCCACGCCTGCGACACGAGCTCGACGGAGGCGGTGTTGCCCTTGGTAGAGGTCACCACCAGCTGCTCGCCCTTGAAGAACATAGGCACGTCTGAGTACTTGATGTAGGTGCAGGTGTAGCCGTCGTACGTGCCGCAGACGCTCTCGTTGAGGAGCGTTGGCTCGTCGTCGTCGTCGCTGCAAGAGGTCAGGGGAAGTGCGGCTGCCAGGAGTGTGCCGCAAAGGCAGAGGGTCTTTAGGGTCTTCATAGTCGTTTTCGTTGTGTTACCGTCGGCAAAGGTACGGACAAAAGCTCACACCTGCAACACCTTCGGGCTAAAGTTCCCGCTCCCTGCGGCTTGTCACCGTGGCGATTGTAAGGCAGGCGTTGCAGCGCTTAGCTAAGGGGCTTTGGAGTGCACTCAGTGAGTGGGGTGGAGTGCACTCAGTGAGTGGGGTGGAGTCCACTCATTGAGTGGGGTGAAGTCCACTCATTGAGTGGAGTGGAGTCCACTCATTGAGTGGAGTATGAAGCCTACAATAGAGGGGCAACAGACGATAAAGGCTCACGCCAGTGTTTGTCTGGGGTGAGCCTTTGTGAAGGTTAGCTGTGAGGAGGGGAGGCGGCTTAGCCGAGGCTGATGTGGCGGGAGCTTACGGGCTGCCCGAGGAATAGGGCTGCGGAGGGGTCGAAGAAGTCGGTGCGCTCCGTGGTGAGGCAGCTTACCGTTGAATTGCGGGTAAGCTTAGCGTCCATCTCGGGGTGCCTGAGCAGGTAGCTTCGGAGGCTCTCTGCCACGTACCGCCCCTGCGGTATGAGGGTGACGGACTGTGGCGTGTGCCGTCTTATCTTGGGAAGAAGGAGGGGATAGTGCGTGCAGCCCAGGATGATGGCGTCGGTCTCGGGGGCTTCTTGGAGCAGCTCGTCTATGGGCTTGCGGACGAAGTAGTCCGCCCCTTCGCTCTCCTGCTCTCCCGCCTCCACGAGAGGCACCCAAAGGGGGCAGGCGACGCTGGTGACCTTGATGTCGGGGCTTAGCTTGGCTATCTCCAGCTCGTACGTGCGGCTGCGCACTGTGCCTGGGGTGGCGAGTACGCCTACCGAGCGGCTCTTGGTTATCTCGCCCACGCACTCTGCCGTCGGGCGGATAACGCCAAGCACACGCCTCTCGGGGTCTACAGAGGGGAGGCGCTGCTGCTGGATGGTGCGAAGCGCCTTGGCGGAGGCGGTGTTGCAGGCGAGGATGACGAGGTGGCAGCCCATCTGGAAGAGCCTTAGCACGGCTTGCCACGTGAACTGGCACACGAGCTCGAACGAGCGTGTGCCGTAAGGGGCGCGGGCGTTGTCTCCGAGGTAGAGGTAATCGTAGTGGGGCATTAGGGCGACAAGCTCACGCAGCACGGTCAAGCCCCCGTAGCCTGAGTCGAACACGCCTATCGGTCCAGCCGCTTCGGGCAGCTTCACTTGCCCCTTCCCCTCGCCCATAGCTTAAGGCTCGGGCAAGGCTTCCGGCTGCCCTTCCTCCTCAGTCTCGTCAGCCTCGGCCAAGCCCAGCTTCTGGAGCACGGCGAAGGTAACGTCCTCGCCAGCCCCCTGGTTGATGAAGGGACACTGGTTGCCGTCGGTGTTCAGGATGCAAAGGTAACCGCCGCTTGCGCCCACCTCCTGAATGGCTGCGTTGAGGCGCTTCTCAAGCTCGGAGATGAGCTGCCGCTCCGTCTCCTCGAGGATGCCCTGCGCCTCCTGCCTGAAGCTCAAGCCGTTCTCCATGAGGGCTTGCAGCTCAGCCTGCCGCTTAAGCAGGATGTTCTGCGGGAAGTCCTTCTGCCCCTCGAGGAACTCGGTGAACTTGCGCTGGAACTCGTCCTCGCCCCTCGTCGCCTCGTCGTCGTACTGTGCCTTGAGCTGCCTTAAGTCCTCCTCCGCCTGAGCGTACTCGGGCATGGCGTGCAGCAGCTTCTCGTAGCTGACGTAGCCTATCCTTATCTGAGCCGAAAGGGTGAAAGGCAGCAGCAGGAGAGCGATAACGAGTGTGCGCCTCATCATCTCTGCCTACTGAATGCCAAGGGCAGCCTTAAGCTGCGAGGTGATGTCGGTGCTTAGGGAGCTGTTGACGTACGTCACGGGGCTGCCAGGGGCGCAGCTCGAGAGGTCCATCACGTAGACGTAGCCTCCCGCCTCGGCAATCTTGTTGACTGCGGCGGCTATCTTAGCCTGTATGGCGTCCATCTTGTCGCTCTGCTGCTTCTGCATGTCCTGCTGGCTTGCCTGATAGAAGTCTTGGATGCTCTGCTCCATCTTCTGAATGTCCGCCAGCTTGCTCTGCAGGATAGCCTGGGCAGTGCTGTTGTCCTCGGCGAGCTTCTGGTACTCCTCGGTCTTCGACTGGTACTCCTTCTGCAGGCGGTCAAGCTCCTCCTGATACTGGTTGCCAAGGGTCTGCAGCTCGGTGCTTGCCGTCTGGTACTCAGCCATGTTAGGCATAATCTCGCTCATGTCGAAGTGTGCGAACTTCTGTGCGAAGGCGCTCAGGGGAGCGAGCAGCAACATCGTGAGAATAATCTTCTTCATTGTAGTCTCTTTTATCTATGGTTAATACGAATATCCCAACTTGGTCAGCACCTCGTTGCTGATGTCTATCTTAGGCGAGGCGAACACAATGCCGCTGTCGCTGGCACGGTCAAGCACAAGCGAGTAGCCCTTCTGGTCGCAGATGTCCTTCACGGCGTTGTATATCTCGTCCTGAATGGGGGTCATAAGGCTCTCACGCTTCTGGTAAAGCTCCCCGTCGGGTCCGAAGTACTTGCGCTTAAGCTCAGCGGCCTCCTTCTCCTTTGCCACAATCTCCTCCTCCTTCTCGGTCTTCTGCTCCTCGCTGAGGAACACAGCCTCGCTCTGGTAACTCTTGTAGAGCGTCTGCGCCTCCTCGCTGAGAGCGTCCACCTCAGCCTGCCACTTCTTCGACACTTGGCTGAGCTGCTCGTTGGCTCTCTCGTAAGCCGGAACGTTCTTGAGTATATACTCCATGTCAACAAGCACAAACTTCTGTGCCTTGGCTACAGTAACCCCTGCGGTCACAAGCAGCAAAATAAACAGCTTTCTCATATCTCTTAAAACTCTTGTCCTAATACGAAGTGGAACTGGCTGCCCGAATAAGTGCGGCTGCCGAACACCGGGTCGAAGCCATACGCCCAGTCGACACCCAGCAAGCCGACCATAGGCAGGAACACACGAACGCCCACGCCGGCGCTGCGCTTCATGTCGAAGGGATTGAACTTCTTCACGTTCGACCAAGCGTTACCTCCCTCAGCGAAGGCGAGGGCGTAGATGTTGGTGCTGTTGCCCAGCATAAGCGGGTAGCGAAGCTCAAGGGTGAAGCGGTCGTAAGCATAGCCGCTGTAGCCGTTGGGCGTGAGGGCACCGTTGTCGTAACCACGCAGACCTATCGTCTCAGTGGCGTATGTCGTTGAGTAGCCCGAAGTTCCGTCACCACCAACGTAGAACGTCTCGAACGGGCTCTTCTTGTGCTTGTTGTAGTTGCCCAGTATGCCGAACTCCACCCTCGTCATAAGCACGAGGCACTTGCTGCCCTTGGTCAGAGCCACGTAGGTGCGGGATTTGAACTTCCACTTATGGTACTCAATCCATTTATACTTGTCTTGCAGCTCCCTTTGGTAGGAGGAGGCGTAATAGTTCGTGGCGAGGTTCTTATAGTCTTTGCCGTCGAAGAGGCTGTAAGGCGGTGTGAGGGTGACCGAGAGGTTGAATTCGCTGCCTCTTCGTGGGTAGATTTGGTTATCCGTGCTGTTGCGTGACAGCGAGAGGTTTATGTTGAAGTTGTTGCACGAGCCGTTGCTGATGAGGAAGTACTCCCAGTCCTTCAGGATGTAGCGTGTGTACGACAGCTCAGCGTAGAACGTGAAGTAGTCGTCAGGCCAGCGCAGTCTCTTTCCCCAGCCAAGGGCGAAGCCGAATATCTTCACGTACTTGTCGGGGTCGTAGTAGTTCTCGTAGTAGTTGTATCCGTTAGAGCCGTAGCCGTAAAGGTAGCTGTTGTAGTAGCTGTTGTAGTATGCCGAGTTATAGTAGTTGTCGCTCACGTCCGTCTGCTTCGAGAAGAAGGCGCTGACAGACAGTGTGTTAGGTCGCTTCCCGCCGAACCACGGGTTCATATAGCTTATGCTGTACGCCTGATAATACCTGCCGTTCGTCTCGCCCGTTATGCTGAACGTCTCACCGTCTCCCTGCGGCATAATGCCTCTGCGTATGCCGTTCTTGTTGAAGAGGTTAGCCATGCTGAAGTTCGACAGGCGGAGACCTATCTTTCCTATCACGCCCGTCTGTCCATAACCCAGCGAGAACTCTATCTGGTCGCTCGACTTCGGGGTCAAGCCCCACGAGATGTCCACCGTCCCGTCCTCGTAGTTAGGCTCCACCTTCGGGTCGATGCTCTCGGCGTCGAAGTGTCCCATAGAGGCTATCTCACGGTAGCTGCGCTCGAGAGCCTCCTTGGAGAAGAGGTCGCCAGGCTTGTTTCGCAGCTCACGCCTGATGACGTTCTCGTAGACACGGTCGTTGCCGAATATCCTCACGTGGCTGATATAGGCCTGCGAGCCCTCGAAGATGCGCATCTCCAAGTCGACAGAGTCGCCGTCGATGTGCGTCTCCACGGGGTCGAGCTGGTAGAACACGTAGCCGTTGTTATAGTAAAGGTTGCCGATAGCGTCCTCGTCGTTCGAGAGGCGGTCGTTAAGCAGCTTTCGGTTGTACACGTCTCCCCGCTTCATTCCCAGCAGATAGTTGAGGTCGTCTGTCTGGTAAAGAGTGTTGCCCACCCAGTCAATGTTACGGATATAATACTTCTGCCCCTCCTCGACCTCAATATAAATGTTCACGCTCTTCTCGTCGTGTGGCACCACGCTGTCGCTCAGGATGAGGGCGTCTCGGTAGCCAAGCTCTGCGTACTTGTCCACGAGGTTGTTCTTAGCCTCGTCGTATTTTGTGTCGACGAACTTCTTGGAGCGGAACCAGCTGCTGCGGTTATGTCTTTCGTGCACCGTCTTCAGCACGCCTTTGCTAAGCAGCGAGCCCTTTATCTTCTTGTCGCTGAGGTTCGAGTTGCCAGTAATGTAGATATGGTTAACCTTGACCTTGTCTTTCTTGTCTATGTTCACGTCCACAATAACGTGGTCAGGCTTCGATGCGTCGTCACGCATAACGATGTCTATCGTGGCGTTCTTGTAGCCCTTGTCGTCGAAATACTTCTTCGCCAGTATCTTAGCTCGGTCTATCGTGTTGGGGGTCATCTGGTTCTCCTTGACGAGGCCGAGCTTGCTCTCCATATCCTCACGCTCCGACTTCTTCAGGCCGTTGTAGTTTATCTCCGAGATGCGTGGGCGTTGAGCCAATTCGATGTGCAGGTAAGCCGAGTCGCTGACGATACTGTCCACACGGATTGACACGTTGCTGAACAATCCGTTGCGCCAATATCGCTTCACCGCTCTCGTGATCTCGTCGCCAGGGATGGTGATGGGGCTGCCCACTTGCAAGCCAGAAAGCCCGATGAGGAGGTAGTCGTCGTAGTTCTGCACTCCGCTCACCGTTATGCCTCCCAGTATATATTCGCGGGGAGTGCGCCCGTAGTCCACAACGGGGTCAACATCCCTGTCCGTCATTTGCGCCCTCGCCGTCGCCCCGAGGCACAATAGAAAGAGGAATGTCAGTATGTTGCGTGTGTGTCTCACTCTCGTCGCTCTTCTCCTTATTGTGTTTGGCCGTTGACAGTTTCCACCTGCTCGCCCGTCTTGCCGTAGCGTCTCTGCCTCTTTTGGTAGTCAATTATGGCTCTCTGCAGGCATTCCTCGTTGAAGTCAGGCCAATAAGTGTCTGTGAAATAAAACTCGCTGTATGCGCATTGCCAAAGCAGGTAGTTGCTTATGCGCAGCTCGCCGCCAGTGCGGATTAGGAGGTCAGGGTCGGGCATAAAGCTTGTTTGCAGATATTCGTTGAACAGCTCCTCTGTCACGTCTTCCTCCCGCAATGTTCCAGCCTTCGCCTCGCCTGCAATCCTCTTGGCGGCATCCAGTATCTCCCATCTCGAGCTATAGCTCAGTGCTATCACCAGCGTCATGCGGTCGTTCTTCGCTGTGTGCTCGATGCATTGCCGCAGTCTCTGCCTCACCACCTCAGGCAGCCTTTGCATATCGCCTATCACACGGAAGCGGACGTTATTCTTCATGAATATCTCCTCCTCCAAGTGGTCGAGTATCAGTTCCATAAGCGTCTTCACCTCATCGACTGGCCTGTTCCAATTTTCTGTGGAGAAAGTGTAAAGCGTCAAGTATTTCAGCCCGAGGCGAGTGGCTTCGGTGGTTATTCGTTTCACCACCTCAACGCCCTCTGCGTGCCCGGCTGTGCGAGGCAGCCCCTTAGCTTTAGCCCAGCGTCCGTTGCCGTCCATTATGATTGCGACGTGCTTAGGCAGGTTTCTCGGGTCTATCAGGTCTGTCAGCGGCATTTCAGTCTTTATTGTTGTGGCACACTTTGCACTTGGGGCAGATGTCGTAGGTCAGGAAGAGCATCAGGAAGGAGTAAGCGTCCTTGTTCTTCAGCCCTGAGCTTTTTATGTCGAACGGCTCGGAGAGAGAGGTCTGGTCGGCGTTCACGTCCAGCTTGTCCGTCGTGGTGAAGCGGAAAGTCCACTCAGCTCCTATGTTCACGCGCTTCTTCACCTTATATTTCACTCCTAAGCCAAGGGGGAAGTTCGCCCCGCAACTTGTGCCACCCCCTCCGCCAAGTGCCACTGTAAGCCCTATTCCAGCCAGCACGTAAGGCGTTATGCGGCTGTTGCCAAGGTAAGCCTCGCCCATGCTGTAGCCCCAGAAGTTGAACTCGAACTGCGCCCCGAAGTCGACGACGTTGCGCTTGAAGCTGACAGTAGTTGGCAGACCACCCTCAGCGCCTTCCTGAGAGGCGTCTGTGGGAATGAAGCGGCCCGACGAACTGCCCGCGAGATGGCCGAAAGCCAAATCCCCCTTCAGCACCATTCTCGGGTTGAAGATGCGCCTGACAATTGCACCCGCCATGGCACTGGTATGCTTAAACGGGGTGCTGTTCACGTCGCCGAGGTAGAAATCTGGACCTACGGCTGCGCCTATTTCCATCATATATTCGTCATCGTCCTGCGCTCTCACGCTCAAAGAGACCAAGAGGAGAAAGGAAAGTCCTATGAGAGCCTTGTACAATAGCCTGTTGTTTAGTCGGGGTCTTTCCGCAAGAATCCCAGACGGTTTATGCGTCCACGCCACACTTCGCTGTCGAGGAACAGCCAAAGATACTGCTCGTCGTCCACTGCCGAGGTGATATGCTTCGCCTCAGCGGCAGCCTGAGTTATAAGGGTGTCCACGTCCATATCGTTGTCGTCATACGGTCGCCACGTGATGCCGTGGTCTGCGCTGTAAAGCACGCTGTCCATCGCCTCGTGCTGCCCGTCGCTTGTCTTGCCTCCGAAGGTTAGGAAGCCGTCGTCGTAAGCCACCACGTTCAGCTGCTCTCTTATGGGGCAGCGCCGCTTGTCCGCTGCGTTAGGCACGTAGAACATCCACGGCTCGTCGCCTTCCTCGTCGCTTGTCCAAGCCTTGGCCCATACCATGCAGCTCGTGTCGTCCTCGTCGTCCCTCTGCCCTATTATCATCAGTCGGTTCTGCCCGTCGGGCAGTGTGTAGGAGAAGCCAAAGACTTGCTCCGTTGGCAGATAGGCGGCATCGTCGTCCAGCTCCTCCGCTGTCCAGTCGCCTCCGTCGCTGCTCACCAGCTCACCGTCAAGCAGGGCATATAGCCTTGACGGGCTTGCCGCCACGAGCTTCAGTCCGTCTTGAACGGGATAGCCAGCTGAGACCCAGTCGAGGGCGTTGGAGCTTTGCAGAATCTCTCCGCTGGAGGTGGAAAGGAAGAGCGTTCCGCCGCTCATTTGCAGGGTGGATAGGTCAGCCCCCTCAGCCCCGTTTGTGGCGAGAGACTGCCATTCCCCGCTTGTTTCCATAGGGTGCAAGGCGCAGACTACGCTGCCGTCCGCATCCTCTCCCAGCACCATAATCTGCCCCTCGAGGCAGAGAGCCTTGCGCTCGTCAAAGCTGTTCAGCGGCTCTGCTATGCCCACTTTGTTCCACACCGTCGAGTCCGCCTTTTGCTTGTGCACGTTAAGCTTGGCGGTGTAGGTGCGGTAAGAGTTGCCGTTGCTTGCTATGCTTGCGAACTCGATGGGCGAGGTGAAGTCGAGCGAGTCGGAGCTGCTGTATGCGTTCCACAGTGTGTCGTCCTCCTCGTGGTCTTGTTTGCGCCAAGTCAGAGCGCCCTCGTAGGTTATGGTCACCAGCACAGCGTCCACCCGCGTTCTTATGGGCAGCGAGTCTTGGTTCTCTATGGTCAGCGCCCTTTGGTCTATTGTCATGGGGAAGAGGCTGCCTTGGAAGGTGGTTGTGTAGACACTGTCCTCGCCGTCCACTGAGAGGGTGAACAGCGTTCGTTTCATAGAGCCGAGCGTGAAGCCCGAGATATAGCAGTAGTCGTCAGTTTCCACCTCGTCGTCGCTGAGGCAGGAGACCAGCACGACTGGCACGAGGAGCGTCAGCAACAGCAGATATGCGTACTTCTTCATCTATCCTTCTTCAGTGTGTGCCGCAGCGCGGGGTTGCAGCGTGCAAAAGTAAGGTTAATTATTAAGATAACGAAGAATCGCCCCCCATATTATGGTATTTACAGATAATTTAGCAGTAGAACAGCCACTTTCACAGTCATTTTCACACTTGCCGCCTTGTGTACGTCTCGATGAGGCTGCCGTCCGCCTCCACGATTTTCTGCGGGTTTGAGGCTGGAAGTCGCGGCGCTTTTAGCCCGCGGACAAGCATTCTTTTTGTTTTTTCCGCACGGATTTCGTCCCAAAAACCGCTGTCTATGAAGGCTTGGAGCGTCTGGCTTCCCCCCTCCACAAGCAGGCTCTCCACGCCCTCTGCGGCTAAGTCAGAGAGGATGCCTTGCAGCATAGGTTCTCCCTCCCTCAGCCTTACCACCGCAGCTCCCTTGCCCTCATACGCTGGCTTGGCTTGGGGGAGAACGTAAGCCCTTGTGGGCGCTGTGCCGTCGAAGAGATGGAGGTCGCCTGGCAGGCTGCCTTTGGGGTCAATTACGAGGCGCAGGGGGTTACGTCCAGCCCAAAGCCTTGTGGTGAGCGAGGGGTTGTCAATCTCCGCCGTGCGTCTGCCCACGAGGATTGCGTCCGTCTCCGCCCTGAGCTGGTGCGAGAGAGCCTGCGTGACGGGCGAGGAGAGGGCTGTGCGTGTGGGCGAGCCGTCCTCGAGGGCTGCAATGAAACCATCCCTCGACTGCGCCCATTTCAAGGTTATATAAGGGCGGTGAAGCTGGTGGAAGGTGAAGAACTTGCGGTTGAGCCACTGGCATTCGCTCTCCAGCACCCCTACTTTCACCTCTAAGCCCGCATCCTCGAGCCTCCTTATCCCCAGTCCGTTCACCCTCGAGAAGGGGTCTCCGCAACCTATTACGGCACGCCTGAGCCGCTTCTCCACGATGAGGTCTGCGCAAGGCGGCGTCTTGCCAAAGTGTGCGCAAGGCTCGAGGCTGACGTAGATGGTGCTGAGGGGCAGGAGCTCGGGCTGCCTGACGGATGCTATCGCGTTCACCTCAGCGTGCGCCTCTCCGTACTTTCGGTGGAAGCCCTCGCCTATAATCCTGCCCTCATGCACTATCACCGCTCCCACCATAGGGTTCGGGGAGGTAGCACCCCTGCCGCCCAATGCGAGTTGCAGGCAGCGCAGCATATACCGCTCGTCCAAGTTTAGCTCCGTTCGCTTCATTCTTTTGCCGATTATGCTTAAGTTTGCGCCTGAAATCGAGCCCCGAAGATGACCCCTCTCAGCTCTTTCCGCCAGCAGCTGCTCGCCCTTTACCCCGACGGGGAGGCGAGAGCAGTCACACGCCTCGTGGCTGAGGAGAAGTTCCATCTTGGGGTGACAGACCTTCTTTTGGGCAAAGATAGCGAAATGTCTGAAGCGGACAAGGCTGAGGCCCGCAATATTCTCACGAGGCTGCTCAAGGGCGAGCCAGTGCAATATGTGCTTGGGACTGCAACGTTCTTGGGCAGGCGGTTCACAGTCGGTCAGGGTTGCCTTATCCCACGCCCTGAGACGGAGGACTTGCTCTCGCAGACTTTGGGCTACCTTGATGAGGATAAGGGGGAACTTTCCTTCCTCGATATTGGCACTGGCAGCGGCTGCATTGCCATCTCCATTGCGTTAAGGTCTCCGAGGTTCAAAGTCACTGCTTGGGACATCAGCGAGGAAGCCTTGCAGTATGCCCGTCATAACGCTCGTGCAAACGAGAGCAGAGCGGAAGCTCGCTTCCAGCTATGCCGAGTGCCGCCGAGCCTCGCCGCAGGCAACGCTCGTGCAAACGAGAGCAGAGCGGAAGCTTGCTTCCAGCTATGCCGAGTGCCGCCGAGCCTCGCCGCAGGCCACGCCATAAACCACGCTGTGAGCGTTCTGTTTGAGTGCCGTGACATCCTCCGCCCTCTGCCTGATAATCGCCTCTATGACGTTATTTTGAGCAACCCGCCTTACGTCTTGCAAAGCGAGGCTGAGAGGATGGAGCGCAACGTGCTTGACTTCGAGCCGCACATCGCCCTCTTTGTGCCTGACGACGACCCATTGCTCTTCCACCGTGCCATCGCTGAGTTTGCTTTGGGGCATCTAAGGCAGGGGGGCAGCATCCACCTTGAGGTGAACGAGAGGCTGGCTGGGGAGTGTGAGGCTCTCGCGCTGGGGCTGGGCTACTCAAAGGTGACATTGAACGAAGACCGCAACGGCAAGCCCCGCTGCCTGCACGCTTGGCTATGACGAGGAAGACGTACACGGAGAAGGAGGCTTACGAGCGCGCCTCCCTCCTCTGCGCAAGGGCGGAGCATTGCCTCTCGCAGATTAGGGGGAAGCTCGCAGCTTGGGGGCTGTCGCCTGCGGCTCAGGGCAGGGTGCTGGCAAGGCTTGTGGATGAGCGTTTCATCGACGAGGCAAGGTTCTCCCGAGCTTACGCCCTCGACAAGTTCCGCTACAACGGCTGGGGTCGTTTGAAGATTGACCTCTATCTCCGTCAACTTGGCGTGCGGGAAAGCGACCGCAGAGACGGCATTGCCGAGATACCCGAGCAGGACTACCTTAACGCCCTCATGGAGCTGCTGAGGGCTAAAAGAAACGCCCTAAACGCTGCCTCCGACTACGAATTACGTGGCAAGCTCGTCCGCTTCGCCTTAAGCCGCGGCTTCACGATGGAGGAGATTATCCGTTGCCTGCCCGATGATGCAGAGCCGCAGGAATAGCCCCGAATTTGCCACAAATAGCCCCGAAGGGGTTACATTTATTCCACCGAAATTAAGCCCACGCCTTGCTTATTGCCCTCGCTTGCATTACCTTTGCGCCACAAACAATCAACTCACACTATATGAAGACACTTCAGGAGATATTCGCGGAGCGGCTGCTAAGGGTGAAGGCCGTGAAGCTGCAGCCCAACAACCCCTTCACGTGGGCCAGCGGCTGGAAGTCGCCATTCTACTGCGACAACCGCAAGACGCTGTCCTACCCCTCGCTGCGCACTTTCGTCAAGACCGAGCTTTCGAGGCTTGTCATGGAGGAGTTCCCCGAGGCGGAGGCGATAGCTGGCGTGGCAACTGGGGCTATAGCGCAAGGAGCGCTGGTGGCTGACGCGTTGGCTCTGCCCTTTGTTTACGTCAGGAGCAAGCCCAAGGACCACGGGCTGGAGAACCTCATCGAGGGCGAGCTAAGGGCTGGTATGAAAGTTGTTGTCGTTGAAGACTTGATAAGCACTGGCGGCAGCAGCCTTAAGGCGGTGGAGGCTATCAGGCACGACGGCTGCGAGGTGGTCGGCATGGTCGCCTCTTACACCTACGGCTTCGAGGTTGCAGAGCAGGCTTTCCGCAAGGCTGGCGTGCGTCTGCTCACGCTCACCAACTACGAGGCGGTGGTCAAGGAGGCGCTCAGGAGCGGATATATTAAGGAGAAGGACATCAGCGTGCTGGACGAGTGGAGAAAAGCTCCCGAGAACTGGGCTCCGAAGTCGTGACATCAAGGCAAAAAGATAGCGATGACTAAGTACGAAAGTAGCGTGAAGCATATCGCTTGCCCGATAGAGAGTGTCTACGCCAAGCTTAGCGACATGACCAGCCTCGAGGCTCTGCGTGAGCGTCTGGGCGACCCACTGCTGAGGGAACGCATAATGGCTCAGGCGGGCGATAAGATCAGCCCAGAACAATATGAACAGATGGCGGCTCAGCTGGAGGCTATGCAGTTCACACGTGACACGATAACTGCGGAGATGCCCATGGTAGGCAGCGTCACGCTTAGGGTGGTGGAGAGAGAAGAGCTGAGGCTGGTGAAATGCGAGACGGAGGGCAGTCCCATTTACGGGAATCTTTGGATACAACTCTTGCCTGAGGGCGAGGGCTGCTGCGCAATGAAGGTGACCCTCGGCGCTGAGCTGAACTTCATGCTGAAGCAGATGCTCGGGGGGAAGCTGGAGAAGGGCGTGGAGAAGCTGGCTGACTTGCTGGCGATGATGACCTATTAATTCACTGGGACTATGGCGAAACTTTGGGACAAAGGATACGAGATTAACGAGGAGATAGAGCGGTTCACCGTGGGGCGTGACCGTGAGCTGGACGTTTTGCTTGCCCCTCACGACATTCTTGGCAGCATGGCGCACATCACGATGCTGGAGAGTATCGGTCTGCTCGAGGCTGACGAGCTGAAAACATTGCTCACTGAACTGCGAAAGTTACACACATTGGCGGTGGCTGGAGAGTTTGTGATTGAGGAGGGTGTTGAGGACGTTCACTCCGAGGTCGAGCTGATGCTGACGCGAAAAATTGGAGATACGGGGAAGAAGATACACAGCGGGCGCAGCCGAAACGACCAAGTTCTGCTTGACCTTAAGCTCTTTACACGCTCGCAGCTGCGCCTTGTGGCGGAGGATATCAGGACACTTTTCAATGCGCTTCAGCAGCAGAGCGAGCTACACAAAGGAGACCTGATGCCAGGCTACACGCACCTTCAGGTGGCAACGCCAAGCAGCTTCGGACTGTGGTTCGGGGCGTATGCGGAGAGCCTTGTGGACGATATGCTCTTCCTTCAGGCGGCCTACCGAATGACTAACCGCAACCCGTTGGGCAGCGCGGCTGGATACGGCAGCTCCTTCCCCCTCGACCGGCAGATGACCACCGACCTGCTTGGCTTCGACTCGATGGACTACAACGTGGTCTATGCGCAGATGGGGAGGGGAAAGACGGAGCGGAACGTGGCGTTTGCGCTGGCTTCGGTGGCTGGCACGCTGGCGAAACTTTCTTACGATGCCTGCCTCTTTAACTCCCAGAACTTCGCTTTCTTGCGCTTGCCAAAAGAATGTACAACGGGCAGCAGCATAATGCCTCACAAGAAGAACCCCGACGTGTTTGAGCTGATACGGGCTCGCTGCAACAAGCTTCAGGCGTTGCCGCAACAAATCACTTTGATAATGAACAACCTGCCGAGCGGATATTTCCGTGACCTACAGCTGATTAAGGAAGTGTTCTTGCCTGCTTTCAGCGAGCTGCGCAGCTGCTTGCGGATGACCGAGTACATAGTCAGTAGGATTGAGATAAATAAGGACATCCTCAATGACCCCCGCTACGACCTCATCTTCTCCGTTGAGGAGGTGAACCGGCTGGCTGCCTCGGGCGTGCCTTTTAGGGATGCTTACAAGCGTGTGGCTATGGAGATTGAGCGGGGTGAGTTCAAGCCCGTTAAGGAGGTCAGGCACACGCACGAGGGAAGTGTCGGAAATCTTTGCAATGATAAGATAGCTGAGATGATGAAATCTTTATGGGACGGCTTCAACTTCCCGAAGGCGGAGCTTGCGGAGCGCAAACTGCTGGGAGAATGAGGCTGCGGGGGTTGTTTCTTGGCTTTTTGTTGCTCTTGTGCATTGGCTGCTCGGACGGCCTGACCACGAGTACCTTCAGCTCGCTGCCCGCAAAGTTCTCTTATACGCCAGTGACCAGTATGCCAGTGCTTTACACTTGCTGCAACAGCCAAGGCGAGTGGTGCACTATCACACTGAAGAGCGGAAAATTCCTTTTCACCAGCCTTACCTCCACCGATGAGGCCTTGCAGACCGCCCTCTACGGATACACTGGTTTCTACATGGGGCTGTGCGGCTTCATCCTCGGCTTGCCCAATATGCCCGAGCTGGGCTACGACTACCCCATTGTCACGTGCTACGACCTTGCTTGCAGCAACTGCTACGTGAACCGCAGCGTCACAAAAGCCCTGACACTTCAGACTGGCGGATACGCTCATTGCTCTGCCTGTGACTTGACGTATAATCTCAACAATCAGGGCATCGTGAGCAGCGAGGGGAAGAACACTTACTCGTTCGAGACCTTCCGCCCGCTCTACCGCTACCGTGTCTATTACGGCAACGACGTGCTGACAATCAACAACTGAGGGCGAGAATTCCCCGCCAATTCCTTACCCAATCCCGAAAGAATGCCGTAACTTCGCGGCTCGGAAGGCTGCCCGGATGGTGGAATTGGTAGACACGAGGGACTTAAAATCCCTTGGCCTCGCGGCTGTACGGGTTCGAGTCCCGTTCCGGGCACCGAGAGGGTAGGGGGCTGTAAGCGGTTGATTTGCAGCCCCTTCCTTTTTCCTGATGCCGTAATGTATCGCGTAATTCCTACGCCATCTTATGACGGAAGACTTGCGGTTTTTTCGTGAAATCCGCACGGGTTTTATGCTAATCTCGCGCTGACTTTCCAAGAATCTCGCGCTGACTTTTACGTGCATGTGGATAGGGTTATTTCCTTGCTCGCCCCCCCCCCGGCTACGCAAAGGCAGCCCCGTTGGGGCTATTTGCGGATGCCCGTGGGCTCTCTCCTTTCTCCCCGTTTAGCTTGCCCTGCGGCGTGCCTCTCGTTCTGCGAGTATGAGGTCTGCCACATCGCGCTTGCTGTCGGGTTTTTCGTTAGTTGCCCACTTGGTGGAGAGGCACCATCGTGGCTCTTGGAACGCGGCGAGCCTCTGCTGCCAGTCGGTGATTGCGTCGGCGTCGGGGAAGAAGCATGCGCCCCTTCCTCTTAGTGTTTGCAGTCGTTGTGGGGAGAGGTTGGTGATGCCTCCCGTTGCCACCCACACGTGCTGGGGGTACTGCATGCTGCAGATGAGGGCTGTCTTCTCGGCTTCCACCACGCCAACCAGCTTGTCGGGATTTATGGCCAAGAGATGCTCTCCGAAGAGGCACTGCCCGTAGCCCGCCTTCGCCTGTGCTACCCTCTCGCACCGTCGGTATCTTTCTGCCGCCTCAGCCCACGGCAGCGCCTTGCAGGCTGCGCCTTGTGGGCAGCTCAGGCAGGTGGTGTCCCTGACGTACGTGTCGAGAAGCCACTGGGGGGCTCGCTGCTTGTCTCTGTGCCCGTCGGGCTTGTAGGCGATGATCTTTGCGTTGCGCAGGCGGCCTTCGGTATCGATTTGCGGGAATACCGCGCGGCCTCTCTCGCTGCCGATGTGGTAGAGCGTGAGCGCCCTCGTTACTTCCTCGAGGCCGAAGAGCGGGGCGAGGTATGCGGCCAAGGTGTTTTCGCTGGCTCTGCCCGCTTCTGAGCGGTCGGTGATGTAATTGAGCGGGAGTGCCTTGAGCGTGGCTTCAGGGGCGGTTTGTGCGGCTCTGAGGGGGTGTATTGGCGGTGTGGAGGTGTGTTGCGGACTGCGCTCGGCCTTGCGGTAGACTTCCGCGAGGTCGATGCCCTGCTGCTTTGCCAGACAGAAGAATGCTCCGAGTCCAGTGCCTCGGGCGGTGCGCAGCGCGTTGTCGTATTTCTTGTCGCACTGCGTCTCGTGGTACTTCTGGTCGAGGCGTGAGAGGCGGTGGAAGTAGTCCCTGCCGCTCTCCCCGAGGTCTGCCGCCAGCGCGAGGGCGACGCGCGTCCACGTCCTGTAGTCCTGGCAGAAGGGTATGGCGCGGAGCTCTATCTCTGTTACAACTGCCTCGAGCTCCTCCTCTTCGGTTAACCTGCGATAGACTTGCTCCATGCTCGTATGTCCTTTCTCATTAATGTATTCATCTTGCTTTCCAATCTGTGTCGTGGCTCAGCGCATACAAGGGGAAAAGTCGGGGTACATAGCACTACATACAAGCCCTCCCCTATAGGTACGGGCTTGCATGTAGTACTCTGCACCTGTGCCCTTGCCCGTATGCTCTGACCCCCGAGTGGAACAGCATGTGTTTTTGGATAACAGGTTTAACTTGCTATTCCTCATTTTCTTCATTGAAGTCCAAGTCCTGCTGGACACCGTCCGCGTCGTCCTGCCCCCTGAGCGAATAGAGGATGCCGTTCTTCACCAGCAGCCCCCAGTTTTTCAATCCCTCGTCAACGTAACTCTCCGCTGTGCGTATTTTCACGGGCATACTGTTGTCGTTGCCGCTAAGCTCATTAGACACATCTACCATAGCTTTGGCAAGAGATGACCTTGTCAGTGGCGTGTTCTGGTTATTGGCGAAGACTGTCTTTATGAGTTTCGTCGCCCTCTCTCGCTTGCCTTCCTTTTCTTTCAGCGCCATCGCTGTGGCGTCGTCCACCTTGTAAGGCAGCCCGTCGTCGCCCACGCCAATATAGAACTCCTTGAAAGGCTTCAGTCGGCAGCCGTCCGCAAGGGGTGAGACCCGGCTGAGCTTTTCGTCGTAATACTCCACAAGGAAGCCGCACTGCATTTTTTGTATGTAGATTGCCCCGAGGTGCCCGCGCGGTGTCTTGCGGTCCTTGTTGAGGTGCAGGCACGAGATGATGTGGCAGTCGTGCTTCTCCGCAAGCCCCTTCAGGAAGTCTACCAAGCTGAGGCTGAAAGACTGGTTGTTGAAGTCATCGCAGAGGTCTACCACACCGTCCAGGACTACGAAGTCGAGCTTTATCGTCTCTATTAAGCCTTTGAGCATTATCTGCCGCTTCCTTGCTGGCGTCAGCTTTTCTTCCTTCTCGAACTCGCTCCAGTCCATTTTTTTCCCATCGGTCTCAAGCAAGCTCGCCACGGTGAGGAGAGGGTGGTCTTCCCCTTCGTCCCAGCCCATCCGCCTGTACAGCTTTTGCCGGTTCACCTTCACGTAGCTCGAGTTCTGCTCCGTGTCTGCTATCAGCACCTTGCAGCTCTTTGCCTCCGCCCTCATGCCGAGTGAGCCCTTGCCGAGCATCGCAGCCGCGAGTCCAAGGCTGAAGGTGGTCTTGCGGCTTTTAGCGGGGCCGACGATGAGCGAGATGTCCTTCCTTGTCAGCACAGGGTTACTGTCATCTTCCTCGCTGAGCATCGGGATGGGGTCAGGGATGTCGTCATACCCGTGGATTATGAGAGCGTCGAGGTTAAGCCCGTGATAGCTCAGCTTCGGCTCTGTCTCCGCTTGGCTCTTTTGCTGCATCTCATAGAAGTCGGCATTCACTGCCTTGTCCGTGTCGCTGAGCCCGTCAGCCAGTTGCCGTGTGTCCTCGGCGGTGGCCTGCTTGAGCTCGTCGGCTGTGTTCTGCGAGGCGGCCTGCTGCGCCCTGCTCTGTTCAATGAGCTGGCCGTTGTTCTCTTTGGGGGCCTGCTCGTCAGAAATAAAGTAATTATTCTCCATATTTGCTAAATTTAATGGTTTAACATGGCGCGAAGTTATCGGTTTTGGGAAACTCCTCCAAGCGTTTCTCCAATTTATTTTTATATACTTCGTATATAGTTGGGTATCAGCGTGAAAACCATGCGAGTTATCCTCGCTCATCCCACAGTGTTTTCCTTTAGTCCTCGCTATCTTTTTGGCGATTTCTTGCAGTCTTTAGGGCTATTCTTCACTAAGATTTTGGTAATTTAGCGCTGAGATTGACGATTGAGCCCCCGATGGACTATACACCCAGCCCCGAGAGATACGAGCTTATGAGCTATGCCAGATGCGGCGGCAGCGGCGTTTTGTTGCCAAAGGTGTCGCTCGGCTGGTGGCACAACTTCGGCGCTCAGACCCCCTACGAGCGCTCGAGGGAGATAGCCCTCGCGGCGTTTGACCAGGGCGTCACCCACTTCGACCTCGCCAACAACTACGGACCGCCACCCGGGGCAGCGGAGGAGCGACTGGGCAAACTCTTGCGGGAAGACTTGGCGGCGCACCGCGACGAGCTCTTTCTCAGCACCAAGGCCGCCTACGACATGTGGGAGGGACCCTACGGCTCGTGGGCAAGCAGAAAGCACCTCACGGCAAGCCTCGACCAGAGCCTCCGGCGCATGGGGCTTGAGTACGTCGACCTCTTCTACTGCCACCGCTACGACCCCTCCACTCCCCTCGAGGAGACACTGCAGGCACTCGTCGACATCGTACGCTCAGGCAAGGCGCTCTACATAGGCCTCAGCCGATGGCCGCTCAGCGCGCTCGAGACGGCGATAGACTACCTCGCCAGCCGCGACACCCCCCTGCTCATATATCAGGGCAGGCTCAACATACTCGACCGAGCGCCACTCCAGGAGGGCATCCTAAACCATCTCAGCGGGCGCAAAAAGGGCTTCGTGAGCTTCTCTCCCCTCGCTCAGGGGCTGCTTACCAGCCGCTACCTCGAAGGTGTGCCAGCGGGCAGCAGAATGGCGGAGGAACGCTTCCTGAAACGCTCCGCCCTCACGCGCGAACTTCTTGTTAAATTGCGCAGGCTCAACTCACTGGCAGAAGAGCGGGGCGAGACGCTGGCGCAGATGGCCCTCTCGTGGGTGCTGCAGCGAGAGGAGGTGACAAGCGTGATAGTGGGCGTAAGCAGCAAGCAGCAGCTCCTCGACAACATCGGCTGCCTCCACAGCGCCCCCTTCACCGAGGAGGAGCTAAGGCAGATAGACCTCCCCTGATAGCGCAAGGCAAGCCCGCACCCCCCGCCAAGCAATATGGGAGAAATGCGGGCTTGTCCGTATATGTTTTTGGCAGTGTGCCTTAGTCTTCCTCTTCCCGGAATGACAGCTCCTCCAGCTTCATCAAGTCGATGTCGCTCGGCTGGAAATGCGTAAGCCTGAACGCTGACTTCTGCCTCAGTGCGGAGCTTCTCGTGCCGCCTGCGCTTATCGTGAATGTCATCACAGTTGTCATATCCCCGCTGCCCGCTCCCACGGGGTAAACACCCGAGACGGGGTTGTCTCCGTCAGCCACGACAAGGTCTCCCTTATAGCGAGCTACCACCGACCAGCTCGTGGCTGTCGTCCTGTCGCAGTTGGAGTACATATCCACCTTCACAGTGTATGTGCCCGACTGGATAAGCTCGGCAGGGATGTAAATATTCTCGTTGTTCAGGTTGTCTATGTTGCAAGCGGCGTTAGAGTCGTGGTCAAGCCCGTATGTCACAGAGCTCCCGTCGGAGGTGGTCACCGTGCCTCCCCGATGGCTGTAATAGATATGCTCCCCGTCGGGCATATACAGATGCAAGTCAATATCTTTGGCGTTGCTGAAAGTGAGGTTGACGTTCAGGTCGCCCGACTCGCTGCTCACGTGCTTTATCTCCTCCTCGCTGGCTTTCGTCACGCCCCCGTCAGCGTCCTCCGCGCTGATGAGCATAGTTATGTCCTCGTCGTAGTCCTCGCTGTAGCTAATGGGTATCATGTATGAGTTGTAGTCGCTCCCCCCGCTTTCCGACATAGCCTCGTACTCGTAATATCCGCTCACGCCTTTCACCCCGACGAAGAACTTCCTGTACGTCGTCTCGCTCACTATCGTCACGAAGTTGAAGCCGCCCGAGAGAGCCTGCGAGTTCAGCGTAAGGCCTTGTATCTCAGCGTTTGTGGTGGACTGGGGGAAGTCGCCGCTGAGGTATGTGGCGCCCTCAATGCTGAAATATTCCCTTGCGAGCTCGCTGCCCTCGCCTTCCGTCTGATAGCTGTAGGTGAACTGCCTGCCGTAGACGGTCTCCTTCTCTATAGTGCCGTTGCTGTTGAGCGTGTAGGCTATTCCGCTTGAGTTTATTTCCGTCCCGCTCTCGTCACTCTCGCTGTATGCCACAGAAGTGGGCAGGTTTGCCGTGCCTTTGCCCAGCAGGCCCATGAAGCAGAGCGAGGAAAGGTACTCGAAGTCGTCGGCAAGCTCCTCTTCCATAACCTTCGCCTGCGCCACAGTGAACTGCCTGTAGGTGTTCTGCTCGTCGCCATACTTGAAGGACCATTCCGAGTCGTAATAATACATCCCCCGTCTTCGGGGTCCATCTCCACTCCGTTCGTCTTCACGCCGGTCAGGTTGCCCTCTTCCCACGTGAAGGTGGACGCTGACGAAGAGTAAGCCTGCCCCTCGTCCCAAATGGTCGACACGCTGACCTGCGTCAGGCAGCCCGCATCGTAGACAAGCTGGTAGGTGGCTTGCTCGCTTTCTCCGTAGCTGTCAGTGGAGTTGACGACAATCTTTGAGGCGTAGCCTGCACTGTTGAGCCAGACTTGCATCTCCACCTCCTCCGCCCCGTCGCTGTATGTCATCACGCAGGGGTTGTAGGAGACGCTGAACGAGTCGTGGCCGCCATAGGAGAACGAGGAGCAAAGCCAGTCGTCGTCGTACGTGAAGCTCCATTCTGTGCCGTTGCTCGTCTTGATGCTCCTCAGGGCGAGCCTGTTCCCCTCCAGCGTGGCTATGACGGGGCTCACTGGAGTGCTTCCGCTCGTGTCGATAGTCTCTGCGGTCGCGTCGTTGATGTTCTCGCCGGCTTTATCGTCGTCGTCCGAGCAGGAAAGCACAGCGCATGACACTGCGGCTATCGCCACTGGCGTCATCAGTCTAAGAAAATTCTTTGTGGTCATATAAGTTGTAGATTAATGGGTTAGCTGATTTTCTCTACTCGCAGCGTCACCGCAAGGGCAAAAGAAATGCCAACGGCAGCAGTACCGCCATTGGCACTAAATCTGATGCTGACTTATAAAAGTAACCTTAAGTGTGTCTCGCTGTCAGGCTGCCTGTCTATACGCGGTCAAACAAGTAGTAGTTGCCACTGCGCAATGTGATCATGAAGCTGGTCTTCGTCACCGTTATAGTATACTGGTAATTGGAGCTGAACCATCTGTTGTCACCATCGTCCCACATGAACGTGAGATACTCTTTGGCGCCGTCAGAGGTGACTTTGTACTCGAAGTCGTACTCGTCGCTGTCAGTCTCCACACCATTGATGGTGTAGTCCGTCACGTACGTCACCACAAACTTGCCCGTCCCGTTGCTCTTGAACGTGAAGTCGAAAGTCATCTCACTGCCCGCGCTGTCATCCTCTGTCCACGAGCCCACGATGGAGTACGAGGCTGGAGTGTCGTCGTCATCGCTGCATGACGAGAATGCGAATGGCACTGCCAGCACCGCCAGCAGCGACATCATTCTTACAAAATTCTTTTTCATCGGTCTAAGAAATTAAAATGTTTAGCATTGACAGTGCAAAGTTATGCTGTTAAATGTTATGAAGTCTTAAAGGGTTGTATCGAAAAAAAAAAACGGATATGTGTCGTTATGGAATACAGTTTGAAGCCGCTAACGCCCTTAGCTGCGGGAAGCGCCCTGCGTAAACCCCTATGGCAGAGCGCTTTACCGCGGTGCGCCTGCCTCAGAGCTGCCCCTCGAGACTTCTGGACACGTCCCCGAAGAAGTCGTGACGCAGGACGCGTGAGACACGCTCCAGCAGCCCCGTGTCGATGCTCTCGCTGCGGAAAATCTTGTAGGCGTGAGTGCGAGTGCAGCAGATCTGGGCTGCGAACCACGTGACGGTGCGCCCCGAGTCCTTGAGTTCCTTCCTTATCAGGCTGCCTATGTGCATAACCCTGCTTTAATGTTGCCGCTTGCGCCCTGCCCGCGGCTGCTGACATACCATAATATATATTTAGGAAGCTTGGGCGATGTTGTGGCGAATTCTCATTCAGCCAGCCGAGCCGCCGCACTCCCATATAGGGGTTTACCCAGTGCAAAAGTACGGCAAAAAACAGAACGACAGTCCCTTAGTCCCGCAATATTTCCAGATATCACCCCTTCGAGGGTGGGAATGCCGCTTACTGGGGCTGCGTGTCTTCCTCTGCGAGACCTTTAGAGAGGTCCTGGAAGAAGTCGTGCCCGAGGGTGCGTGAGACTCGCTCCAACAGCCCCGTGTCGATGCTCTCCTTGCGGAAAATCTTGTAGGCATGGGTGCGGGTGCAGCAGATCTGGGCGGCGAACCACGTGACGGTGTGCCCCGAGCGCTTGAGCTCCTTCCTGATAAGGCTGCCTATGTGCATAGCAGTTCGTTTAATCTCGCCGCTCCTCGCCCCCAGAGCAGGCTGGTTAGACACCACGTAAGAAAGCGTGGACGATGTTCAGTTTATCTGGATTGAGGCATCGCCAAACGCCCTTGTACAATAAACAGTCCACCCCACGCCTTGCCGATATATCAGCCGCGCGGAGCGGGAGATATAGCAAGCATGCGCTTCATGGCTGCTGTATCCTGTACGTGAAAATTTGGCGAATTCCAATCCAAGGATATAGCCGAAACGCTTCCAAAAAATGCGGGAAAGGTCGACCCAATCCCAGTGCAAAAGTATAATAAAAAGATGGATGAAAGGCAGTTAGCCCCAGATTATTTCTAAATGTGACCTCCGTGCGGGGCTCAGCGAAGGCTGCTCAGCGAGGCTGGGGAACTTCCTCCCTTGTCACCGACACCCCAACGCCTATCCTCACCGCGTCGTTCACCCTCACCCCGAACTCCGCTCCCACGGTAGTGCAATTTCCGCTCATAGTGGGAATGTAAGGGGTGCGCAAGCCTCTCGTATTCGTGGGAGAGAAGCTGTGCGAGAGGAAGAGGGTGGCGTCCAGCCGGTCGGTGAAGCTGTAGTTGGCAAGCCCGAAGATGTCGAGCGCGCTCTGGCTTTCTCCCCAGCCCGTGTAGCGTGTGTAGCCAAGCCCCGCTGCAAGGGTAAGGCGCTCGTTCACAGGCAGTGCGTACAAGCCCTCGAGGCTCGTGAAGAAGGCAGCCCCACGGTAAGGATTATTCTTCCCGAAACCGCAGATCACGCCTGCGCTGACACTTGCGTTGAAACCGCTGTGAATGCCCCACAAGCCAGCTCCCCAGGGCGAGTTGAAGGTCATAGTAAGGGGTGGGTATACAAGGCTGTCAGCGGCAATATTATTTGGCTTCAGGGGGAATGGCGCAAAGCGAGGCTGTGTGGCTTTCTCCAGCGTGTCCGCAAGCGACGCATCCCTTTCGTTTTGGGCGAAAGAGGCAGCTCCAATGGGCAGGCAAACAAGCAGGAACATCCAACGCTTCATGCGGCAAAGTTAGTGCAAGCGAGAGCAAAAAGCAAGGAAAGCGTAGCTTTTCAATTGCGTTTGCCGCCAGCGAGCTGGAAGCTCGCCAATAAGAAACGCTTTGCTCGCGAAGCGAGCCTAACTTCGCTGAAGGCCAAGATATGAAAAACCATATAGTCTGAGGCTGCGAGGCAGCTTAAAAATGCCTAAATGACCACCCAGTTAACCGCCAGCCTGAAGGCAAGCGGCTATTATAGTACAGCCCCTTCGGGGCTTGCCTTAGCCCCCTGCAAGCTAACATACTTAATCGCCAGCACGCCGTCCCTAACGACTGCCTGAAAGCCTTGCCTGACCGCAGGCGTGAGGTCAGCGTCTCCAGTCAGTCCAAGCTCATTAAGCTTAATGGCGAGCATCCCCATACTTCGGCGGAAGTTAATCTCCACAACGGGGTGAACGCGTCCGTCCCGGAGCAGCATCATGTCCACGCCCACGGGGCCTGTGTAGCCAAGTCTGCCGAGGTGCAGGCGATGGTAGCCGATGAGTCTCTGCAACAACGCCTCGTCCGCCCCTATCATCCGCCTGAGAGCCTCTTGCGGAGCTACCACATTCCCCTCGTAAGCCCCGTTCCTGCCAGTATGGAACACGCTGAGACCGAGGAAATCCACCTCACCCTCGCCCCTTACCCGGAACTCCAAGGCAAAGTCCACAAGCTTATCCTCATACAACTTGTCCTCGGCATATCCGCCCTGAGTGTGCAGAAAGCTCCTCAGCCTCGCCTCTATTCGCTCCGTAAGCCCCCCAGGAGCGAAGATGACGCCACGTCCGCTACTACTCCAAGGCGACTTGAAAACAAGCCCTCTGTGGGCAGTTTTGGCGTACTCAGTGCGGAAGCAAGAGTGATGACCCACTAACTGTTCACCCTCGAACTCACGAAGAAGCCTGACAAGATAGCGGCAGGAGAAGGCACGGCTCGAGAGCTGCCGAACACGGTTCAGCCAGCCGTCATCGGGCAGGTCGGCAACCTTCAATCCCATCCCAATATACCGTCGACGAGCCTCCAAGCTCCATCCCCACGGGCCCTCGTCCCAGAAGCGTGAGAGAGACGCAAGATCCGCCTCCATCTGCCTGATGCGCAATGGCGGAGAATACGGACAAACGTTGGCTGCGAGAGCCATGTCGTTGGACGGATTGAAGAGAGGCGGAAGGGTTGCGCCACCAAGATTGCCCGAAGCCTCAATATTAAAAAACGTAATAAAATGTATTTAAGCGTTTGCTAATCAAATTGAAAAACCCTATCTTTGCGCACAAAGTTACCGAATAACACCAAAAGAAGCACATTAGACACACAAACAGATATGGAAAAGATTCAAGAACTCACCGAGAAACTTTACCGTGAAGGCGTGGAGAAAGGCCAGGCCGAAGCGCAGCGCATCATCGACGAGGCCAAGCAAGAGGCCAAGAAGATAGTGGACGCAGCCAAAGACCAAGCCAAGGTCATCGAGGCGCAAGCCAAGAAGCAGGCTGCCGACCTTGACACCAACACCAAGAACGAGCTTAAGCTCTACACTGGGCAGGCGCTTAACGCACTGAAGAGCGAGATCACCAACGTCGTCACTGGCTGCGTGGTCACCGACGCTGTGAACAAACTGACCAGCGACAAGGACTTCCTCCAGAAGTTCACCGTGGCGTTGGCAAGCAAGTGGGCGGAGAACGAGCCAATAGTCATCAGCACGGAAGACGCCAAAGGACTGAATGCTTACTTCGAGAAAGAGGCTAAGAAGCTGCTCGACAAGGGTGTCAGCATCGAGAAAGTGAACAACACGGACGCCATCTTCACCATCTCGCCCTCGGACGGCAGCTACAAGGTGAACTTCGGCAAGGAGGAGTTTGAGAACTACTTTAAGGCTTTCCTGCGCCCGCAACTGGTGGAGATGCTCTTCTAACCTGGAGGGAAGATGGGAAACTACTATTGCTTGATGGCGGGTCTGCCGGACATAGAGCTGGAGGACACACAGCCTGGCTATTCCCTCGAAGAGCTCAGAGAGCAGTGTGAAGAGGAGCTGACGGACAGCGACAAGAAGCTGCTCGCCAACTACTTCTTTCTCCGGCACGACTGCCAAAATCTCGTGAAGCTCCTGAAGAACCCCGAGGCGCAAACCGACTCGAGCGGCAACTTCTCCCCCGAGCAATACGCCGATCTCCTGACCTCGGCAAGGGAGATGAACTACAACGTGAAGCGTTATCCAGCCTTTATGAGCGAGTTCGCGAGGGAATACCCTTATAATAAGGATACAAAGGGCTTCTATCCTGAGGACGAGCTGACTTACCAGTTTCTGAACTTTGCCGTCACGACTTGTCCGAACAAGATGATAAGGCAGTGGCACAAGCTTAACCTCGATGTCACCAACTTCCTCACCGCTGTGCTGGCGCGCAAGCAAGGCTGGGACGTGGGCGACTACATAAAGGGAGAAGGCGAGGTGCAGGAGATGATAAGGCACAACATGTCCAAGGACTTCGACCTCGGCAAGCAGTACGACTACGTCCGCGAGCTGATGACAATCGTCGAAGAGCCCGACCCCGTGAGGAAAGAGAAGCTGATAGACGCGTTCAAGTGGCTGTGGCTCGAGGAGCAGACATTCTACGACCCCTTCTCAATAGAGGCAGTGTTCGCCTATCTCTGCAAGCTGGAGATGCAGTACCGCTGGGCAAACCTCGACGTGAAGACGGGCGAGGAGACCTTCAAGCAGATCATAGAGAACCTGCGCGGAGAGGCGAAAGTGCCGGAAGAGTTTATAAGGAAATAACAAAAATCAGATAACATAGGCAATATGACAAAAGGAACTGTTAGTGGCATCGTCGCCAATATGGTCACCATACACGCGGATGGACCAGTCTTGCAGGGCGAGATATGCTACATCATCTTGAAGGGCGTACGCCTGATGTCTGAGGTCATCAAAGTGATTGGCCAGGATGTCTACGTCCAGGTGTTCGAGAGCACACGCGGACTTAAGGTGGGAGCCGAGGCAGAATTCACGGGGCACATGCTGGAGATACAGTTGGGCCCTGGCATGCTTAGCAAGAACTACGACGGACTGGAGAACGACCTCGACAAGATGGAGGGCATCTTCCTTAGGCGTGGACAGTACACAGAGCCGCTTGACTCCGACAGACTTTGGGACTTCATCCCGCTGGCGAAGGTGGGCGACAAGGTTATCGAGAGCGACTGGCTCGGGCAGGTTGAGGAGAACCACCAGCCGCTGAAGATTATGGTGCCGTTCCAGATGAAGGGAACTGCCACGGTGAAGAGCATCGCGCCGGCTGGGCAGTATAAGATCCACGACACGGTGGCTGTGCTGACCGACGAGCAGGGCAACGACATCAAGGTGGACATGGTGCAGCACTGGCCAGTGAAGGTGGCTATGACTAACTACAAGCAGAAGCCTCGTCCCTTCAAGCTTCTTGAGACTGGCGTGCGCACGATAGACACGTTCAATCCTATCGTTGAGGGCGGAACGGGCTTCATCCCCGGACCTTTCGGAACGGGTAAGACGGTGCTTCAGCACGCAATATCAAAGCAAGCGGAGGCGGACATCGTGGTGATAGCTGCCTGCGGTGAGCGTGCCAACGAGGTGGTGGAGATCTTCTCCGAGTTCCCCGAGCTGGTAGACCCGCACACTGGGCGAAAGCTTATGGAGCGCACCATAATCATAGCCAACACAAGTAACATGCCAGTGGCAGCCCGTGAGGCTTCCGTCTACACAGCGATGACAATGGCGGAGTATTACCGCTCTATGGGCTTGCGTGTCTTGCTGATGGCAGACTCCACTTCTCGCTGGGCTCAGGCGCTGCGTGAGATGAGTAACCGTATGGAGGAGTTGCCCGGACCCGACGCCTTCCCGATGGACTTGGGTGCGTTGATAAGCAACTTCTACGGTCGTGCGGGCTACGTTGAGCTGCATAACGGGCAAGTGGGCTCGGTTACGTTCCTCGGCACAGTGTCGCCTGCAGGCGGTAACCTTAAGGAGCCAGTGACGGAGAACACGAAGAAGGTGGCTCGTTGCTTCTACGGACTTGAGCAGGATCGTGCGGACAAGAAGCGCTACCCCGCTGTCAACCCGATAGACTCTTACAGTAAATACCTCGAATACCCCGAGTTCGCGGATTATATTAAGGAGCATATCAACGAGCAGTGGATACCTAAGGTGCAGAAGCTGAAGACAAGAATGCAGCGTGGCAAGGAGATAGCCGAGCAGATCAACATCCTCGGTGATGACGGTGTGCCAGTCGATTACCACGTGACGTTCTGGAAGAGCGAGATCATCGACTACGTTGTGCTTCAGCAGGATGCCTTCGACGAGGTTGACGCAGTGACTCCGCTTGAAAGGCAGGAAGAGATTCTGAACCTCGTGACGGAGATATGCGACAAGGACGACTTCAAGTTCGACACTTTCCTTGAGGTTACCGACTACTTCAAGAAGATGATAAACCTCTGCAAGCAGATGAACTACTCCCCGTTCAGGAGCGAGCAATACTACGACTACATCAACAAGATAAAGGCGATGCTTTAAATACTTAGACTCTCATGGCAACAGCATTTCAAAAAATATACACGAAAGTAAGTCAGATAACCAAAGCCACTTGCTCGCTGAAGGCAAAGGGCGTGGGATATGACGAGTTGGCGACCATCGACGGCAAACTGGCGCAGGTGGTTAAGATTATGGGCGATGACGTCACCCTGCAGGTGTTTGAGGGAACGGGAGGCATACCGACCAACGCCGAGGTGGTGTTCCTTGGCAAAGCTCCAACGCTGAAGGTCAGCGAGCAACTGGCAGGCCGCTTCTTCAACGCTTACGGGCAGCCTATCGACGGAGGCCCTGAGATTGAGGGCAAGGAAGTGGAGACTGGCGGACCAAGCGTGAACCCCGTGCGCCGTAAGCAGCCGAGCGAACTGATAGCCACTGGTATCGCGGGCATCGACCTTAATAATACTTTGGTCTCAGGGCAGAAGATACCTTTCTTCGCAGACCCCGACCAGCCTTTCAACGAGGTGATGGCAATGGTGGCGATGAGGGCGAAGTGCGACAAGATTATCCTTGGCGGTATGGGAATGACTAACGACGACTATTACTATTTCCGTAATATCTTCTCCAACGCCGGGGCATTGAATCGTATAATCTCTTTCATAAACACGACCGAAGACCCCGCGGTCGAGCGTCTGCTTGTACCCGACATGGCGCTTACAGCCGCAGAGTATTTTGCCGTCGAGAAGCATGAGACTGTGCTTGTGCTACTTACTGATATGACCTCTTATGCCGACTCGCTCTCCATCGTCAGCAACCGTATGGACCAAATCCCCTCGAAGGACTCGATGCCTGGCTCGCTGTACAGTGACTTGGCTAAGATATACGAGAAGGCGGTGCAGTTCCCGGAAAGTGCGGGAGGTGGCAGTATAACCATCATAGCGGTTACCACGTTGAGTGGCGGCGACATTACGCACGCTGTGCCTGATAATACGGGATATATCACCGAGGGTCAGCTCTATCTGCGTCGTGACAGCGATATTGGAAAGGTAATCGTAGACCCGTTCCGCTCGCTGAGCCGTCTGAAGCAGCTTGTGGCAGGCAAGAAGACCCGCAAAGACCACTCGCAGGTGATGAACGCGGCTATCCGACTTTACGCTGACGCAGCCAATGCGAAGACGAAGCTCGAGAACGGTTTCGACCTGACAGACTACGACAATCGCTGCCTCGACTTCGCGAAGGACTACGCCTCGCAGTTGCTTGCCATCGACGTGAACGTGAACACCGAGGAGATGCTCGACATCACGTGGGCGCTGTTCCACAAGTACTTCAAGCTGGAGGAGGTGAACATCAAGAAGGAGTTCACCGACATATACTGGAAAGACTAACCCACCTAAAGACGCAATTTAAGAGGTGATTAAGTTTCAATATAACAAGACATCGCTCCAGCAGATTGAGAAGAACCTCAAGATGCGGCAGCGCACCCTGCCCATCATCAAGAGCAAGGAGACCGCGCTGCGCCTCGAGGTGAAGAAGTGCAAGGCGGAGGCAGATGCGCTGGAAAAGGAACTTCAAAGCAAGATTGCGGGCTACGAGAAGATGTATGCGCTGTGGGGAGAGTTCGACACCTCGCTCGTCTCGCTTCAAGACGTTGAGATAAACGTCAAGAAGATAGCGGGAGTGAGGGTGCCAGTCCTCAGCAACATCAGCCTGGCAGTCAAGCCGTTCGGTCTGTTCAGCGCCCCCAAGTGGTACTTCGACGGCATCAATCTGTTGCAGGGTCTCGCAAAGACCGCTGTGGAGTGTGAGTTTGTCAACGCCAAGCTTCACCTGCTTGAGCACGCACGCAAGAAGACGACACAGAAGGTGAACCTCTTCGAGAAAGTGCAGATACCGGGCTTCCAGGAGGCGGTGCGCAAGATAAAACGGTTTATGGAGGACGAGGAGAACCTGTCTAAGTCAAGCCAGAAGATACTTAAGTCGCTCCAGGAAAAGAGAAAGGAGGCCACCGCATGATTGAGAAAATGAAGAAGCTCACCTTCCTGGTGACCAACACTGAATACGACAGCTTCATCGAGGCGGTGCGGCAGCTTGGCGTTGTCCACGTTGAGCAGCTTAAGCAGGGAGCCACAAGCCCCGAGCTTCAGACTGCCATAGACACTGAGCAGCGTTACCGCAACGCCCTTGCCGCTCTCAGCAAAGCCGCTGAGGCTTACGGCGCTGAGCTTGGAGGGCAGACAGAACTTACAGATACTGATGCTGCCCCACAAGAGGTGCTGCAAAGCGTGGAAAGCCTCGAAGAGCAGGAAAGCACGCTGCTTCACGCCATCGACGAGCAGGAGAAGCACCTTAAGGAACTCACTCCCTGGGGCGACTTCGACCCGCAGGCGGTGCAGGCACTGGCTGAGCAGATAGGGCATCGCATTGACTTCTTCCGCTGCACAAGCAAGTACTTCAAGGCGGAATGGGAGACGGAGTACTTCGCCATCAAGGTGAACGAGGCGGACAAGCGCACTTACTTCATCACCTTCGCCGACGAGCAGCCCGACATCCCAGCAGAGCACATCACCCTTCCCCAGTGCAGCATCCATCAGTGCGAGCAGGAGAGGGACGCATTGCAGCAGAGGCTCAAGGGCGTTCGCAGCAGGCTGGTGCACACCAACGAGGCGCAGCGTCGTCTGCTTGAGCAAGGACGGCTCGCAAGCCTCAACGAGATTTCCCTGCACAAGGTTCACCTCAGCGACGAGCGCATGGCAGGAGGCTCTCTGCGCCTGCTCGAGGGCTGGGTTAAGGCAAACAGCTCGGCGGAGCTTGTGGCTTACCTTGACGAGAACCACATCTTCTACGAGATGGAAGACCCGAAGTTCACCGACGATGTGCCGGTGGAGATAAGGGAGGACTCATACAGCCGCCTCTTCGTGCCCATCCTTAAGATGTACTCGCTGCCTAAGTACAACGAGATAGACCCCACGGTCTTCTTCGCCCCGTTCTTCATGCTCTTCTTCGGCCTCTGCCTTGGCGACGGCGGCTACGGCTTGATAGTGCTGCTCGTAGGCATAGCAATCCTGCTGAAGACGCAAGGTGCGACGAGGGACTACGGCAAGCTGGCTATTTGGCTGGGCGCTGCCACGATGGTGTGCGGCACTGCTATGGGCACGGTGTTCGGCATCGACCTGACGCAGCAGTCGTGGGCGTTCCTCGCCCCCGTCAAGCCTTACTTCATCAACGAGAACGGTGTGGGCAAGATATTCGGCTACTCCCCGATGATGGTCATCTCAGTCATACTGGGGCTCATACAGGTGCTGATAGGTATGGTGCTGAAGGGGTGCAAGCTGTGCAAGAACTACGGCTTCGGCTACGCCATAGGCACGTTCTCGTGGGTCGTTGCCCTCGTCTCCCTCGTGGCATTGTTCGGGCTGCCCTTCTGCGGTGTGGCTCTGCCTATGGCAGTGCAGTACATCCTCGCCGCCCTCATCGCCGTCTCGTGCGTGGGCATCTTCCTGTACAACAGCCCGGGCGCTTACAAGAACCCCATCACTGGTCCGCTGCTTAACCTCGGCAGCGGCTTGTACTCCGTCTACGGCATGGCGACGGGGCTGCTTGGCGACCTGTTGAGCTACATCCGACTGTTCGCCCTCGGGCTTACGGGCGGTGTGCTTGGAGGCGTGTTCAACTCCCTCGCCATCGACATGACCAGCAGCATGCCTTGGTACGTGCGCTGGCTGCCGATGCTGCTCATCCTGCTCATCGGTCACGGCATAACGTTCGCGCTGAGCCTTATCAGTGCCTTCGTGCACCCGATGAGGCTTATCTTCGTTGAGTTCTTCAAGAACGCCAACTTCGAGGGCGGCGGCAGGCCGTACCAGCCCTTCAAGGAACTAAAGAGTTAAAACAAACAATCAATACGACTAAACTTAAAGTATTATGGCAATCTTCTTAGCTTATTTGGGCGTTGCCCTTTGTGTCGCTCTCTCGGGTGTCGGGAGCGCGTACGGTGTTACTATCTGCGGTGGTGCTTCCATCGGAGCGTTAAAGAAAAACCCCGGGGCTACGGGCTCCTACATCGGCCTCTCCGCCCTTCCCTCCTCGCAGGGACTGTACGGGTTCGTCGGCTTCTTCATGCTGAACACTAAGGTGACCGCTGATATCTCCTTGGCTGCTGGCAGTGCAATCTTCGGTGTCGGCTTGGCACTGGGTCTCGTTGCCCTCTTCTCCGCCATACGTCAGGCGAAGGTCTGCGCCAACGGTATCAGCGCTATAGGCGCAGGGCATAACGCCTTCGGCACCACTATGGTGCTGGCAGTGTTCCCCGAGCTGTACGCCATTCTGGCTCTGCTCGTGCTCATCTTGACTTCCACCGCCTTGTAGCCGAGACGGCAGACTTAAACGAACAGCCGGGGCGCTTAGGAGCAAAGTCCAAGCGCCTCGGCTCTTTTGTGCTGTCCGTCACGGTGAGGTGTCGCAAAACGTTCGTCGGAGGGATTGGAGTCGGTCCGTCGGAGGGATTGGAGTCGGTCCGTCGGAGG
>JAJPYQ010000075.1 GCA_021204865.1 Prevotellaceae bacterium | reverse complement strand
ACCCCCTCTGGGGGTTCCCTTGCGGCGAACGTTAGTGGTCGCAACGCCTTACCTAAGGGACCGTTGCGCCTATACCGTAGGGGCTGGACACCTCCCATACAGGCGTAACGACGACTCCTGAGGGGTTGCCGCGGCGGGCGGCTTGCTTGGCTGGGGGAGATTTAGTAACTTCGCGGCTCGAGAGGGTGAAGGGATGAAGTTCCATACCATATATATTATAGCGCTCGCGGGGGCGCTTGCTCTTGCCTCCTGCGGCAGGGACGGGGGGCAGCGGCTGCCCGCCTCGAAGGGGCTGCCCTGCGAGCTCTTGGTGGTGTCGGACGCCGAGATAGCGAACAGCGACCTCAAGGACAGCGTCGCGAGCGTGACGGAGGCTGACTGCCCGGGGCTCGGCTCGGCGGAGAACATCTTCAGGGTGAACAACATAGGGGCGGGAGCGTACACGAGCGTCTTCTACGCTATGCACAGCAAGGTGTTCTTCCAGATAGACAAGAGGCTGAAGCGGGGGGAGGTTGGCGTGGCGCACAACGTGAAGGCGCGGCCCGAGATTGAGGTCTTCGTCAAGGCTCCCGACCTGGAGACGATGCGACGGCTGATAAGCGAGAGGAGGGAGTTCATCCAACAGCAGATAATGGAGTTCCAAGTGGCGAGGCTCTCGACTTTGGTGCAGGGGAAGTACAGCAAGAAGGTGAGCGACGACCTCAGGGCTGTGGCAGGCTACGAGGTGAAGATGCCGACGGATATGGTCGCCACGAAGCGAGGCAAGGACTTCCTCTGGGGCGGCTCGAACCGCGCGGCGAGGGACATCAACTTCGTCTTCTACACCTACCCGTGGGACAGCGGGGACATAGCGGACGTTGACCGCTACACGGAGAGGCGCGACTCGGTGCTGAGGGCGAACATACCGGGCAGCAGGCGAGACCAGTGGATGGAGACGAGCCGCGGGGACGACGGGGAGCCTGTGGTGTGGGCGGCGATGAGAAGGATTAACGGACGGCAGCTGATGGAGGTGCGAGGGCTGTGGGAACTGCGCAACGGGTATATGGGCGGTCCCTTCGTGGCGCACGTCGGCGTGGACACGGCGGAGAGGAAGGTTGTGGTGAGCGAGGTGTTCGTCTTCAACCCCGAGGGGCAGAAGCGCGACCTGATGCGTCAGCTCGAGGGCTGCCTTCGCACGCTGCGCAAGGTGAGGGAGTGAGGGGGATGAAGGCTGTTGTAGACAACAAGATACCCTTCATACGCACGGCTATAGAGAGCCTTGTGGACGATGTGGCGTACCTGCCGGGCAGGGAGATAAGCCACGAGGACGTGAGGGACGCCGACGTGCTGCTGATACGCACACGGACGCGCTGCGGAAGGGAGCTGCTCGAGGGCAGCAAGGTGCGGTTCGTGGGCACGGCGACGGTGGGGTTCGACCATATAGACACGGACTACCTTGAGGCAGAGGGCATCACTTGGACTAACTGCCCCGGGTGCAACGCCGCCTCGGTGGCGCAGTATGTGCGCAACAGTCTGCTGCTTTGGCAGAGGGACAGCGGCGAGAGCCTCGCCCGCCAGACGGTGGGCATCATAGGCGTTGGCAACGTGGGGAAGGCTGTTGGCAAGGCGCTTGCCCCGCTCTGCAAGGCGATACTCCTGAACGACCCGCCACGAATGGAGGCGGAGGGAGGCGAGGCTTTCTCGAGCCTTAGGACGCTTTGCGAGCGGTGCGACATCATAACGATACACACCCCGTTGGTGACGAGCGGCAGATACCCTACGCAGCATCTTGTGGACGAAGGCTTCCTCCGCTCCCTGAAGAGGCAGCCCCTGCTGCTGAACACGAGCCGAGGCGGGGTGGTGGACAACGAGGCTCTGCTGGAAGCCCTCGAGCGAGGACTGCTGAGGCAAGCCATAATAGACACGTGGGAGAACGAGCCGCACCCCCTGCCCGCGCTGCTGGAGAGGGTGTACATAGGCACGCCGCACATAGCGGGCTACAGCGCTGACGGCAAGGCGAACGCCACGAGGATGACGCTGGAGGCTCTGTGCCACTGGCTGGGACGGGAGATGACCTTCAGTATATGCCCCCCGAGCCTGCCCGCAACGTTCCGCCTCCCCGCTGACCCTACGGAGCAAGCCCTCGCGCTCTACAACCCGATGACTGACAGCTTGCGCCTTAAAGCCCGCCCCGACGAGTTCGAGCAGCTGCGGGAGAGCTACCCCCTGAGACGTGAGACGCTGGACTGAAGCTGCGCCGGCTTTGCACAAACTCGCCCGAATTGTGTAATTAGCCCTATAATTATTTGGCGGATACAGATAAATGTAGTTACTTTGCAGCCCGATAACAACATTACGTTAACAAACAATACTATTTTAATTCTTACTGCATTATGTCTGAAATTGAAGCAAAAGTAAAGGAAATCATCGTAGAAAAGTTAGGTGTGGACGAGAGCGAAGTGACTGAGAGCGCAAGCTTCACACAGGATCTTGGCGCAGACTCTCTGGACACGGTAGAGCTGATAATGGAGCTTGAGAAGGCTTTCAGCATCTCCATTCCCGATGACGCCGCCGAGAAGATAAGCACGGTAGGCGACGCTATCAAGTACATCGAGGAGCATCAGAACTAATTTTTCACCCTATCTCCCCTCCCGTCGGTCGGGTGGGGAGTTTATATTTCCACGGAGGAGACTAATGGAACTTAAGAGAGTTGTAGTGACTGGTATGGGCGCTGTCACCCCCCTCGGCAACACGGTCGAGGAGACTTGGCGCAATGCCCTTGCCGGTGTCAGCGGCGCTGCCCCTATCACGCATTTCGACGCGTCGGCATTCAAGACACATTTTGCCTGTGAGGTGAAGGGGCTGGACACCGCTCCCTTCATCGACCGCAAGGAGATCCGCAAGATGGACCCCTATTGCCAGTTCGCGGTCATAGCGAGCCAAATGGCTGTTGACGACAGCGGAATGGACCTTGAGACGGTGAACAAAGACCGCATCGGGGTGGTTATGGGCGTAGGTCTGGGCGGAATGCGCACGTTCGAGGAGGAGGAATGGAACTACGCCAAGACTGGCCCAACGCTCGGCCCTAAGTACAACCCCTTCTTCGTGCCCAAGATGATTGCGGACATCTGCGCAGGGCACATAAGCATACGCTTCGGGTTCCATGGTCCGAACTACGTGACGAGCAGCGCTTGTGCCTCGAGTACCAACGCCATTGCCGACGCTTTCAACCTGATACGCCTGGGCAAGGCGAACGCCATCGTCACTGGCGGCGCTGAGGCAGCCATCGCTCCCGGCGGGGTGGGCGGCTTCAACTCGATGCACGCCATATCCACTCTCAACGACAACCCGCAGGCGGCGAGCCGCCCCTTCAGCCTGAGCCGCGACGGCTTCGTGATGGGCGAGGGGTCTGTCTGCCTCGTGCTTGAGGAGCTGGAACACGCAAAGGCTCGCGGTGCGCATATCTATGCCGAGATGGCGGGTGCCGGGATGAGCGGCGACGCTTACCATATCACCGCCTCGCATCCCGAGGGGTTAGGGGCTAAGCTTGTGATGGAGATGGCTCTTGACGACGCTGGTATGAAGCCCGAAGACATAGACTACATCAACGCTCACGGCACTTCCACCCCTGTGGGTGACCTGAGCGAGGTGAAGGCAATACTGGCGGTGTTCGGCAAGCACGCCTATGACTTGAACATAAGTTCCACTAAGTCTATGACGGGTCACCTGCTTGGCGCTGCGGGTGCCATCGAGGCTATGTTCAGCGTTCTCTCGGTGAAGAATGATATCGTCCCGCCGACAATCAACCATGCCGAGGACGACAAAGACCCGGAGATAGACTACAACCTGAACTTCACGTTCAACGTGGCCCAGAAGCGCACCGTGCGTGCGGCTCTGAGCAACACGTTCGGCTTCGGCGGGCACAACGCTTGCGCCATCTTCAAGAAGTACGCAGACTGAGCCTTGTGAACCTCAAGGATTTGATATCTATAGTGAAGTTCCCTTTCCGCAAGGAGAGGGAACTTTGCCGTTTGTTGCGCCCGATACTGGGTTTCTACCCTTATGACATAAGACCCTACCAGCAGGCTCTGTTGCACAAGTCGTCGTCGGTGATTGACGAGGGCGGGCGGAAGCTCAACAACGAGCGGCTGGAGTTCTTGGGCGACGCTATACTCGACGCTGTGGTGGCGGACGTGGTGTACCGCCACTTCGAGGGGAAGCCGGAGGGTTTTCTCACTAACACCCGCAGCAAGATAGTGCAGAGGGAGTCGCTTAACCGTGTGGCTCACGAGACGGGGCTTGACAGGCTGGTGAAGCGGGACGAGCATATAAGCAGCTCGCACAACAGCTATATCAGCGGCAACGCCTTCGAGGCTCTCGTCGGGGCTATATATCTCGACAGGGGCTACGGTCGCTGCCTGCGCTTCGTCAAGACGCGTGTGCTTCGCAGGCTCATCAATCTCGACATGATAGCCTTCCGCGAGCAGAACTTCAAGAGCAGGCTGATAGAGTGGACACAGAAGCACAAGCTGCTCATCGACTTCCGCCTGGTGGAGGAGCAGAAGGAGGAGGGCAACACGCCTACGTTCCTGACGAATGTCCTCATTGAGGACGTGGTGTGCGGCGTGGGCAAGGGCTACTCGAAGAAGGAGAGCCATCAGCTTGCCTCGCAAGACGCACTGAACAGGATAAAGAGTGGGGACGGGCTCGTGCGCTCTATCCTTGAGGCGAAAGAGCGGAGGCTTAGTCCGCCTCATACGGAAGACGCCGAGGGGGAAGCTTCTTCTGAAGGGGTTTCCCGGTAAGTAATCGCAGTCTTTTTAGGAGGTTAAGGCAGAAGCCCGAGGGGTTCTCCCTTTGGGGAAGGGTATCTTTATGGTTGTCTGCAATCGTCTCGTGCGGACGGTAGAAAGACACTATGCGTCCGAGGGTTGAGACACTATGCGTCCGAGGGGCAACGTCTCGCTATGTTTTGGCTCACACGTCGCTATGATTTTGCCAACACGTCGCTATGTTTTGGCTCACACGTCGCTATGTTTTGGCCGACGTGACGCTATCGAAGCCCCGAAGGGGCTACAGTTGTACCTTCGGCACAATATCGTGCTGACGCACGATACCGGGGGTGTCGCTAACGCTCGCTTACGCAAGCAATCCGTTCCTATCTGGAAGAACTCCGTTCTTCTGGCGGCTACCATGTGCAACCCCTTCGGGGTTCGCTACGCCCACATCGCCCATATCCCTGTCGTCAGTCGGCCGTCACCCTACACCCGATCGCCCTTGCCCAACGTCCACCTTCGCTCGCCCCACGGTGATTCATTGTGAAGCCTCTTAGGGGATAATGCAATGCGCGAATGGGCAGTTGTTCAGCATAGAATAGGCTTTGTTTTGCCAGCGTCGCATAAGTTTTGCCTGCGATTTGTTGGGATGGATAGCTAATTTCACTAACTTTGCGCCTCGAACGCAAGTGTGCGCACGGCATAAGCAGCGAGGATAATGAGCAAGTTCCGCATATACTTCAAGGAGCAGACAGCAGAGGAGGAGGCTTATTGCTGGGAGGTGGACGACAGTTTCTTTGCCCAGATGGGAGGCGAGTTGCAGAGGGGAAGGCTAAGTGTTGATATGAAGTCCCGCAAGCTTACCGCCAGCGACTTCGAGCTTAAGTTCCGCCTGCGGGGCGACGTTGAGGTGGAGTGCGACAGATGCCTCGAGCCAATGCGCCAGCCAGTTGATGGCGAGAGCGAGCTTCTGGTGAGGATAGGCGAAAGGGACGGCGACGACGGCGAGACGGTGACAACCGCGGACGGGGAGGTAGACTTGGCGTGGAACGTGTATGAGATGATAGCCTTGAGCCTGCCAATGCGCCACGTTCACCCTGAGGGCGAGTGCAAAGGGGCGGTAGCCGAGGCGCTAAGCCGCTACGAGGGGCAGCAAGAGACCGACCACCGCTGGGACACATTGAGAGAGATAATAGACAACAACTAAAGATAAAAAGCAATGGCACATCCTAAGAGAAGACAGTCGAAGGCTCGCACCCGCAAGCGCAGAACCCACGACGGCGCAGTCGCTCCCACGTTGGCGGTTTGCCCCAACTGCGGAGATTTCTACATCTACCACACCGTTTGCCCCTCCTGCGGCTACTATCGCGGTAAGGTTGCAATAGAAAAAGAAGCCTAACACCCTTTAGGCTCGCAGATAAGCCGTCAGAGACCCAAGTGCGCTCTTACGGCTTTATTTTTCAATATCGGAGGTAATGGAAAAGATTAATGCTACAATCACTGGCGTGGGCGGCTACGTGCCCGACTATATCCTCGACAACGAGGAGATGTCCACCATCGTGGAGACCAGTGACGAATGGATAATGCAGCGCATAGGCGTGAAGACGCGCCACATACTTAAGCCCGAGCAGGGCAGCGGCACTGCGTACATGATGACACGAGCCGTAAGGCAGCTGCTCCTGAAGACTGGGGCTGAGCCTGAGAGCGTGGAGCTTCTAATCTGCGCCACCACCACGCCCGACTACCATTTCCCCTCCACCGCAAGCCTCGTGATAGGCGAGACGGGACTGAAGAACGCCTTCGGCTTCGATATGGAGGCGGCTTGCGCAGGCTTCCTCTACGCTATGGAGGTGGGGGCATCATTCATTCGCAGCGGCAGGTACAAGCGCATAATCCTCTGCGGGGGCGACCACATGTCGAGCATGACCAACTACCAAGACCGCAACACCTGCCCCATCTTCGGCGACGGGGCTGCTTGCGTTATGATGGAGGCAACGACAGAGGCTGTGGGACTTGTTGACGGGGTCTATCACGTGGACGGCAAGGGCTACCAGAACCTTCACATGGCTGCGGGCGGCAGTGCCAAGATGCCAAGCCACGAGACGGTTGACGCGCGTGAGCATTACGTCTATCAGGAGGGCAGGGCGGTGTACAAGCACGCTGTTCTTGACATGAGCGAGGCGGTGCGGGACATAACGGCTCGCCACGGACTGACCAAGGATAACATAGCTTGGCTCGTGCCTCATCAGGCTAACATCAACATAGAGCAGTCGGTGGCTGCCCGCATAGGCATCAGCGAAGACCACGTGATGGTGAACGTCGACCACATGGCTAACACCAGCGCAGGCACGCTGCCCCTCTGCCTTTGGGAGTACGAGCCGCGCCTACGGAAGGGCGACAACATAGTGTTCACCGCCTTCGGGGCGGGCTTCTCGTGGGGGGCGAGCTATCTGGTGTGGGGCTATGACGGTGCCAAGGAGGCGCAGAAGTCGCCCGCACAGTTCTACCAAGAGGGCAAGATGAGCCGCGAGGAGTGGGCTGCCCTCTGCAAGGATAGAGAGTAAACACCAATGCACAAGGCAGGCTTCGTCAACATCGTGGGTAACCCCAACGTGGGCAAGTCCACGCTGATGAACCTGCTCGTGGGCGAGCGCATCTCCATAGCCACCTTCAAGGCGCAGACCACACGCCACCGCATTATGGGCATCCTCAACGACGACGAGTCGCAAATAGTGTTCAGCGACACGCCGGGGGTGCTTAAGCCTAACTACAAGCTTCAGGAGTCGATGCTCCAGTTCTCGAGGAGCGCATTGCAGGACGCTGACGTTCTGCTCTACGTGACCGATGTCGTGGAGAAGCCCGACAAGAACCAAGACTTCCTCGACAAGGTTGCCAAGATGCAGTGTCCTGTGATAGTGCTAATCAATAAGATAGACTTAAGCGACCAAGCGACGGTGGCAGGTAAGATAGGCGAGTGGCACGAGGCGTTGCCCAAGGCTGAGGTGATGCCCATCAGCGCCTTGCACAAGTTCGGGGTAAGCGAACTGCTCGAGCGCATACGAGAGCTGCTGCCCGAAAGCCCCGCCTACTTCGACAAGGACCAGCTCACCGACAAGCCCGCCCGCTTCTTCGTCACCGAGATAATCAGGGAGAAGATACTGCGCTACTACGACAAGGAGATACCCTACGCCGTAGAGGTTGTGGTGGAGCAGTTCAAGGAGACGGCGGGGCTGATACACATCAACGCCGTCATCAACGTGGAGCGGGAGAGCCAGAAGGGCATCATCATCGGGCACGAGGGCGTTGCACTGAAGCGTGTCTCCACGGAGGCGAGGCACAGCCTTGAGCGGTTCTTCGGCAAGAAGATATACCTCGAGGTCTTCGTCAAGGTGGAAAAGGACTGGCGCAACAGCGAGCGAGCCTTGAGGCAGTACGGATATAACTTGGATTGAGATGAGCAACGTAGTAGCAATAGTAGGCAGACCCAACGTGGGCAAGTCGACGCTCTTCAACCGCTTCACGCAGACGCGCCACGCCATCGTCAGCGAGGAGGCAGGCACGACGAGGGACAGACAGTACGGCAAGTGCGAGTGGAACGGGCGGGAGTTCTCGGTGGTTGACACGGGGGGCTGGGTTGAGGGCAGCGACGACATCTTCGAGGAGGAGATACGCAAGCAGGTGATGATAGCCACGGAGGAGGCTGACGTGATACTCTTCCTCGTGGACGTGCAGAACGGCGTGACCGACCTCGACGACGCTGTCGCGGCAGTGCTAAGGCGTTCAGAGAAGCCCGTCATTCTTGTCGCCAACAAGATGGACGGCAACGAGCCTTACCTCGCAGCCGAGTTCTACAGCCTCGGGCTGGGAGACCCTCACTGCACTTCGGCAATATCAGGCAGCGGCACGGGCGACCTCTTGGACATCGTGGTGCAGATGCTGCCCAAGGCTGACGGCGAGAGCATAGACCAAGACGTGCCACGCTTCGCAGTCGTCGGGCGGCCCAACGTGGGCAAGAGCAGCCTTGTCAACGCCTTCATAGGGGAAGACCGCAACATCGTCACAGACATAGCGGGCACCACACGCGACTCCATCTACACACGCTACGACAAGTTCGGCTTCGACTTCTACCTCGTCGACACGGCAGGCATAAGGCGCAAGGGCAAGGTGTCGGAGGACATCGAGTTCTACAGCGTGATGCGAGCTATACGAAGCATAGAGAACTCCGACGTATGCATCCTAATGATAGACGCGACGAGGGGCATCGAGAGCCAAGACCTTAATATATTCTCCGTCATACAGAAGAACAGCAAGTCGCTCGTCGTCGTCGTGAACAAGTGGGACCTCGTGGAGGGCAAGACGCAGCAGGTGATGGACACATTCGCCGACGCCATCAAGGAGCGGCTGTCTCCCTTCACCGACTTCCCCATCGTCTTCGCCTCGGCACTGACCAAGCAGCGCATCTTCCGTGTGCTCGAGACGGCCAAGCAAGTGTTCGACAACCGCCGCCGCCGTGTCTCCACCTCCAAGCTCAACGAGGAGATGCTGCCGCTCATAGAGGCTTACCCGCCCCCATCCATCAAGGGCAAGTACATCAAGATTAAGTACTGCATGCAGATACCCGAGGTGAGGGTGCCCTCGTTCGTCTTCTACGCCAACCTACCGCAGTACATCAAGGAGCCCTACCGCCGCTTCCTCGAGAACAAGATACGTGAGCGGTGGGACTTCAGCGGCTGCCCCATCAACGTCTTCATACGCCAGAAGTAGATGAGACGGCTTCCCTTAATCCTTCTTGCCCTGCTGCTCGCCTCCTGTTCGAGGCAGCCCAAGGACGACCCCCACGCCGCCATAAGGCAGCAGGCCGCCGATGCTTGCCAAAGGCTTGAGAAGGGAGACGTGGACGCTTTCCTTAAGAGCGTAAGGGACTGGGAGCGGATGTCGCCCGACTACCAGCGGCAGACACGGGAGCTGCTCTTGCAATACCTCCAGCGCGAGCGCGAGGCTCGGGGCGGTATAGGCAGCCTGCGCGTGACGGGAGACTCGCTGCTCGACAGCCTGAGGGCGGACGTCTTCGTTGAGGTAGCCTTCGGCGACAGCTCACGGGAGACCGTCGCGCTGCCCCTTACGCTCACCCCAGACGGCTGGCGGCTCTACTGAATCATTGCTATATAAGCATCGCCTTTGTCCTCAGCCGTGAGGCTTCGTGAAGCCTATACGCTACCCGTCAGACAACCCCTCGCAAGGGGTTCAAGGCAACCCCTCGCAAGGGGTTCGGTTGAACCCCTCGCAAGGGGTTACTTGAAAGGTGTTATAGAGGGACCACAACGAGTAGCCGCTCCTCGTCACGACGGGTAGCGATGAGGTTTTCTTGCCGCTAAGGGAAGAAACCCCTATCTTTGCACCTGACCCTGCGAGGCAGGGAGGTGTGAAGAACAGGAATGAGAGCTTTTGACCTTTGGAAGCACGCTTGGCTGGCGGTGATGGCACTGTTGCTGGTGACTGTCTTGCTTGTTGCTCTTCGCACAGGCCGCAAGCCCCTCGTCTCTCAGCTGCGCATGAGGGAGAGCGTCCGCGGGATGGAGCTGCGTCTCTTCCACGACGAGAAGGACGACATCTACTATCTCTTCCTCCCCGCTTACGCCAGCAAGGGGCAGGTGGAGATAGACAAGCCCGAGGGCGTGGCAGTGCGCTTCCTTAGTTATAGGGGGGGGGGGTTTGCCTGGGGGT
>JAJPYQ010000051.1 GCA_021204865.1 Prevotellaceae bacterium | reverse complement strand
CCACACGACGCCTACCTAGATGACGAGACGGCTCGTGGGCTCTGAGTTGTGTATAACAGCCAGCACCAGGGGGAGGGGGTGACAACCCTCCCCCAACGTTCGTGCAAACGAGAGCAAACGAGCTCGCTCGATTTGCCGAGTGCAGCCGAACCTCGCCGCAGGCCACCCCTCCCTGAGGGAGGGGCTAATAGCGGGCGGCGTAGGCTAAACGCCATGATGGTAACGACGCTTCTCGGTCGCTCGTACGACTCTTCGCAAACCTTTCGTCGGAGGGTTTGTAATCGGTCCGTCGGAGGGTTTGTAATCGGTCCGTCGGAGGGTTTGGAGTCGGTCCGTCGGAGGGTTTGGAACTGGTCCGTCGAACGTTTTGTGGTCTCTTCGTTGAAGGCTTCGCGGCATGTAGGGCTACTCGTCGCGGCCCCTGCGGTTGAGGCGTGGGGACACAAAAAGGGCGGACGCTCAACCCGTCAGGCTAAGCGTCCGCACTTCTCAGCAGTGAGCCGTGGGGGGCTTACTGGTAGAACTTGTATCGGTTGTCCACTATCTTCGCTCCCCTTACGAGGGTGCTCATCAGGCCGTTGAGGTTGCGCGCGTACGTGCTTGCCTGCTGGCTCTGCTCCTGCTGGAGGTCGAGCTTGGCGGGGTTCTGCCTGCGGTCTGTCACCTGGAAGGCGTACACTGCGTTCTCGCCCCTTACGCCCGTGACGAAGTCCCCCTTCTTGGCGGCTGTCACAGCGCCGCTGAGGGCAGGCTCGCTGGAGGCTATCTGCATGACGAAGACTGGGGCTGCGAAGGTGATGTTGGAGACGGTGTCCTGCACGGCTCCCTGCACCTTCATCACCTCTGCGAGGCTCTTCGCCCCCTGGGTCTGCTGGAGCAGCTGCTCGGCCTTCTTGTCCTTTATCACCTCCTGCTCGAGCACGGAGCGCAGGTTAGCGTCGTCGATGCTGCGCATACCTTTCTTATGTATGTCCGTGAGCATTACCACGAGCAGCTCGTTGTTGTTGCTGCCGCACTCGTAGAGCTCGGAGATGTCTCCCTTCTTCGCTTTGTCGAAGGTCCAGCGGAGAGCGTCCGTTGTGCCAGAGATGTTGGCTATGTAGTGGCTGCCCGCCGTGAGGTACTGCGTCTCACGCACTGTGTAGCCGTTCTGGCTTGCGCTGGCCTCGATGTCCGCCTGCGTGGTGTTGGCGGCGAGGAAGGAGCTGAACTTGTTCCACACGTCGTTGTGCGTGTCGTCGCTGAACTCTATGGTGCGCTTGACGACAGCCACGTCGTACTTGTCGATGATGTTGCGGCGGTCGGTTATCAGCAGTATGAGCGTGCCTCCCGTCACGTCAAGCCTCTCAATCGAGCCTGCGGGGGAGTTGAAGACGGTGTTGACGTACGAGAGGTTCTCCTCGTTGAGCTGCGCCCCGTCCACCATTGCGGAGGTGAACCACTGCTCCTCGGCCGACTGGTTGAGGCTCTTTGCGACGCTGTCGATGGGCACGCCTGCCTGCAGCACCGTCATTATGCTGTCCACGGTCTGCTTAGCCTTGTCGTCAGTGCCTGCCACCTGAAGGCGACGGAATGACACTGAGTCGGGCATCTGCGTCCTGGAGATGAGCTGCACGAGGTTGAGCGTGTGGTCGGAGGCGTTGGGGTAAGGACCGTAGATGGAGCCTGCCTCGAGGCTGTCCACGATGTTAGCCACGTCCGCCGGCAGCGAGCTCTTGCTTACGGGGAAGGCATTGTAGCTGATGCTTGAGCGGGACTCTCGCACCACTGCCGAGGCTGTGGAAGAGCCGTCCTCGAGCATCTGGGCGTACTCCCTGAGCTCTTGGTTGAGAGCCTCCTCGTCCGCCTTGCTTGCCTCTATGGGCACGGCGATGTACTTGATGTCCCGTGCCTCCTGCATCATATTGAACATATCGGGGTACTGCTTGCTCATCTCCTCGTACTTAGCCTTAATCTCAGCCTCAGAGGGCTGCACGTCGGTGTCCTTGATGCTGGTGTAAGGCACGGAGGCGAGCAGGACGGTGGAGACGTTGTTGCGGGCGTCGAAGGCAGCCTGCGCGCTCACGGGGTTGCTGAGGAGGCAGCCCGAGAGCAGTGTCTGGTACTTCCCGACGAGAGCCTGCTGGCGCACCTGCTTCTCGATGAACTGCCAGTACTTCATCAGCTGCTCGAAGCTCTCCTTCTGCGCCTCAGGGTAGTCGGAGCCAGACATCACCTCGTCGTAGTTGGAGAGGAACTGCTTCAGCAGGTTAGCGTCGAACAAGCCAGTCTGCTGGTTGACGAAGGGGGTGTTGTTGAGCAGGGGGCTTGAGCCCGTGTTGATGATGTACTGCACCTCCTCGTCGGATACCTCTATGCCCAGAGCCTTAGCCTCGTGCTCGATGATGCGCTGGGAGACGAGGTCGTTCCACACCTGGTCGTGCAGCTGAATGCTCTGCGCCTCGGTGAGGTTCTGCCCTCCGTTGCCCATCTTCACGGCGTTCTCGTACTCCTCGTAGAGGGCGTTGAACTCCTGGTAGTTGACGCTCTTGCCGTAGATCTCGCCAATCACCTGCCTGCCGATGTTGCGTGTGGTGGATATCGCCCGGACAAGCTCCTCGGCGATGAAGGCGAAGAGGGCAAGCCCTACGACTACGATAAGCACCACGCCGTAGCTTCTGATTTTCTGTATTGCTGCCATTGTTATGCTTTGGTTATTATGTTTCTCTTCAGAATGCGGGGGCAAAGGTACTTGATTTCCTTTATTGCCGCAAGCTTTGCTTGCTATTAACTTTTAGCGACACAAGCTCTATCTTGGTGCTGGTGTTGTTGAGCACCTTGAACTCCCACTTGCCAAGGCGCACCACCTCGCCGTGCTTGGGGAAGCTCTGCAGGGTGTGCAGGATGAGGCCGCTCACGGTGATGTACTCCTCGCTCTCGGGCAGGTGAAGGTCGAACATCTCGTTCACACGCTCTATCTCAAGGCGGGCGGAGAGCAGGTATTCGTCGGGCGAGAGCTGCTTGGCTATGTAAGAGTCCTTGTCGTGCTCGTCCTCTATCTCCCCGAATATCTCCTCAACGAGGTCCTCGAGCGTGACGATGCCGCTTGTGCCTCCGAACTCGTCCACCACCACGGCAATGGACTTCTTCTGCCCAAGCAATGACTTGAGCAGCTTCTGGGCGGACATACTCTCAGGCACGATGGAGACCTCCCTTATCGTAGCCGTCCAGTCGTCCTCAGGCTTGAGGCGGAACATCTCGCTGCTATGCACGAAGCCCACGATGTCGTCGATGTCCTCACGGTAGACGATGACCTTGCTGTTGCCCGACTCTATGAACATACGAAGCAGGGTGTCGAGGCTTGCGTCCATACCCACAGCGTTGATCTCTGTGCGTGGCACGATGCACTCCCTCACCTTCACGTTGCGGAACTCGAGGGCGTTCTGGAAGAACTTAACCTCCTCGTTTATCTCGCCCTCGCCCTGCACCTCCCGGATGTTGGACTGTATGAGGTAGTTGAGGTCGGCTTTCTTGAACGAGCCGTCCTGCCCCTTGCTCTTCACCCTCACGCCCATAGTGCGGAGCAGCAGCTTCGAGAGCAGGCTCGTGGCTTTGCTGATAGGGTAGAGGATGACGTAGAAGAGTAGGGCGGGCAGTGCGCAAGCCCTTAGCATGCCGTTGGGGTTGAGGCGGAAGACGGTCTTGGGCAGGAACTCGCCGAAGACCAGCACCACGAGGGTGGAGAGCAGTGTCTGCAGGGCGAGCGTCAGGGGTTGCCCCTCCGCAAGACCGAGGGGCTTGAGCAAAGCCTCTTCGAGTATAGCCGCCATCAGTATGCCGTAGATGACAAGCGAGATGTTGTTGCCCACGAGCAGGGTGGTGATGAAGTTGTTGGGGTGGCGGTAGAAGATGCCCAGCGCCTTGCCTTCGAGGCTGGTGTTCGCCCTGTCCATCTCCACCCGCAGCTTGTTGCTCGAGACGTAGGCTATCTCCATCCCTGAGAAGAAAGCCGAGAGCAACAATATTAATATGGTATAGATAAGGGTGCTCATTTGAAGTGTCCCTGCTGCTGGTGCTTGCCGGGGGCGGTGGGCATCACCCTTCCCACACGCTCGCCGTTGGGGGTGAAGCGCTCGTCCTCAGGTATGGTGTCGGCTGCCGCTATGCTGTCCGTCTCCTCAGCTTCGCTCTCGGTGTCGCTTACGGGGAACTTGCCTATAGAGTTCGACACACGGTAGTCCGTCATCGCCTCGTTGCTGCGGAAGTCCGTTCCCTCAAGCTCCCTCTCGGGTGTGACGATGCGCATATACTGAGTGTTCCACATCTCGTGGTCAGCCATGTCCCAGAACAGCTCCTCCGTCTTGAAGATGGTGCCCTCCACGTTCCTCACCACCACTCTGCCCCTTAGCTCCCACGTGCGCTGCTCGTGCAGGTAAGCCGTGTCCGCCTGCACGTAGAGGTCAATCTGGAACTGCTGGTCGAAGCGTTGCATCAGCAGTCCCTTCATGAACTTCCACGTTGAGGGCTGGGTGTTGGTGTATATGTCCCACTCCTCGGCAATCAGCTTATAGCGCAGCACGCCTGAGTCGGAGATGAGGGAGCAGATGCCTTTGCTTCGCATAAAGGCGACGGAGTCGGGGTCTGCCACTGCCTCGGCTATATGCTCACGGTCGCCCTCGCACGAGCAGATGGTACAGAGCATTAAGGCAAATGTAATGGCGGCGAGGAGCCTCAATTGAACTTCCACTTCATGAACCAGCGCTCGTTGAAGGTAACCCCAAGGTGCGCCATAAAGTAGTTCTCCGATATCATACCCGCAGTGCTGGGTCTACGCTTCATCCATTGCAGGGACACGTTCACCACGCTCTTGCCTGCGTTGCTTAGAGGAAGGGCAATGCCAGCGGTGACGCTGTACTCCTGCGGTCCGTTCTCGCCGTTCACCTTAGTGTAAGGCGAGGCGAAGTAAGCCCCCACTCGGTAGCGGATGCGGGGTGTGTAGTTGCGGGCGAGGGGGTTAGGCGTGTATTCCGCCCCCACGTTGACACGGTGGCGGTTAAGGTATTGGTCGGTGCGCACCTCTATCTCGCTCTCTGTTGTGGTAGAGCGGGAGACTGGTATGCGGCAGCCCTCCCACTTCTCGAAGGTGTAGTCGGCGGCAACAATGAGTTTCCCCTTGTGCTGCCACGCCGCCCCTGCGCTGACCGTGTAAGGAAGGTCGAAGGCGTTCTTGCATGTGCTCTCGATGGTGTCTTTGAGAGAGGTGTAGCGTATCATCTGCACCTCGCTCCCTATGCCGTGCCCAACGGACAGCGTCGCCCCAAGGGTCAGCCAGTCTTGAGCCGTGAGCTTCACGGGGTACTGCACGCTGATGTCCAGCTTGTAGGTGCGCACGTCGCTCGTCCACTCGGAGTTGAGCGTGCTGTACGACGAGGAGGTGGTGCTTCCCTCGTAGAACGTCTGTGCGAGGCTGTGGTTGAAGTCGCCCCAGATGTAGGAGATGTTAGCCCCGACGCTAAGCTTTGCGAAGGGTGTCCAGCCTATGCCGAGGTACATCTGGTGCAGCCCCCCGTTGCCGTAGTAGGTGGTCTCGGAGGTTATCGTCTGGCTGCTGGTGTAGTTGCTGCCCACCCGTGTGTCGGAGGTGAAGTTGTAGCCTATTGTGGAGTAAGGCACGAAGCCGAAGGACATGCCCATGCGCCTTGCTATGTGGAAGCCAGCGTTGACGTACTCCAGGTTCGTGTTGCGGGCGTTGGTCGTGGAGCCGCCCTGCTTGAAGTGGCCGTACTGCACGCCCATCCCCACGTCGAAGATGAAGGTAAGGCTGTCGATGCTGGCGTACGAGGCGGGGTTGAGCATGTTAACCTTCTGCCCCGAGGCGATGCCCTGCGCCACGCCTCCCATGGCACGGTTGGAGCCCTGCGACTGCTCGTTCATCGTGCCAAGGCCGAAGCGCGAGTAGGAGGAGTTGCAGCCGTTGGTCTGCGCCCTGAGTGGCGGGCTGGCGAGGCTTGCCGCGAGTAAGCTTGCGAGGAAGAGCCCTCTGGTGGTAGTCACTTTGTGTTGTACTCTAATATCTTGTTCAACCCCCGTGCCACGAGGTATCGGTCTGCAAAGGTGGCACTTTTCGCCGAACTATGCAAGTCAAAGCGCTCCCCGCCCGTAAGAAAAACCGCCAGCGAGGGGTATTTCGCCCTCAATTCCCTTATGTAGCCCTCCATTTCGTGCCTTATGCCCCTTGCGGCGCCGCTCCTTAGGGCTGTCTCCGTGTCGTAGCCGAGGGCGGGAGTCTCCCCTTCGTAGGGATTGACGAGCGGCAGGCGGCTTGTCCCGCTGTGCATCGCCTCGAGGCGGAGGCGCAGGCCGGGGGAGATGTTGCCCCCGAGGTACTGTCCACGCTGGTCCACGAAGTCGTAGGTGATGCACGTGCCTGCGTCGATGACGAGGATGTCCCTCCCGGGCAGCCTTGACACCGCCCCCACAACAGCCGCTATGCGGTCCGTGCCGAGGGTCTCGGGCGTGCGGTATAGGATGCTGACCAGGGGTAGCCGTGTCTCCGGCGACAGGCGCAGGCTGGGGAAGGGCAGACGTTCGAGCATGCGCTCCGTCTCCTCGGGAAGCTCTATCACCGAGGAGGTTATACAGGCGCTGATGTCGTGCTTGGTGAGCAGCTCGGGCAGGGAGGCGAGCGCGCGGTTGTCGGTCAGGGTCTCCTCCAGCGGCTCGTCCCTGTGGAATACCGTCAGCTTCGCCCGTGAGTTGCCAATGTCTATAGTCAAGCGCTTCACAGCCGCGAAGGTATGCCTTTTTCTTGAGGAATACGCACGTCTCAGTCTGCGAAATACACCAACGCCCCAACTCGTTCGCCGAACGTCTTCCAACTCGTCCGCCGAACGTCTTCCAACTCGTCCGACGGATCGACTCCAATCGGTCCGACGGATCGACCCCAATCGGTCCGACGGATCGACTCCAATCGGTCCGACGGATCGACTCCAATCGGTCCGACGGACCTCTTCCAACTCGTTCAATGAAGACATTCAGCAACCCCTAAGCTTTGAATTACGCTCAAAACCCCCTAACTTTGCCCGCCGAAACCTAACCAACGCACTGTGCGCGGTACGTATTCATTCCTTAAGCCCATCCTGCTCCTTGCTTTCTGCCTGTGGGGTCTCGGCCTCCGCGCCCAAGGGGAGGGCGACTCGCTGGAGGTGAGCCTCTTGACCTGCTCCCCGGGCGAGGAGGTCTACTCGCTCTACGGGCACACGGCGCTCAGGGTGCGCAGCCAGGGCGGCGGGGAGGACGTGGTGTTCAACTACGGTGTGTTCGACTTCCGCTCCCCCCACTTCGTGTGGCGCTTCATCCTCGGCCGGTGCGACTACATGGTCACCGCAGTGCCATACGACTACTTCCTCTCGGGCTACCTCGAGCGGGGCTCATACGTGCTGGAGCAGACGCTCAGCCTTAGCCCCCAGGAGGCGCAGCGGCTTCTGGCCGCCCTCCTTGACAATCTCAGGCCAGAGAGGCGCACTTACCGCTACAACTACCTCACCGAGAACTGCACCACGAAGGTCAGGGACATCCTCGCCGCCTCGCTCGACGGGCAGATTGTCTTATCCCCTGAGACCGAGCGGAAGACGTACCGAGGGCTGATGCACGAATGGACTGTAGACCACCCGTGGGCGCGGCTGGGGGACGACCTGCTGCTCGGCTCCGAGTGCGACACGCTGCTCACCCCTTGGGCGAGCCTCTTCCTGCCCTTCCGCCTCGCCCAAGGTCTCGAGGGGGCGCGGGTGCAGGATGCCGACGGCAGCCTCCGCCCCCTCGTGGTGGAGACCAGGACGCTCTCCAGCCCCTCCGCCCCTCGCCCCTCAGAGAGCCGCTGCGTCACTCCCCTTGTGGCGTCCTGGCTCTTCCTCGCTCTGTGCCTCGTCGTTGGGGCGGTGGAGGTGTTGACACGCAGGCAATGGTGGTGGCTCGACATCCTCGTGATGACGGGCATAGGCCTTGCGGGCTGCCTGCTCTGCTTCATGTTCTTCTTCTCCCAGCACCCTACCGTGGACTCGAACTGGCAGATATGGCTCTTCAACCCCCTGCCCCTCCTTTGCGTGCCGTGGGTCGTGGCGCAGGCCCTGAGGCGACGCCCCAGCGAGCCGGAGAGCTCGCCAAATAAGCAACTGAGAGGCACGAAGTGCCTCTATCACTGGCTCAATACGGTCATTTTAGCCGCCTTCCTGCTGTTTTTCCCTTGGATACCACAGCACTTCAGCGAAATAACACTACCTTTGGCGCTCGGATCGCTCCTGCGCTCCCTTAGCTACACGATAAGCTACACGAGAAGATGAAGACATATATACTCGGCATCGCGGCGCTGGTAGGCATGGCGGACACGGCTAAGGCTCAGACCGACGTCGAAGTGCCCCGACTGGTGGTCAACGTCATCATAGACCAGCTCCGCTCCGACTACCTCGAGGCTTTCTCAGCCCTCTACGGCAAGGACGGCTTCGCCAAGCTGATGGGCGAGGGCTGCGTCTACACGCACGCTGAGTACCCCTTCCTCGGACCCGACAGAGCCTCCGCCGTGGCCTGCCTGATGAGCGGCACAGTGCCTTACGAGAACGGCATAGTGGCAGAGCAGTGGTTCGACCGCACGACCTTGCAGACCATCTGCTGTGTGGATGACAAGCGCTACAAGGGCAACTCCACAGCCGAGTGCACGTCACCGCAGTACCTCGCCGTAAGCACCATAACGGACGAGCTTAAGGTGACCTCCGAGGGCAACGCACTGGTCTACGCCATCGCCCCCGAGAGGGACGAGGCGGTCTTCTCGGCAGGGCACGCCGCCGACGGGTGCTTCTGGCTGAACGACTTCTCCGGGCAGTGGTGCACCTCTTCCTACTATAACCCCGTGCCGACGTGGCTCTCTTACTATAACAACAGCCGAGGCATGGCCAAGAGCCTCGCCGACCTGACGTGGGAGCCGGTCAGCGACCTTGTGGGCAGCTACGACTACTTCGCCTCCCGTGGCACCCGTGAGCCGTTCAGGCACAGCTTCAGCGGCGAGACCACCTTCCGCTCGTTCAAGGCAAGCGCAATGGTGAACGAGGAGGTGACACGCTTCGCACAGCACGTCCTCAAGAACGCCATGCTCGGGGTAGACCAAGTGACGGACTTCCTCAGCGTGACCTACTACGCAGGCAACTTCGACCACAAGCCTGCGAGCGAGTGCCCGATGGAGGTGCAGGACACTTACGTCCGCCTCGACGCACAGCTCGCCCAGCTCATCGACGTGGTGGAGCAGAAGGTGGGCAAGGACAGGGTGCTCTTCGTCCTCACAAGCACCGGCTACACCGACGACGACCGTTCGGACGAGGACCTCTCCGAGTATCGCATCCCCACGGGCGAGGTCAACTTCTCCCGCGCTTACCTTCTCCTTAATATGTACCTCACCGCCGTCTACGGGCAAGGGCAATACGTCCTCGCCGCAAGCGGTAACCAGATATACCTCGACCTCAAGCTCATAGAGAACAAGAGCCTTAACCTCAACGAGGTGCTTGAGCGCAGCGCCTCCTTCCTCATACAGATGAGCGGGGTGAGGGATGTCTACACCTCGCAGCGCCTTATGCTCGGAGCGTGGACACCGGGCATACGTGACCTGCGCAACGCCTACAACCCCAAGTCATCGGGCGACATCCTTGTGCAGATAGCCCCGGGCTGGCGGCTTGTTAACGAGAACACCGACGAGCGTATCCTTCAGCGTGACTCGTATCTCGGCTTCCCTCTCATCTTCTACGGCAGCGGCATTGAGCCAAGCCGAACAGACGACCCAGTGACGGTAGACCACGTAGCCCCGACCCTTGCAGGGCACCTGCGCATACGTGCCCCCAACGCTTGCTCCGCCTCACCCCTGAACCTGAGATAGACAGCAAGCGTTAGCTATTAACAAGAAACAAGTATGGCTTTTATTAATTTCCTTAGTTCTATATTCGGCAACAAAGCCCAGAGGGATATGAGGGCTATCCAACCCCTCGTGGACGAGATAACCGCCCTCTACCCCGAAATACAAGCTCTCAGCAACGACGAGTTGCGAGAGCGTTCCGCCCAGCTCCGCAAGAAGGTGCAAAGCGCACCCATAGAGCTGCGCCAACAGATAGCCGACATCAAGGCACGCATAGAGAAGACCGACATACAAGACCGTGCCCCTCTCTTCGCTGAGGTGGACAAGCTTGAGAAGGATGTCCTCGATGTCTTCGAGAAGGTGCTTGACGAGGTGCGCCCCCTTGCCTTCGCCATCGTTAAGAGCACAGCCGAGCGTCTCGCCCAAGGAGACGTGGTGGTTACTGCTAACGACTTCGACCGTGAGCTTGCCGCCAGCCACGACTTCGTGGACATCGAGGGCGACAAGGCCGTCTACCACAACCATTGGGTAGCGGGAGGCAACGACAGCCTCTGGAATATGGTGCATTACGACGTGCAGCTCTTCGGAGGCACGGTGCTTCATCAGGGCAAGATAGCGGAGATGGCGACTGGCGAGGGCAAGACCCTTGTGGCTACGCTTCCCGTCTTCCTCAACGCCCTCACGGGCAACGGCGTGCACGTGGTCACGGTCAACGACTACCTCGCCAAGCGTGACTCCGAGTGGATGGGTCCCATCTATATGTTCAACGGCTTGAGCGTCGACTGCATAGACAAGCACCAGCCCAACAGTCCCGAGAGGCGCAAAGCCTACCTCGCAGATGTCACCTTCGGCACTAACAACGAGTTCGGCTTCGACTACCTTAGGGACAATATGGCTACCGACCCTCGTGACCTCGTGCAGCGGGCACACAACTACGCCATCGTCGACGAGGTGGACTCGGTGCTTATCGACGACGCCCGCACCCCTCTCATCATCTCTGGTCCTGTGCCTAAAGGGGACGACCAGCTCTTCGAGGAGTACCAGCCCCTTGTGGAGCGTCTCGTCTCAGTGCAGCGTCAGCTTGCCACGCAGTACCTTGCAGAGGCGAAGCAGCTCATCCAGAAGGGCGTGGAGACCAACGACCGTGACATGCAGGAGCGGGGCTTCATCGCCCTCTACCGCAGTCACAAGGCGCTGCCCAAGAACAAGCCCCTCATCAAGTTCCTCTCCGAGCCTGGCATCAAGGCTG
>JAJPYQ010000088.1 GCA_021204865.1 Prevotellaceae bacterium | reverse complement strand
GTTCAATACGAGTAGCCGTGGGTTGAACAACCCACGGTTGGTCGGCACGACCAAATGAGTGCCGGAGGTACTCAACGTCACACCAAAACGCTGGCAAACGTGTTGAGTACCTCCGGCACTCACCTTAGCTGCGCCTTGTTCCGTGGGTATCGCTACGCTTAACCCACGGCTACTCTTCTGAAACCCCCGCTGGGGGTTTACTGCGCCACGTTCGCCACAAACGGAACACCCAGAGGGGGTTGCCTACGGCGAGGCTCGGAACCGTGGGTTGTTCAACCCCCGGCTATCCCTCTTCAACCCAACCGGGGGTATCGCTACGCTTAACCCACGGCTACTCTTCTGAAACGACCAAAAGCGAGACCCAGCAAAACGGAGTTTTGCCAAAATGGACACGAAGTGCTTGCGAAGCAAGCAAGCTCGCTTGCTCTTCCGAGCGCAGGGGAGTTCGCTGCAAGCCAACCCCCGTTGGGGGTTTACTTCGCAACGTTCGCCACAAACGGAACCCCCAGAGGGGGTTGCCTACAGCGAGGCTCGGAACCGTGGGTTGTTCAACCCTCGGCTATCCCTCTTCAACCCCTCCGGGGTTGTTTGAAGCAAGCTACGCTTGCAAAGTTCAATGTCGCGGCTACGCAACGTCCTACCCCTTCGGGGTGGTATAGGAAGGGCTTATAGGTAGAGCACGCTTTCGGGCCCCATGTTGCACAGCAGGTCGACTATGCTTAGGTCGGGCAGGAAGACCGTGCTGAACACCTGCGTGTAAGGTTTGCAGGCGATGGCTTCCACCTCTGTATGTCCTTGGCAGTCTGGGGATATGCCGAGCAGGCTGCACACGAGGTTTTGGAGGGTCTCGTTGAGGTCGGCGAGGAAGTCCCATCGTTTCTCGAAGAGGGGGGCGAGGTCGTCCTCGTAGAACTGGAAGTAGGGGCTTCTGCCGTAGGCGCTGCGCAGGGCGTTCCAGTGTCGGTGTCGCCAGCGTGCGTGCTCGCTTATGCGTATGTCCTGGATGTCAGCCCCGTGGTGTGTGTGCTGTAGAGGTATGCTGAGCGTCAGCGGCCCTTCAGGCGAGAGGATGCGGCAGCGGCTGAGGAAGCGCGCCTCGCAGTGCGGTGTCACGTGCCTTGCGAGCTGCGAGTAGTAGCTGACGGGAGCGAGGTAGGCAGTCATCTTATCTTGTCCACCAGCCGGAAGAGCCTCCGCCAGCGTATGCCACCGTTGAAGGGGCCGTAGTCCTTGTCTCTTGACCACCAGACGAGCAGAGGTTTGCCCACGATGTGGTCCTCGGGCACGAAGCCCCAGTAGCGCGAGTCGGCGGAGTTGTGGCGGTTGTCACCCATCATCCAGTAGTAGTCCATACGGAAGGTGTACTTGTCAGTCTTCTCTCCGTTGATCTCGATCTCGCCCTCGTCCGTCACTCTCAGCTCGTTACCCTCGTACACCGAGATGCAGCGCTCGTAGAGCGGCAGGTTGTCGAGCGTGAGCGTCACGGTCTCGCCTTTCTTCGGTATCCACACGGGCCCGTAGTCGTCCGTCGTCCAGCCCGTCTGCATGCCGAGGGGGAAGAGCATGTCAGTCTCCTTCGCCCCTACCAGCTCCACGCTCCGCGCCACGTCCCGTCGCTCCCTGAGCCGTGCTGCCATCGCCTTTGTCAGGGGGCAGGCGCCTGTCTGGTAGAGAGTGAGCTGGTCGTCTGAGGAGAGGCCTATCTCTTTGGCGAGCTCTTTGGGCAGCGTGCGCTCCCGCAGCTCAACCAGGTAGGTGTACTGTGTGTTCTCGGGCTCTTCGAGCGGCTTGCCGTCGATGTACACAGTCCTGGAGCGTATCTCCAGCCATTGCCCGGGCAGCCCCACGCAGCGTTTCACGTAGTTCTCACGGCGGTCGACGGGCCGCCACCCCACCTTGCCGAACTCCTCGGGGTGCTGGCGGATGTAGTCTCTGCCGAGAGCCATACAGTCCTGGTCAGGCGCGGATTGCCCAAGTTGTTTGCCGAGGAGGTAGCAGAGCTCGTAGTAGTCGGTCTGCTCGTAGCGTGAGCCGAGGAGCACGCTGTCGCCCTGGGGGTAGTTGAACACCACTATGTCTCCCTGCCCCACGGGCTTCGGGTGCACCCTTTTGTAGCGCCACTGAGGCCACGCGATGTAGCTCCTCATGCCGCCGGGCAGGGTGTGCTGGCAGAGAGGCATTGAGAGCGGGGTGATGGGCGCGCGCGCTCCGTAGCTTGTCTTGCTGACGAAGAGGTAGTCGCCCACGAGCAGGCTTTTCTCGAGGCTGCTGGAGGGGATGGTGTAGTTCTGGAACAGGTAGATGTTGACGAAGTAGACCGCCACGAGCGCGAACACCAGCGCGTCCGCCCAGCTCATGACGGTGCGCGTGAGGGGGTTCTCCAGCGAGCGCCACCAGCCCCAGTTGACCCGCTTCGTGACGTACGCGTCGAAGATGAGGGGCATCACGGCTATGCCCCACCAGCACTCTGCCCACCACAGGAACAAGGCGTACAAGAGGCACGCCACGATGCCCTTCGCCCAGTCCCAGCCAGTGGGCGTCCGAGGGTGTCGCTTCGCTCGACCCCCGGTTATCCCCGAGGGTTTGCAACCCCCGGCTACTCCCGAGGGTTTGCAACCCTCGGCTACTCTTCTTAAACCCCCGCTGGGGGTTTCTTGTAGCTTCTTCATTCGCTGGGGGTTTTTTGTAGCTTCTTCATTTTGTCTGGAACAAGTCCTCCAGCACGTCGTCCATCGAGAGCAGCCCCTGGTGCTTGGAGGCGTACTCGGCTGCCAGGAGAGCGCCACGCGCGAAGCCGCGCCTCGAGTAGGCATGGTGGGTGAGGGTGATGCGGTCGTCGTCGCTCTGCCACATTATGGAGTGTTCGCCCGCCGCGTCGCCCTCTCTGCGGTAGAGAATGCGCAGGTTGTGGTCTGAGAGGATGTCAAGGATGCAGGGCTGGAGGTAGAGGCCGTGGCTTGAGGGCTTGTCCAGCTGTTCGTGCCAGCCCTCCATGCGGCTGACGCGGCCGACCAGGTCCTCCGCCAGCTGGATGGCGGTGCCGCTGGGGTGGTCGCGCTTCTGGGCGTGGTGAGTCTCTATCATCAGCGGCTCGTACTGTGGGAGGCGGTTCATCAGCTCGGAGAGGCGGTTGCTGACGAGCCTCGTCACCGCCACCCCGATGCTGAAGTTAGGGCTGCAGAGCAGAGTGCCGCCCGCAGCCTTGCAGAGCAGCGCGGCCTCGTCCCGACGCTCTTGGTTGAACCAGCCCGTAGTGCCGCACACCACCTTCACGCCCCTCTGCATAGCGCCAAGGCAGTTGGGCCAAGCCGTCTGCGGGGTGGTGAACTCGATGGCGACGTCCGCGCCCAGGAACGCTGGCGAGTCCATATCCTCACGGTTGTCAACGTCAATCGTGGAGACTATCTCGTGTCCACTCTCACGGGCAAGCTCCTCCACCATCCTGCCCATCCTGCCGTAGCCTATCAATGCTATCTTCATGCCTCTTCTTCTGCTGATTTCTATCGCAAAGGTACTCTTTTCGAGGGGAAATTCCCTATATTTGCCTCTAAATAAACACGTAAACCATGGAAAAGCTCCTCCATTACGTCTGGAAACAACGCATTCTTCCCCTCCGTGCGTTGCTCTCTTCTGACGGCAGGGAGATAGAAATAATTAACCCAGGGCTGCCTAATTACGACGCGGGTCCTGACTTCTTCAACGCAAAGGTGCGGATAGACGGCACGATGTGGGCGGGTAACGTGGAGATACACCTCAAGAGCAGTGACTGGTATCGGCATGGACACGACACGGACGAAGCTTACAATAACGTTATTCTTCACGTCGTTAACGTAGTGGACTGCCCAGTGCACACCCAGAGCGGCAAGGATATACCCCAATTGCAGTTGGACATTCCAGCTCAGCTCCGCATCAATTACGAGGAGTTGCTTAAGCCACAAGACTACCCTCCTTGTCACGAGATAGTAGGGAAGGTGGATACCTTCTTGGTTCACAGTTGGATGGACATCCTACTTTGCGAACGGCAAGAAGCCCGTGCCAAAGCCATATCGAAGCGACTTTCCGAGTTTGACGGTGACTGGGAGCGAACACTCTTCGTGTCGCTTGCCCGCAACTTCGGCTTTGGTCTCAATGGCGATGCCTTTGAGGCTTGGGCTAAGCTCATCCCTCTCTCCATGATAGCTAAGCATCGCGACGATCTATTCCAGATAGAAGCAATATTCCTCGGCACTGCGGGTTTGATTGACAGGGCGCAAGAAATTGACCACTATGGGGAGCGGTTGCTGAAAGAGTACGAATATCAGCGGAAGCTTTTCTCTCTTCCCGACCCAATGCCCAAAGCGCAGTGGAAGTATCTCCGCCTTCGCCCCCAGAACTTCCCTCACATCCGCCTTGCCGAGCTTGCGTGGATGTACTGCGAGGGCAGGGTAAGCATGTCTGCCCTGCTTGATTGTATGAAGAAAGACGAGCCGTTGAAGGCTCTCTATAAACTTCTCACCGCCAAGACTTCTGACTATTGGACTACACACCTTGTTGTGGGCAAGCCTGTGGCACAGAAGAAGCTCACGCTTTCACGCAGCACGCAGCAGTTGCTGATAACCAACACCGTCGTACCTGTTCTCTTCGCCTATTCCCTTGCCCATGGCGACGAGGTGCTTAAGGCGCAGTTATACGACATACTGTTAGCTCTGCCCGCCGAGGACAACCGTATATTAAGGTTGTGGAAAGACTGCGGTGTCAGCGTTGACAATGCCGCCGACAGTCAGGCTCTCATAGAGCTGAAGCTTAACTATTGCGACCGCTCTGACTGCCTGCGTTGCAGCTTCGGATACGAATACCTAAAAAGAAGACTATGAACGAGCAAGTCATTTACGCTATAGCCTTGTCGAAGTCCCTTCCTATGGATTTTGTGGCTCAGAGGGTGCTGCTGGAACGGTTTGGCAGCGCGAAGGGGGTTTACGAGCATCGGCATAACCTCCTTGATGATGATGATGATGGCAAGGCAGCCACTGGAGCCCTTGCCAAGGCGGTTGCCCAGATGGAGCGTTACCTTGAGGAGGCTCGAGAGGAGCTCAGGTGGGCGAGAGACTTTGGTGTGGACTGCCTTACGCTGGACGACAGCCGCTACCCAAGGCGTTTGCGGGAGTGCCCCGACGCTCCAGCTGTGTTATACCGCCTTGGGGGAGCGGACTTGAATGCGGAAAGAGTGGTAAGCGTGGTGGGGACGAGGCAATGCACCGAATACGGGAGGACATTCTGCCGCCGCCTTATGGCAGACTTGGCAAGGCTATGCCCTGGCACGCTGGTGGTGAGCGGCTTGGCGTACGGGATAGACGTGGCCGCACACCTGATGGCATTGGAATGCGGGCTGCCCACGGTAGGGGTGCTCGCCCACGGGATGGAGCGGATATACCCCTCGGAGCATAGGGACGTGGCCAACCGTATGCTGAGGGATGGAGGAGGACTGGTGACCGAGCACACTCACGGCTCGAGGATTGGGAAGATAAACTTCGTAAGCCGTAACCGCATAGTGGCTGGGATGGCGGACGCGGTCATTGTGGTGGAAAGCAAACGGAAAGGAGGCTCGCTGATTACGGCAAGGCTCGCTAACGAGTACAACAGAGAGGTGATGGCTGTGCCCGGAAGGGCTTTCGACGAACGCTCAGAAGGATGCAACAACCTAATCAGGGACAATAAGGCGCACCTGATAGACAGCGCCGAAGACCTGATAAGCGTTATGGGATGGGCTGCCCCCGAGAACGCTGGCGAGCCGCAGCAAAGAGAGCTGTTCCCCCCGCTAAGCGAGGAAGAACAGAAGGTGGTGTTGCGGCTTAGGGAAGACTACGAGGGCAAAGACCTCAACCAGCTCGCAATCGCCACTGACATCCCGATGGTACAGCTCGTGTCGGTGCTGTTCGACTTAGTGGAGAAGGGGATAATACACCAGATCTCAGGCGGGCGTTACGCCATGCTCTGACGGCAATCCGCCAACGCCCTAAGCCCTATGCCAAGAACCCTTAGACTGTTAACCCTTGCCTCGTCGCTCCTCCTCGGAGCTGTCGCCTTTGCCCAAGACTACAGCTTGCAGGACTTCATCAGTGAGCTTCAGGATGACGACAGGGGAGACTATCCCGAATGGATAGCCCAGCTGGAGGAGCTTGCCTACCTCAACGCTCACCCCATCGACATAAACCGTGCCACGAGGGAGGACTTCCGCAAGATCCCCTTGCTCACCGACAGGCAGATAGAGGACATACACACCTACATCTTCCTCAACGGCTCTATGCGCTCCCTCTCGGAGCTTATGGCTGTGGAGAGCCTCGACTACTCTACGCGCCGCTGCCTTTCCCTGTTCTTCTACGCCAGCGACAAGCTGCCTGAGCATAAGGACACCGTCAATGCAAGGAACCTGCTGTGCAGGGCGGAGCATGAGCTTACCGCAAGGCTGGACATTCCCCTTTATTACCGTGAGGGATATATGCACAGCCCCGCCAACGGCGGCTACAACGGCAGCCCGTTATACAACCGTGTGCAGTACCGCCTTCAGAGCATGAACCACCTGCTCCTTGGGCTCTCGGGCGAGAAGGACGCGGGTGAGCCCTTCAGGAAGCCCTTGGGCTACGACTCCTACGGCGGCTACTTCGGGCTTAAGGACCTTAAGTGCCTCCGCACCCTCATCGTAGGCGACTACAAGCTGGGCTTCGGCGAGGGGCTTGTGGTCAACAACGGCTTCAGCCTCGGCAAGGCGTACGCCAGCACTCCCTCACGGGGCGTGAGGGCGAACAACGCAGCCGACGAGTACAGCTACTTCCGTGGCGCAGCCCTCGCCCTTAGGCTCAGGAACGTGGAGACGACGGTGTGGGTCAGCTGCCGCAGCCTCGACGCCACGCTCAACAGCGACGGGGAGGCGCAGACCCTCATCACCAACGGCTACCACAGGACCGACACCGAGCTCTCGAAGAAGGGCAACCTTAAGAGCCTCCTCGCGGGAGCGGACATCTCGTGGCAGGCTAAAGGCTTCCAGCTCGGGGCGACGGGCTATTACCAGCACTTCAGCCTGCCCCTCGCCCCCGGCACCGTCACCTACAGGGCTTACTACCCCCGTGGCGACAAGTTCGGGGTGCTGGGGGCGCACTACGGCTACGGCAACCGATGGTTCGTCTTCTCGGGCGAGACCGCCTACAGCACGGAGCGGCGGGGCGTGGGCACAGTGGACAAGCTGGTGTGGACGGTGAGCCATAGCTGCAAGCTCACGGGGCTCTTCCGCTACTACCAGAAGCAGTACTACTCCTTCTACGCCTCAAGCCTCTCCGAGAACAGCCGTGTGCAGAACGAGACGGGAGGCATGCTGAAGCTCGACGCCCAGCCCCTCCGCAACTGGACGCTGCTGGCTTACGCCGACTTCTTCCGCAACCCCTGGCCGCGCTACCAGATGACGCACAGCAGCAGCGGGCAGGACTTCCTCCTCTCCAACGAGTGGAGGCTCAACGCCCGCCACCAGCTCTCCGCCCGCTACCAGCTTAAGCGCAAGGAAAGCCGCGACGAGATGGTACCTAACCATCGCGTTAGGCTGGGTTACACCGCCTTACCTAACTCCCAGCTCCGCATGCAGAGCATCCTCAACGTTCACTCCGTCGAGGGCGTTGCGGGGGTATCCGTGTCGCAGTGCGTTCGCTACGGGTTCAGGCGCAAGGGGATCAGCGTTGCCGCGGTTCTCACCTACTTCCACTCGCCCGACTACTCCACTCGAGTCTACGTCAGCGAGCCAGCCTTGCGCGGCTCTTGCTCCATCTCCGCTCTCTACGGCAATGGCATGCGCTTCGCCGCCACTGGCGTCTGCACCCTTTGGCACGGCTTGCTGTCGGTGGATGCGAAGCTGGGCTGCACCCTCCGCTTCGAGGGCACGGAGCAGGGCAGCGCGATGCAGACTGTCCCAGGCAGGTGGAAGAACGACATTCAGGTTCAAGTCAGGATTAGCGTTTGAGGCGACGGGTAACCCCGAAACCCCGAAACCGAGGGTTTGCACGAGCGTGGCCTTCAGCGACACTCGGCTGCGCTCGGCATAGCTCAAAGCAAGCTTTGGCTCTGCTCTCGCTTGCACGAGCGTTCCTGCTCGCTGGCGCTCGCGCTCGGAAGAGCAAGCGAGCTTGCTTGCTTCGCAAGCACTTCGTGTCCATTTTGGCAAAACTCCGTTTTGCTGGGTCTCGCTTTTGGTCGTTTCAGAAGAGTAGCCGTGGGTTAAGCGTAGCGATACCCACGGAACAAGGCGTTAGCCAAGTTGAGTGCCGGAGGTACTCAACTCGTTTGCCAGCGTTAGGGTGTGACGTCGAGTGGCTTCGCCACTCTTAAGCGCTTTTATAGGTTGCGGAGCAACCTCCGGCACTCATTTTGGTCGTTCCGCCCAACCGTGGGTTGTTCAACCCACGGCTACTCGTATTGAACCCCCGCTGGGGGTTCTCGCTTAACCCCCCCCCCGGCTACCAAGTTTAGCCCCTTCGGGGCTGCTTATGGCAGCAGTCGCAGCCGCGCCGGCACGAGCCGCAGCCCCCGCGTCCATTCTTCCTGACGAAGCGCCAAAGGGCGAAGGCGAAGGCCGCCACGGCTACTGCAAGCAGTACGTAACTCTGTATGTTCATATCAGTGAAGCTATAAGGTAAGCAACGAACGCCACTATCCATGCCACTATGCACTGCGTCAGGAACACTCCCAGTGCCCAGCGCCCTCCCAGCTCACGTCGCACCGTGGCTATCGCCGCCATGCAGGGAGAGTAGACGAGGCAGAACACCATCAGCGAGAACGCCGTGGCTGTGCTGAAGAGCGTGGCTATCTGCGCGTCGCCCAGCAGCGTGCTCAGGGTGCCCACCACCGCCTCCTTCGCCAGCAGGCCGCTCACCAGAGAGGTTATCACCCTCCAGTCGCCGCAGCCAAGTGGGGCGAACAGCGGAGCGACCACGCTCGATATGCTTGCCAGTATGCTCCGCTCCATCTCCTCGCCCGAGAGCAGGTGCAGCTGCCAGTCGAACGAGCTGAGGAACCACACTATCATCGAGGCGAGGAAGATCACCGTGAACGCCCTCCGGAGGAAGTCCCTCGCCTTGTCCCACATCAGCCTGAGCACGTTCCCGGGGGCGGGCATGCGGTAGTTGGGCAGCTCCATCACGAAGGGCACTGCCTCACCGCTGAACAGCACCCGCCTCTCTGCCATCGACACCACGACGCCCGTCACTATGCCTATCACGTACATGCTCGCCACGACCAGCCCCGCCCTCCTCGGGAAGAAGGCTGCGGCGAAGAAGGCGTAGATGGGTATCTTGGCGGTGCAGCTCATGAAGGGCGTGAGCATAATGGTAAGCTTCCTGTCACGCTCGCTGGGCAGGGTGCGGGTCGACATTATGCCCGGCACGCTGCAGCCGAAGCCTATCAGCAGCGGCACTATGCTGCGGCCGCTCAAGCCTATCTTGCGCATCAGCCCGTCCGTCACGAAGGCTATGCGAGCCATGTAGCCCGTGTCCTCAAGCAGGGAGAGGAAGAAGAACAGCAGCACTATCATCGGCAGGAACGTCAGCACCGACCCTACCCCCTGGCACACGCCGTCTATCACCATGCTGTGCACGGGGGCGGAGATGTTCCACACGTCAAGCACTCCGTCCAGCCAGCCCACCGCCTCGTCTATCAAACCCTCGAAGCCGTCCTGAAGCCACGCCCCCACGCTGTCGAACGTAAGCCAGAACACCAGCCCCATTACCGCCACGAACACCGGCAGCGCCGTCCACCTGCCTGTCAAGACACGGTCCAGCGCCTTGCTCCGCCTGAACTCCTTGCTCTCGTCGGGGTGCGCGATGGCTCTCGCCGCCAACCGCCTTATGTAGGAGAAGCGCATCGAGGCGATGGCAGCCTGGCGGTCAAGCCCGCGCTCCTCTTCCATACCTTCAAGGATCAGCTCAAGGCTCTCCAGCTCCCTCTGGCTAAGCTTGAGCTGCTCTCTGACCATCGGGTCGCCCTCTGCCAGCTTGCTCGCGGCGAACCTTACCGAGATGCCCTCCCGCTCCGCATGGTCTTCCGTGAGGTGCATTATGGCGTGCAACGCGCGGTGGACGCTGCCCCCCTGATCCTCTGGCGAGCAGAAGTCGTGGCGCAGAGGGCGCTCACGGTACTTCGCCACGTGCAGGGCGTGCTCCACCACCTCTTCCACCCCCTCTCCCCTCAGGGCGGAGATGGGGATGACGGGGATGCCCAGCAGCCGCTCCAGCTCGTTAATCCTCACAACGCCTCGGTTGTTCTCCACCTCGTCCATCATGTTGAGGCACAGCACCATCGGCACGTCCAGCTCCATAAGCTGAAGCGTCAGGTAGAGGCCGCGCTCCACGCTCGTGGCGTCAACTATGTTGATGATGCCGTCGGGCTTCTCTGAGAGGATGAACTGGCGGCTCACAAGCTCCTCGCTGGAGTAGGGGGAGAGGCTGTAGATGCCTGGCAGGTCCACCACCCGTGCCTCGGGATGCCCTTTTATGCCGCCCTCCTTGCGCTCAACCGTAACCCCCGGGAAGTTGCCCACGTGCTGGTTAGCCCCTGTCAATTGGTTGAAGAGCGTCGTCTTGCCGCTGTTCTGGTTGCCTGCAAGGGCGAACACCAGCCTGCGCCGCGGCGAGCCGTGTTCCGCGCCGCGGCCGTGGAAGCGGGGCCCCGTCTCTCCCAAGCCCGGATGCTCCGCCTCGTGGCAAACGTCGTGGTCGACGGGCTGCAACTGTGCCTCGTCTCCCTCGTCAGGCTTTGCCGTGAGCGAAATGCCTATGCAAGCCGCGTCCTGTAGCCTCAGCGTAAGCTCATAGCCGTGGACGCGCAGCTCGACGGGGTCGCCCATCGGAGCGTGCTTGACGAGCCGAACGCTCGCGCCGGGTATCAGCCCCATGTCGAGGAAGTGCTGCCTCAGCGCGCCCTCAACGTCTACGGAGGTGACAACCCCCGTCTGTCCTTTCTTCAGGTCTTTCAGTGTCATAACGTCTGGATTTACTTCGCTCACCGAATTGGTTTCCAGGCGCAAAGGTACTCCGCCGAGTGTCTTCGCTCAATCCCAATAACGCATTTTACCTAATTTTGGGTAAACACAAACCCCGAAACCGGGGGTAAGCTTCGCTAAACCCCCGGCTACGCAAGGGAAGCCCCTTCGGGGCTTTTTGTGGCGAAGTAAACCCCCAAAGGGGGTTTCAGTAATCTCGCAAGCGTCGCTTGCTTCAAAAAGCGCCGGAGGTGCTTAAGAAGGATAGCCGGGGGTTGCAAACCCTCGG
>JAJPYQ010000048.1 GCA_021204865.1 Prevotellaceae bacterium | reverse complement strand
GAGGCAGCAGACGATGGGCAGGCGCAGGCTGCTCCCCATCATCATCAGCTCCGCCAAGCGCCTCTCGCACTCCTCCCTCATTCGCTCCTTGCTGCTTTCGGCTTCCGCCTTAGCCTCCTCCGCCCTCGCCCTATGGCTCTCGATGGACTGCCTTGCCGCAGCAAGCTTATAACACACGAAGAACAGCGCCGCTGCCAATGCAACAACGAGCACCGTTAAGATGATTGTACTGCTTTCCATGCCTTTATTGCTTTATTCGAGGGCGAAGTTAAGGATAATAAGGCAAATAACACTACCTTTGCGCAAGAACCATTAACACGAACCTACTATGAAAGCATTAAGGACATCACTCATCTCCATCGCTCTCTTGCTTGCAACCGTATGTACTGCTCAAGAGAAGGTCTACTTCACGAGGGAGATAACCCCCGAAGCGTTGGTCAGGATATACAAGGCACTTGGGAAGGAGGCAACGGGGCGTGTGGCTGTGAAGATAAGCACGGGAGAGCCGGGCGGGCACAACTACCTCAAGCCCGACCTCATCCGTGACCTTGTGAGCGAGGTGGGCGGCACGATAGTGGAGTGCAACACTGCTTACGGAGGCAGGCGCAGCCGCACGGAAGACCACCTGAGGGCGATACACGACCACGGCTTCGACACTATCGCCACTTGCGTAATAATGGACGCTGAGGGGGAGATGCGGATACCAGTGCAGGACACTTCACACTTGCAGTATGACATCGTGGGGCAGGAGCTTGCCAACTATAACTTCGTGGTTAACCTCGCCCACTTCAAGGGGCATCAGATGGGAGGCTTCGGCGGTGTGCTGAAGAACCAGAGCATTGGTGTGGCTTCTGCTAACGGCAAGGCTTATATCCATAGCGCAGGGTATACCGACAGCCCCCGCGAGTGCTGGAGGCATCGGACGGAGCAGGACGACTTCCTTGAGAGTATGGCTGCCGCCGCTCAGGCTGTGCACAACTATTTGAAGGGCAACGTCGTCTACATCAACGTGATGAACAACATGAGCGTGGACTGCGACTGCGACAGTCATCCCGCTGCTCCCCGGCTTAAGGACATGGGCATCCTTGCCTCGCTCGACCCCGTGGCGGTGGACCAGGCAGGGCTGGACATGGTGTTCAACCACCAAGCCGCTCCGGGAGACGACGAGAAGCCTCTCATTGAGCGCATTAACCGCCAGCACGGCACGTACATAACCGACTACGCTGAGCAGATAGGGCTCGGCTCGAAGTCGTATATCCTCGTTGACCTTGACGAATGATCCTCTCCCTTCTTCTCTTGGCTTTGCCTCTCGTTCAGACGGACACTCTGGATAACGTGGTGGTGACAGGCACTCGTGTCAGCACGGACATAAGGCATCTGCCCATGACCGTCACTGTGGTGGACAGGGAGGCGCTGACAGAGAATATGCGCCCCAACATACTGCCCACGCTGGAGGAGCAAGTGCCGGGTCTGTTCGTAACCGCCCGCTCGATGATGGGCTACGGTGTGAGCGACGGAGGCTCCGGGATGATGACCCTGCGGGGGATAAGCAGCAACACGGGCGGACTGATGATGCTCATTGACGGGCATCCGCAATACCAAGGGCTGTTCGGGCATTCGGTGGCTGATATGTATCAGACGCTGATGGCGGAGCGAGTGGAGGTGCTGCGTGGTCCGTCGTCCGTCCTTTACGGCTCTAACGCAATGGGCGGGGTGGTGAACATCGTGACACGGCAGATGCACGAGGACGGGCAGCAGACGGACTTAAGCCTCGGAGCAGGCTCGTACGGCACTGTGCAAGCCGAGGCAACGAACAGGGTGAGGAAGGGACGCTTCTACTCCGTCGTGGCAATGCAGTACGGGCGAAGCGACAATCACCGCCCCGACATGGGCTTCTATCAGTACGGAGGGATGGCGAAGCTTGGCTACGAGTTCTCCTCGCATTGGGAGACAAGAGCCGACTTCGACCTCACCCACTTCGCCGCCTCCTATCCCGGCTCTGTGAGCGACCCTATCTTGGACGCAAGGCAGTGGGTGAACAGAGGCACTGCCGAGCTGGCGATAGAGAACCACTATCGCAAGACCTCGGGGGCGGTGAGCGCATACTATAACTTCGGCAGGCACAAGATTAACGACGGACACGCCCTGGGCGAAGAGCCTAAGACCTATTACTTCCGCTCCAACGACGCACTGAGCGGTCTCTCGCTCTGGCAAAGTGCAACACTCTTCTCAGGCAACCGCATCACGGCTGGCTTCGACTGGCAACATATATACGGTCACGCTTGGAACCGCAGTATGCAGACTGGCGAGACTACCTACACGGCAGGCAATGACAAGGAGGATGAGGTGGCTGGATACATTGACTTCCGCCAAGACATTGTGGGCTGGCTGACGCTTGACGCTGGGGTGCGCATCGACCACCACTCGCAGACTGGAACAGAGTGTGTGCCACAAGGCGGACTGGTGTTCCGCCTCACGGACGGGGGTGCGCTGAAGGCGATGGTGAGCAAGGGCTTCCGCAACCCCTCTATAAAGGAGATGTATCTGTGGGGTCCAGCCAACGAGGAGCTGCTGCCTGAGCGTATGGTGACATACGAGCTGTCGTGGAAGCACCGTCTTCGGAGCGTGCCTTTCTCATACGGCATCAACGTCTTCTACATCAACGGGGACAATATGATAGAGACGCAGATGGTTGACGGGAAGCCGATGAACGTGAACACGGGGGAGGTGGAGAACTGTGGGGCGGAGCTGGAATGGCAGTGGGAAGCCACAAAGCACTGGCGGCTCAACAGCAACTACAGTTACCTCCACATGAAGAACAAGGTGATAGCCGCCCCTGAGTTCAAGGGCTACCTTGGGGCGAACTACACGCTTGGGCACTTCTCCCTCTCAGGCGGACTGCAATACGTCACGGGGTTATACACGCAGGTCAGCGAGACGGAGGGCGACGTGAAGGAGCATTTCTGGCTGCTCAACGCAACCCTTTCCTACCAAGTGTGCAAGCAGACGGCGATATGGGCTAAGGGCGACAACCTCTTGGCGCAGAGATATGAGATTAACCACGGCTACCCGATGCCCCGCGCCACATTCATGGGCGGGGTGAGGGTGAGCCTATAAAACGATAATGATATGTTTGGACTAAGACTTCCCGAACTCCTCCTGATTGTGCTGGTCATCCTGCTGCTCTTCGGAGCCAGGAAGGTGCCTGAGCTGATGCGAGGCATTGGCAAGGGGATAAAGAGCTTCAAGGATGGGATGAACGAGCCATCTTCCTCTACAACCCCGGAGGGGTTGAACAAGGATAGCCGAGGGTCGAGCGAAGCGACACCCTCGGAAGGATCCGCGACGAAGGAATAGATGACCTTCTGGGAGCATCTTGAGGAGTTGCGTGGCACCTTGATACGCGCCATCGTGGCTGCCCTCGTGGGGGTGGTCGTGGCCTTCTCGGCCAAGGACTGGCTCTTCTGGGCTATTATGGCTCCTGCTCGCCCTGACTTCATCACCTACCGACTGATGGGCTTGCAGGACTTCCACCTGCATCTCATCAACACCGCCCTCACGGAGCAGTTTATGGTGCATCTGCGCATGGCTCTTGCGGTGGGCATACTGCTCGCCTCGCCTTACATCATCTACGTGCTGTTCTGCTACGTATCACCCGCCCTCTTGGCAAAGGAGCGCCGCTACAGCCTGCGCATAACGCTGGCTGCCTACCTGATGTTCCTCGTGGGAGTGGCGGTGAACTACTTCGTGGTGTTCCCCCTCACGGTGCGCTTCCTCTCCGCCTATCAGATCAGCCCCGAAGTGGAGCCTATGCTCGCCATCAGCTCCTACAGCGACACGCTGCTGGGCATGAGCCTCGTGATGGGCATAGCCTTCGAGACACCCGTCGTCAGCTGGATACTCGCCCTTGCGGGGCTGCTGCGCCACGAGTGGATGCAGCGTTATCGGCGGCACGCCGTAGTCCTGATACTCATCGTGGCGGCTGTCATCACCCCGACGGGCGACATCTTCACCCTGCTGGTCGTGTCGCTCCCCATCTGGCTGCTCTACGAGGCGAGCGTCCTTATAACCATGTTGACTGAACGAAAATATAATGCCATAACACACAATGCTTAAGAAAACACGAATCACGCTGGCAACCATCAGCTTCATACTGCTGACGTTGCTCTTCCTCGACTTCACGGGGGCGATGAGGTGGGCGCACTGGCTGCCCAAGCTTCAACTTGTGCCTGCCCTCTTGGCTCTGAACCTCGTAGCAATAGCCGTGGTGCTGGTCATCACCCTGCTGCTGGGGCGCATCTACTGCTCCGTCGTCTGCCCGCTGGGCATACTTCAGGACATCATCCTTGCCGTCAGGCGCAAGCTGAAGCGGAAGCGTTTCACCTACTCGCCTCCACGCAACTGGCTGCGCTACACCATCCTTGTGCTTTACGTCGTGGCTGGGGCATTGGGGCTTCAGACAGTCGTCATCCTGCTCGACCCCTACAGCGCCTACGGCAGGATAGCCCACTCGCTGCTGCAACCAGCCTACCAGTGGGGCAACAATCTCTTCGCCACGGCAGCGGAGAGGTACGACAGCTATGCCTTCTACCACGTTGACATCGCAGCCGTAGCCTTGCCCGCCCTTATTGCGGCATTGGCGACCCTCCTCATAGTGGGCGTACTGGCGTGGATGTACGGCAGGGCTTACTGCAACAACATCTGCCCCGTAGGCTCGCTGCTCGGCTTGCTCTCACGCTTCTCCCTGCTTAAGATAAGGCTCGACAGCGACCAGTGTATCAGCTGTATGTCGTGCGAGAGGACTTGCAAGGCGAGTGCGATAGACATTAAGAGCCACAGGATAGACTACAGCCGCTGCGTGGTCTGTGGGGACTGCATTAAGTCGTGCCACCGCTCGGGCATCACCTTCGCAAAGGCTAAGGGGGCGGCTTTCGGAGCGAAGCGACTAAGCCCTCTCCTGGGAGAGGGTTTGGGTGAGGGACAAGCAAACGGAGGGCACGTAGTGACTAATACTTCCCGTAGGGCTTTCCTTACTGGCACTGCAGTGACCTTGGCTGCTGTGGCTATGGCTCAGGAGAAGAAGAAGGTGGACGGCGGGCTGGCTGTGATAGAGGACAAGCAGAAGCCGGAGCGCAAGACACCGATAACGCCCCCTGGCTCTCTTTCGGCAAAGAACCTCGCCCGACACTGCACCGCCTGCCAGCTTTGCGTCTCGGCTTGCCCCAACGGCGTGCTGCAGCCCTCCACCTCGCTGCTCAACCTTATGCAGCCTACGGTGAGCTATGAGCGTGGCTACTGCCGACCTGAGTGCACTCGCTGCTCGGAGGTATGCCCAACGGGAGCGATACGCCGCATAACCCCTGCCGACAAGACCGCCATCCACGTGGGCCACGCCGTGTGGGTGCGCAAGAACTGCGTGGTGCTTGCCGACGATGTCTCCTGCGGCAACTGCGCAAGGCACTGCCCCGCGGGAGCGATAACGATGGTGCCTGTCGACGCGGACGACCCACGCTCAAGGCGCATACCAGCGGTGGACGAGGCGAAATGTATTGGCTGCGGAGCGTGTGAGAACCTCTGTCCTGCCCGTCCCTTCAGCGCAATCTATGTGGAAGGGCACGAGGTGCATCGTAACGATTAATGAAGAAGCATTATGAAAGACCTTACAAGAAGAACGTTTCTAAAGACCCTCGGAGGCGGAGTGATAGCCTCCTCGGCATTGCTCTCCGCTTGCCGCAAAGCCACTACAGACAACGCCTCGCTGCCTGAAGACCAAGGCGAAGAGGGCACGATGACTTACCGCACAAGCCGCACAACGGGCGAGAAGATCTCCCTGCTGGGCTACGGCATGATGCGCCTGCCAGTGGTGGAGGAGGGCGAGGGCACGGCACGCGAGAGGCACGACGCCACCATCGACCAGGAGACAGTGAACCGCCTCGTGGACTACGCCATCGAGCACGGGGTCAACTACTTCGACACCTCGCCCGCCTACTGCCAAGGGCTCTCGGAGCGAAGCACAGGCATCGCCCTGAGCCGCCACCCACGGAGCAGCTACTACGTTGCCACGAAGATGAGTAACTTCAGCGAAGCCACGCAGACAAGGAGCGCAAGCCAAGAGATGCTACGCAACTCGCTGCGGGAGCTTAAGGTGGACTACATCGACTACCTCCTCTTGCACAGCGTGGGAGGGGGAGACGACTCGCACGCCCTCTTCAACGCCCGCTTTATGGACAACGGCATCCTCGACTGGCTGGTGGAGCAGCGCACGGCAGGCGTTATCCGCAACCTCGGCTTCAGCTTCCACGGGGACATCGCCATCTTCGACATGCTTATGCAGTGGCACGACGAGGGCAAGTACCACTGGGACTTCGTGCAGATAGAGCTTAACTACATCGACTGGAGCTACGCCCACCAGATAAACCCCCGCAACACCGACGCAAGCTACCTCTACGGAGAGCTGGAGAAGCGGGGCATTCAGGCGGTCATCATGGAGCCGCTGCTGGGGGGCAGGCTCTCCAATATGCCCGACGCCATAGTGGAGAAGATGAAGACCCGCCGCCCCGAGAGCACGGTGGCGAGCTGGGCTTTCCGCTTCGCAGGCTCTCCCGAGGGGGTGCTGACCGTGCTGAGCGGTATGACTTACTTTGAGCACCTCGAAGAGAACGTCGCCACCTACTCGCCCCTCCAGCCCTTGAGCGAGGAGGAGAGGCAGTTCCTCGAGGGCGTGGCGCACGACTACTTCAACCTTAACGCCATCCCCTGCAACGAGTGCAACTACTGCCTGCCTTGCCCCTACGGCATCAACATCCCCGCTGTCTTCACGCACTACAACCGCTGCCTCCAAGAGGGCAACCTGCCCAACAGGAGCGACGTGAGCCGTGAGTACAAGAGGGCGAGGCGAGCCTTCCTGATAGGGTACGACCGCAGCGTGCCCCGCCTACGTCAGGCGGCTCACTGCATAGGCTGCCGCCAGTGCGTGGAGCACTGCCCGCAAGGCATCAACATCCCAAGGGAGATGCAGCGCATAGACGCTCTCGTGGAGGAGCTTAAGCAGAGCCTATGAGCAACGTTAAGTACCTCTACCTCAACACCCGCACGGAGCTCTACCGCATCGAGACGGCAAGCCTTGCCTACTTCGAGGCGGACGGCAACTACACGAGCTTCTACCTCCGCAACCAGAAGCGGGGCACCGTGACGATGAACCTCGCCCGCATGCAGGAGCTCCTGAACGAGAGGATGAAGGGGGACACCGGCACGTTCGCCCGCGTGGGCAAGAGGCACATCATCAACCTCGCCTACGTCTACCACATCGACCTGCCCCGCCAGAGGCTCACCCTGAGCGACGGCTGCGGCTTCACCTGCACGCTGGACATCTCCAAGGAAGCCCTCAGGCAGCTCAAAGACCTCTTCGTGGCGGCTGCCAAGACAAGCACTAAGCCATGCGACGACTGAGCGGCAAGACCATACTCATAGGGCGTGAGGCGAAAGGGGGACGCCTCTCGATAGTCCTGCTCTCACAAGGGCAGCAGAAAGAGGCTCTCTTGGGCGACCCCTCGAGCGTGCCCCTCAGCGTGAGCCACTGCCAGCCAGAGCGGCAGACGGCGCACTGCAAGATAGAGATTGACCAAAGGGGAAGCATGACCATAACCAACCTCAAGGCAGGCAACGCCACCTACGTGGACGGCAAGGAGGTGCGGCAGAAGAGACTGACCGACAGCAGCGCCGTCGCCCTCGGCCCGGACAGGTACGCCCTCGACCTTAGCCTCGTCGTGCACACAGCCATCAGGCTGGCCGAGGCTATGACCCCAAGGCTGCCCTACTCCATAGCCCACCTCGAGCAGGTGTGGAGCGACTACGAGGCCGCCCTCGACCGTATCCAGCGGAGGCAGCAGACGATGGGCAGGCGCAGGCTGCTCCCCATCATCATCAGCTCCGCCTACGCCCTCCTCTCCGCGCTGCTCGCCCTCGTGAACATACACACTCTCTGGTTCAGCATCCCCGTGCTGGTAGTCGTGATCGTCGCCTACCTCCTCATCTACTACCAAAGGGACACGAGCATAGAGGACAGGAAGCGGGCGCTGGACACCCTCATAGACAACTACGTCTGCCCCAACCCCGACTGCCGCCACTTCATGGGCAGCCAGCCCTACAAGGTGCTCAGGCAGACCAAGAAGTGCCCCTACTGTGGCTGCCCGTTCAAGGCATAAGACAGCGGCCGTCAAGCCTCACGGTGAGTCGTCGAAGTCACCCTAACAAGGGCCACGACGGTCACCCTAACAAGGGCCACTTTGAAGGGTCTTATACAGGCTTCACGGAGCCTCACCGTGAGGCTTTACGGCGGGTGCGAGCGCGTTTCACACATTCTTAGGGGCATTTCATACAGTCTACGCCCGCTTGCTTGGAGGCGCAGTGGCTTAGGCCTAACTTCGCGCCTGATAGCTAACCTAAACAATTACAACTATGAACGACAAGAGAGAATTAAGCAGCGTGAACGACGCAACCCTTATGTGCCAGCCGGCGGCAGTGGCTGCTGCATTGCCAGAGGACTTACTAAGCGAAGGGACCGACGCTGACGGCAAGGAGTGGAAGAAGGTAGCCCTCGGCACGGGAGCGGGCATAGTGCTTGGGGTTACGGGGGCGTACCTTTTGCGAGGCAGCGAGGCGGAGGCTCTGGCGGCCGAGGAGGCAGGGCAGGAGGCGGCGCATCCGAGGGTGATGATTGACAACACCGTCCCCGTGGCCACGGGCGTGACGGACGGGATGCCCTTCCAGCAAGCCTTCGAGACGGCACGAGAGGAGGTGGGCAGCGGAGGCGTGTTCCAGTGGCACGGACGGCTGTACAACACCTTCACCCTTGAGGAGTGGGACGCAATGTCGGCGGAGGAGCGCACAGCCTTCGGCAGCCACTTCGACTGGCTTAAGGGGCAGACCTACCCCGTGGAGGGGCATACTGCGCCTGACAGCGAGGAGGCAGCAGTGCCTGTGACTGCCGTGGCTGAAGAGCCTGACGTGCAGGTGCTCGGCGTGTACCACGACCCCGATAGGGACATCAACCTGGGCGGCCTTACGGTGGACGGGCACGAGGTGGTGGTCGTGGACGGGGACAACGACGGCGTCTTCGACATTGCCGTGGCCGACCTTAACGGCGACGGGGAGATAACAGAGGACGAGGTGGCTGACATCTCCGCTCGGCACCTGACGGTCGACGACATGGGAGGCTTCTCCGACGCCTCAGACCACGCCTACACCGACGGACTGGACACCTACGAGGTTTAGGCTATGGGAGCGACCGAAATGAAGATAGGCTGCCCCGTGTGCGGAGCCGTCCTTATCGTGAGGTATACGCAAGGCATCGAGCAGAAGAGCGTGACCTGCCCCGTGTGCAAGACCTCTTCCCCCTTCCCGAGCTTCAAAAGGGTGGCGGACGCTGAGCCTGCCACCGAGCTGCCGACGCAAGAGAACCTGACCATAGGCACGCTGCGCATCGAGGGAACGGACACGTCCTTCCAGCTAAAGGAAGGGATGAACGTCATCGGACGGCAGTCCCCCCGCTCCACCGCCTCAATACAGCTGCCCGAGGCAAGCCGACGCATAAGCCGCGACCACCTGGACATCGAGGTGAAGCGCGTCCCCGGCAGAGGCTACCTCCACTACGTCTCCTTGCACAAGAGCCAAGTGAACCCCACCTACATCGGCGACACCCTGCTCGAGCCGGGCGACAAGCTGGTGCTCGAGAGCCACGACCTCATCCGCCTGCCCGACCTTAACCTCCTCTTCGCCATACCCGACGCGGGGGAGACCTTGTTGACACCCTTAACACCACCGAAGCCATGAAGTACAAGCTCTGTGTATACAGCATCTGGGAGGCAGGCAAGCGCGTTGACGCTGAGGGCAACCCTCACCAAGAGGACGATATGTATCCCGCCCACGGCTGCGCCACTGACAAAGACCGCCTCTTCATCCTCTGCGACGGGATGGGAGGGCACGAGGCGGGAGAGGTGGCAAGCGCAACCGTGTGCGAGGCTATGAGCCACAGCATCCTCTCTGCCACCCCCGACCCTGAGGGTGACTTCACCGACGAGCTCTTCCTCTCCGCCCTTAAGGCTGCCTTCTCTGCTCTCGACGAGAAGGACGACGGGCGGGCGATAAAGAAGATGGGCACAACGATGACCCTCCTTAAGCTGCACCGCGGGGGCTGCCTCATAGCTCACATGGGCGACAGCCGTGTCTACCACATACGCCCCGCAAGCAAAGCCAAGGACACTCGCATCCTCTTCCGCACCGAAGACCATTCCCTCGTCAACGACCTCGTGAAGATAGGCGAGCTTACCCCCGAGGAGGCTAAGCACTCGCCCCGAAGGAACGTGATAACCCGTGCCTTGCAGCCCCACATGGACTACCAGCCCAAGGCTGACCTCTACCACACCAGCGACATCCAAGCTGGCGACTTCTTCTACCTCTGCACCGACGGTATGCTTGAGAACATGGACGACGAGCAGCTCGCTTACTACTTCTCCTCCGAGGCAGGAGACGACCAGCAGAAGGTCAACGCCCTCATTGAGGCTACCAAGCAGAACCGAGACAACCACTCCGCCCTCATCGTGCACATCCTCGAAGTGGACAGGCGGCGCTTCCTTGACTACCTTTTACCCAAACGACAGAGACACTAAGGAGATATGCATCTAAAGGACGGGACACTCCTGCAAGGCGGGAGATACAAGATAGTACGCTTCATCAGCAGCGGCGGGTTCGGCTGCACCTACGAGGCGGAGCACGTGATGCTTGAGAAGAGGGTGGCTATCAAGGAGTTCTTCGTGAAGGACTTCTGCAACCGCGACGAGCGGACGGCTCACGTCACCGTAGGTACGGAAAGCAAGCGGGGGCTTGTGGACAAGCTCCGCGGGAAGTTCCTCGACGAGGCGAGGGCTATCTGCAAGCTTCAGCACAAGGGCATCGTGGGCGTGACGGACGTGTTCGAGGAGAACGGCACGGCTTACTTCGTGATGGACTTCATAGAGGGGCGGTCGCTGGCTGATATGCTCGCTGCCAACGGTCCTCTGCCTGAGGCAAAGGCGGTGAGGTACATACGCCAGGCTGCCGAGGCTCTCGCCTTCGTCCATCAGAACAACCGCCTGCACCTCGACATTAAGCCGGGCAACATCATGGTGAACAAGGACGACGAGGCGTTGCTTATAGACTTCGGCACGTCGAAGCAGTACGACGAGGTGGACGGGGAGAACACCTCAACGCTGATGGGAAGGACACCAGGCTACGCTCCCCCAGAGCAGATGGACAACTCGGTCGGTCACTTCTATCCCTCGACGGAC
>JAJPYQ010000033.1 GCA_021204865.1 Prevotellaceae bacterium | reverse complement strand
GGGGTGAGCGTAAGGTTAGAGCCCACGAGCTTGAAGTAGACAGCCGTGTCCGCCGTGGCGTAGGTGATGTCGTAGCTTCTGTTGGTGCTTGCCGTGCCTGCGAGGGCGAACTTGTACACCACGTCGTCGGTGAGGCTGGTGAGGTTGAAGAGCATGTCCTCAGTCGCTCCGACGGCGAAGTCGACGTTCTTCACGGTCTTCGTCGTGCTTTGTGTGAACTCCCCGTCGCTCAGTTGGTAGACGATGCCCTGCACGCTTGGTGTGCAGAACGTGCCGCCGCTGCCGTTTGTGAACGAAGCTGTGACGTTAGCCTTCTTGGAGTTGAACACGTGCTTCACCTCTATTTCCCGCCCGTCAACGGTCACAAGCTCGCTCTCGCCTCCATCGTCTATGCTCAGTCCGTTCAGCGTGAGGTCAGCCACGGTGGCAATGCTCTCCACGTCCTTTATACGGTCGAGGATGTTCTTGTTAGCGTCGCAGAGGTAGATGGTGTAGGAGAGGGTGGAGTTAGGCGTGAAGGTGAAGGAGAGCTGCGCCGAGCCGCCCGGCTCTATGACGGTCGAGGTCTCTTCCGCTTGTGCCGAGGAGGCGGAGGAGGGAGTGTTGGTGCCTGTGAGGCAGTAGAGGTAGAAGCCGCTTGCCTGTAGCGTGCCGTTGTTGGTCACCTTGGCGGTCACGGTGTTGCTCACTCGTGAGTAGAGGCAGTCGCCGTCCATCGAGAGGGTGGCGGTGAGCTTGTTGTCCTTGGGGTAGATGTTCCACACCATGCCTTGGGTCTCGTTGAAGCCGTTCATGCCCGTGTCGCCGTCCACGGTGTAGTAGCCGTCGTAGCCGTTGCCCGCTCCCCAGCCGAAGTTGAAGTGGAAGAGGTTCGTGCTCAGCTGGTAGCCGTCTATCACCACGGCGTGCCCCCCTTGGGAGGAGCTTACGCCCGAGTAGAGTATCGGCCGCCCCAGCTCAAGGTCTTGTATTATCATCTTCTCCCACGTGCTTTGGCTGTAGCTGTCGTGCCACACGCACGTGCCTCCGTTAAGCCCGAACTGGCTGCTGAAGACGTTCACTTGGTCGCTTATCTGCCCCGAGGTGCTGCTGCCGTAGGTGAGCCAGCCGCTCATCCCCACGCAAGCCACGAGCGTTGCCGCCGCCGTGGTGCACTCCTCCGGGTCGCTGCCCGAGTAGGAGTCCTGCATGAGGTCCCACTTCAGCGGTGTGCCTGAGGGGATGACATCGTCCTCGGTGGCGGGTGCGTCGCCGTAGGAGTACTGAGGGGTGCTGTACTTCGTGCGGTCGTCGAGGTTCTTGCGCCAGTAGTATATTATCTGGCTTGCGGCTGTGGCCACGCAGCCTGTCGCCGCCCGGTTCGTCGTGCCTGTGATGTAGGGGCAGAGGTTGTTGTAGGGCCAGCTCTGGTGCCAGTGGGAGGTCATCAGTGTGGCTATGTCCTTTGTGCCAGAGGAGGAGGCGTTGCGGCGGGTGGAGCTTGTGCCGCTCTGGGCGAGGGCCTCGGCTGCCGAGGAGTAGTACTCTATCATGTCCTCGAGGGCGGGCGGGAGGTTGTCCTCGTCGTAGTCGCCTTGGTCGGTGTAGCCTATTATAGAAGGTAAGGCAGTGTCTCCGCTGACGATGACGAAGCCCTCGCCCTCGCCGCGGCTGAAGATGTAGATGGGCAGCGTCTCGTCGTCCGTGGCGGCGGGGGCGGCTTTGCGCTTGGCGAGGGAGGCGGTGTCGGTGGTCTTAAGGTAGCTTGCGGCTATTGCCTTGGCTTGCTTCAGGGTGACGGGCTCCGCGCCGAGGGGGAGCGTCGCAAGCAGGAGCAGGAGGCTCGTGAGGAAAGTCTTCATAGCGGGTGTAAGTGTTAGGTCGGTTTCGTAGTTGCGGGGCAAAGTTACTTGTTTCCCGCCTACGAAGCAAAATAACGCCTCGTAATTTGCGCGGTAACGCAGTATAGCCTATCTTCGCGCTTGCTCTTGTGAGGGGGATTAGCTCAGCTGGCTAGAGCGCTTGCATGGCATGCAAGAGGTCATCGGTTCGAGCCCGATATTCTCCACTTTAGGCTTTGGGCAGGGAGCCCCGGCAGGTCTTATAGGCTTGCCGGGGCTTCTCTTATAGAGGCTTCGTCGCTCCTCAGTGCTACCCTTCGTGGTCCCTCAGTGCTACCCTTCGTGGTCCCTCAGTGCTACCCTTCGTACACCTACTAACAAGCACCTCCGTTGAGGTGCTAACAAGCAGGTCAATCGAGGTGCTAACAAGCACCTCCGTCGAGGTGCTAACAAGCAGGTGAATTGAGGTGCTAACAAGCAGGTGTACGAAGCCTCCTATACAGGCGTGACGAAGCCCAGCTTAGGGGCATAACGAAAGGTAGGGCGAGCCGTGAGGCTCGCCCTACCTATGTCTTTGCCCGAGGGCTCGCTTAGAGCCTGAACTTGAGCAGGCGGCCGTTGAGGGCGGGTACGATGACGCGTGTGGGCGTGTGGCAGTTGAAGGAGAAGTGGAAGACGGTGTTGGACATCAGTCCCCGCACCTTCACGTCGTCCCTCTGTGGCAGGCCGTAGAAGTTGAACAGGTGCTCTGGTATGTTCACGCCGAGCTGCACGTCGCGCTCGTCGAAGTTGACCACGACGAGTATCAGCTCTCGCTCCTTGCGGCGGATGAAGGCGTACTGCTTGCCGGTGTTGAACTCGGGGTTGCGCAGGTTGGCGTACATCAGGTCGTAGAACTCTCCCTCCCTGAGGACCTCCTCCTGGTTGCAGAGGGTCAGCACCTTGCTGTAGAACTGCTGGAGGTACACCTCCGAGGGGGAGAGCAGCCTGCCGTTGAAGAGGTCGGAGTTGCGCCAGCGGCGGATGCTGTCCACCATCCAGTAGTCGTAGATGGTCGTCCTGCCGTCCCTGCCGCTGAAGCCCTCGTGGTCCATCCCCCTCTCCCCGAGCTCCTGCCCGAAGTAGACGAGCATGGGGTTGCTGCCCATGCAGGCGCTCACCATGAGGGCTGCCCGCCCCTTGGAGGCGTCGCCTGCGAAGAAGTCCGAGGCGAGGCGCTGCTCGTCGTGGTTCTCGAGGAAGGCGAGCATATTGTCCCTTATGTCGGACACCTCCTGCCAGCAGCGTGAGATGTCGGCGGCTTGGGCGTTGCCGCAGACCACGGCTCGCAGGCAGTCGTAGAGGCCCACCTTGTCGTAGAGGTAGTCGAAGTGCCCCTGTCGGAGGTAGTTGCGGTACTGGGCTGGGTTGTACACCTCGGCGATGAAGAAGACCCCGGGGTGCTTAGCCTTTACCTGCGTGATAGCCCATCGCCAGAACTCCACTGGCACCATCTCAGCCATGTCGCAGCGGAAGCCGTCCACTCCCTTGGCAGCCCAGTAGAGCAGTATGTCGAGCATCTGCTTCCATGTGCGGGGCACGGGGTCGAAGTGGCAGCTGTGCCCCCGCTGGTAGTCTACGCCGTAGTTGAGCTTGACGGTCTCGTACCAGTCGTTCTTGCTCACCCAAGAGCTGAAGTTGTCGTTGCCCGTAGCCTTGGCGGGGCGCTCGTGGTAAGAGCCGAGGCTGAAGTCGTGGGCGTGCAGCTCGTCCGAGGGGATGTAGTAGAAGTTGTTGTTAGGGTTGAACGCCTCGCCCTGGTTGTCTCCCTCGCCGAGGTCTGCCACGCCTTCGGGGCGCACGTCGCTGTGGTACTGCCTTGCGACGTGGTTAGGCACGAAGTCCATGATGAAGCCCAAGCCCTCGTTGTGGGTTCTCTCAACGAGAGCCTCGAACTCAAGCAGGCGTGCGGGCACGCTCGTTGCGAGGTCTGGGTCAATGTCGTAATAGTCTCTAATGGCGTAGGGCGAGCCTGCCAAGCCCTTCACCACCTCGGGGCTGTCGCCGTGAATGCCGTAGATGGAGTAGTCGGCTTGTGTGGCGTGCTCCAGCAGCCCCGTGTACCAGATGTGGGTAACGCCGAGCGAGGCGATGTTGTGCAGAGCTTGGGGCGTGAAGCTGTCCATCTTGCCGCAGCCGTTGGTGTTGCGGTCGCCCCAAGGCTGGCACGTGCGTATCTCGTTGCCGAAGAGGCGGGGCAGCACTTGGTAGATGATAATCTTCTTTCGGCTCATAGACCTTTGATGACGATGCCCTCCACGCCCTTGGCAATCTTGCTTATCATCCCTTGCAGAGCCTTGCCCGGTCCGCACTCGGTGAACTCCGTCGCCCCTTGGCTGAGCATCCCCCTGACCTCCTCCGTCCAGCGCACGCTCGCGGTGAGCTGGGCTATGAGGTTAGCCTTAATCTCCTCGGGGGAGGTGTGAGGCAGCCCGTCGACGTTCTGGTAGACTGGGCAGCGGGGCGTGCTGAAGGCAGTGCTCTCTATTGCCGCCTCAAGCTCCTCCTTGGCAGGCTGCATAAGGGGAGAGTGGAACGCTCCGCCCACTGGCAGGGGCAATGCACGCTTAGCTCCAGCTTCCTTAAGCCTGAGGCAGGCAGCCTCCACTGCTTCCTTGTCGCCGCTGATGACCAGCTGCCCGGGGTTGTTGTAGTTGGCAGGGACAACGGGCTTCTCCTTCGTGCTCACGCTCTTGCACACTTCCTCCACCACGCAGTCGTCCAAGCCGATGATGGCAGCCATAGTGCCCGGCACCATCTCGCAAGCCTTCTGCATAGCCAAGGCACGGGTGTGCACAAGGCGAAGCCCGTCCTCGAAGCTTAACGCTCCCGCAGCGACGAGGGCGCTGAACTCGCCAAGGGAGTGACCGCCAACCATGTCAGGCTGGAACGCCTCCCCAAGGCAGGCGGCGCTGATGACGCTGTGCAGGAACACCGCCGGCTGCGTGACCTTCGTCTGCTTAAGGTCTTCAGCCGTTCCCTCAAACATAAGGTCAGTGATACGAAAGCCAAGGATCTCGTTAGCCTTGTCGAAGAGAGCCTTGGCAGTCTGGTTGCTTTCGTAAAGGTCTTTGCCCATGCCGGGGAACTGTGCGCCTTGACCTGGGAATACAAATGCTTTCATTCTATAGTTCTTTTTACCTGTGTTATTGTGCCCGCAAAGTTATTGATTATCTTTCATATAACGGCACGTTCCTTACAAAATGTTAGCCCGATAGGTGTGGGCTGGTTATTATTTACTAATTTTGCGCCTAAGTAGCACCTTAAACCCAAGGAAGATGGCAGCAGACAATCATCTCGTGATAATGGCTGGAGGGGTGGGAAGCCGCCTCTGGCCTCTGAGTTCGCCACAGTTCCCAAAGCAGTTCCTCGACCTTCTGGGCAGCGGCAAAAGCCTCTTGCAACTGACCTTCGACAGGTTCAGCCCTCTCATCGAGCCTGCTAACACATGGGTGGTCACATCGGAGGCGTACGCCCCAATAGTTCACGAGCAGCTTCCCCTTGTGCCTGAGGGCAACATCCTCAGAGAGCCGCTTGCCCGCAACACCGCCCCCTGCATAGCCTACGCAAGCTGGAAGATAAAGAGCCTGAACCCGAAGGCGAACATCGTTGTCTCCCCAAGCGACCACCTGATACTCGACGTGGAGGCTTTCCAGAAGGTTATAGCCACAAGCCTTAAGTTCGTGGACGAGAGCGACTCCATCGTTACCCTCGGGATGAAGCCCACACGCCCCGAGACGGGATACGGCTACATTCAGGTTGACCTCTCCGCCTCTTGCCTAAGGAACAAGAACATCTTCCGTGTGGATGCTTTCCACGAGAAGCCCGACCTTGAGACGGCAAAGACATACGTTGCGGACTCGAATTACTTCTGGAACGCGGGCATCTTCGTGTGGAACGTAAGCACCATCGTCAACGCCCTGCGCATCTACGCCCCTGAGATATCACAGAGGTTCGAGAGCCTGCTGAGCATCTACGGCACTCAGGCTGAGCAGCAGGAGGTGAACAAGGCGTATGTCGCATGCGAGAGCATCAGCATAGACTACGCTGTGCTGGAGAAGGCGGACGAGATCTTCTGCTATCCCGCAAGCTTCGGCTGGAGCGACTTAGGCTCGTGGAGGGCGCTGTACGACAACACTGAGCACGACCGCTTCGGCAACTCGCTCAGGGGGGACGTGACTGCCATCGACACGCAGAACTGCATCATCCGCACGACAGAGGGCAAGAAGGTGGTGGTGCAAGGGCTCGACGGCTACCTTGTCGTTGAGAAAGAGAACGCCCTGCTGATATGCAAGCTCACCGACGAGGGGATAATAAAGACGATAGACAGATGAAGAAGAAAATAGCACTGATTACTGGAGTGACGGGGCAGGACGGCTCGTATTTAAGTGAGTTCCTGCTCGATAAAGGCTACGAAGTACACGGCATCATAAGGCGAAGCTCTGTGGACTACCGCGAGCGGATAGCCCACCTTGAGGGCTTGCCCGACTTCCACCTGCATTACGCCGACCTTGGCGACAGTATGTCGCTCGTGAAGCTGGTGGGCAAGGTGCGCCCCGATGAGATATACAACCTTGCGGCGCAGAGCCACGTTCAGGTGAGCTTCGACGCTCCCGAGTTCACGGCCGACGTTGACGCTGTGGGCGTGCTACGTGTGCTTGAGGCGGTGAGGACTAACCACTTAGAGAACACCTGCCGCATCTATCAGGCTTCCACAAGCGAGCTTTACGGCAAGGTGGAGAAGATACCGCAGAACGAGGAGACCCCCTTCCACCCCTACAGCCCATACGCTGTGGCGAAGCTCTACGGCTATTGGATAGTGAAAGAGTATCGCGAGGCGTACGGCATGTTCTGTTGCAGCGGCATCCTTTTCAATCACGAGAGCGAGCGAAGGGGCGAGACCTTCGTGACACGCAAGATAACACTCGCCGCGGCAAGGATTGCCCAAGGGAAGCAGGACAAACTCCTTCTGGGCAACCTTTCGAGCCTGCGTGACTGGGGCTATGCAAAAGACTATGTCGAGTGTATGTGGCTCATCTTGCAGAACGACAAGCCAGAGGACTTTGTCATCGCCACGGGCGTGCAGCACAGCGTGAGGGAGTTCTGCCAGCTTGCATTCCGTTGCGTGGGCATAGAGCTGGAGTTCAAGGGTGAGGGGGCTGACGAGAAAGGCTACGACAAGGCTACGGGGCGCTGCCTTGTGGAGGTAAGCCCAGACTTCTATCGCCCCACTGACGTAGTAAACTTGCTTGGCGACCCGTCCAAGGCGAAGAGAGAGCTTGGATGGAACCCCGCCCGCACCAGCTTCGAGCAGCTGGTCTCGATAATGGTGAAGCACGACATGCAGAAGGTGGCAGCCGACCACGTGGCGAGCGTCATGCGCACGAACTTGGCTGAGTACCTTGAGAGGGGCGTGGTGAAATGATGGAGACGGAGGCTAAGATATACGTAGCGGGTCACCGTGGTATGGTGGGCAGCGCCATAGTAAGGGAGCTGCAGAGGCAGGGCTACACCAACATCATCACCCGAACACATAAGGAGCTGAACCTTTGCCGCCAAAGGGAGGTGGAGGAGTTCTTCGAGAGCGAGCGACCTGAATATGTCTTCCTCGCCGCCGCTAAGGTGGGAGGCATAGAGGCTAACCGCAGTGCCTTGGCTGACTTCTTGTACGAGAACATGACGCTGGAGATGAACGTGGTGCATTCCGCTTGGCAGAACGGCTGCCGCAAGCTGGAGTTCCTCGGCTCTTCGTGCATCTATCCCCGCCTTGCCCCGCAGCCTATGAAGGAGAGCTGCCTCTTGACGGGGGAGCTGGAGAAGACCAACGAGGCTTACGCCTTGGCTAAGATAAGCGGACTGAAGTACTGCGAGTTCCTCAACCGACAGTACGGCACTGACTTTATCTCCGTGATGCCCACTAACCTCTACGGGCCTAACGACAACTATCACCCCACGCACAGCCACGTCTTGCCCGCCTTGATAAGGCGCTTCCACGAGGCGAAGGTCAGCCGCTCCCCCTTCGTGACTTGCTGGGGCGACGGCAGCGCCCTGCGTGAGTTCCTTTATGTGGACGACTTGGCTAACCTCTGCGTCTTCCTGATGAACAACTACAACGGCAACGAGACCGTCAACGCAGGCACTGGCAAGGAGCTGAGCATCAGGGAGCTGGCCGGCAAGGTGGCTAAGATAGTAGGCTATGAGGGCGAGATAAGATGGGACACAACGAAGCCCAATGGCACGCCCCGCAAGCTGCTCGACGTGAGTAAGGCTGCCTCTCTCGGCTGGACTTACCGCACAGAGCTGGACGAGGGCATACGCCTTGCCTACGAGGACTTCCTCCGTAACCCTATGAGGGCTGAGCGATAACACCTTACCTTTATGAAGAAGCTGCTGACTGTGCCACCTTGCCTCGTCAATACAACCGTGGGTTATCCAACCCACGGCTATTCCTCTGAAGCCCCTCCGGGGCTTTTTGAAGCAAGCTACGCTTGCACTCCAACCTTCTGCGCCTGCGACCCCTCGGGCAGGAAGGTAGGCTCGGGCGGAGGCACGGCGTGGCTGCTTAAGTCGTGCCACGAGGCGGAGGGCGAGGGCGAGAGCTTCGAGGGTTGGCTTGCGAAGGAGAAGCGCATCCTCCTGCACGCCGGGGGTCAGAGCCGCCGCCTGCCAAGCTACGCTCCCAGCGGCAAGGTGCTCACGCCCATCCCCATCTTCCGCTGGGCGAAGGGGCAGCGTCTCTCGCAGAACCTACTTGAGCTGCAACTGCCTCTCTACGAGAGCATTATGGAGCTTGCCCCCGAGGGCTTGCACACGCTCATAGCGAGCGGCGATGTGTTCGTCAGGGCTGGCAAGCTGCAAGAGATACCTTTCGCCGATGTAGTCTGCTACGGCATTTGGGCTAACCCTGAACTTGCCTCAAGGCACGGTGTCTTTGTGTCCGACTTCAGCGCCCCCGAACGCTTGGAGTATATGTTGCAGAAGCCCTCTGTTGAGGAGCTTGGCAGGCTTATGCCTGAGCATCTGTTGATGATGGACGTGGGCATCTGGCTGCTGAGCGACAGGGCGGTCGAGATGCTTATGAGGAAGAGCCTGAGGGGAGGCGAGGTAGCCTACTACGACCTTTACGGGGAGTTCGGTTGCTCGCTTGGCGACAGCCCCAAGCAGGTGGACGAGGAGGTGTCCTCGCTCAGCGTCGCAGTCATCCCCCTGCCTGAGGGGGAGTTCTACCACTACGGCACCAACCAGGAGATGATATCAAGCACCGTCGCCATCCAGAACCTTGTGCTAGACCAACGCTCCATCTACCACCTTGGCGTTAAGCCGCACCCCTCCATCTTCATACAGAACTCCGTGTCGGAGCTTAGGCTCACGCACGACAACCAGAACGTGTGGATAGAGAACTCCCACATCGGCAAGGGGTGGACGCTTAGCCGCAACAACATCATCACGGGCGTGCCTCGCAACGACTGGCGGCTCTCGCTTCCTCCCAACGCCTGCGTGGACGTAGTGCCTTGGGGAGACGAGGGCTACGTCCTGCGTCCATACGGCTTCTTCGACGAGTTCAGGGGAAGCCTTGCGGATGCCTCTACCACATTCCTCGGCAGGCCTGCCAATCAATGGCTTGAGAGCCATCGCATAGGGCAGGAAGACGTGCAGGGAAGCGGGGACATACAGATGAGCAAGCTATTCCCCGTCACAGCGGGAAGCGTCGAGGAGATGGGCTGCATAGTTCAATGGATGCTCTGCGAGAGCCCCTCTGCCGACGACGAGGGAGCGAGATTATATAAGGAAGCGGAGAAGGTGAGCGCTAACGACATCTGCTGTTACGCCAACATCAGCAGGCTCGAAAGCCAGCGGCTCGCCTTCCGCAAGCAGAACCTCACCGCCTTGGCCGAGAACCACCGCCACAGCGTCTTCTACCAGACGAACCTCAAGGACATGGCGAGGGAGTTCGTCGAGGCGGGCCTGCCTCTGCCTCAGGAGCTTGGGGAGGGCGAGCCTCTCCTGAAGCGCATCGGAGACCATATGTTCCGCAGTCAGTACCTTCGCCTCTTAGGCAAGGACGGCAGCAAGGAAGAAGCAAGAGCCTTCTCGCTCCTTAGGCAAGGGCTGATAGCGGGCGTGACGGCTGAGAAGCAGCGTCCCCGCCTTGCCGTCCACTGCGACCAGATAGTCTGGAGCCGAAGTCCCTTGCGCATCGACATCGCAGGCGGATGGACGGACACGCCGCCCTACTGCCTCTCGAGCGGGGGCAACGTCGTTAACCTTGCCGTGGAGCTGAACGGGCAGCAGCCCTTGCAGGCATACGTCAAGTGCTGCGACGAGCCTAAGGTCATCCTCCGCAGCATCGACCTTGGGGCGGCGGAGACGGTGACCACATACGAGGAGCTGCAAGACTTCGCCCGTGTGGGCAGCCCCTTCTCCATACCCAAGGCAGCCCTCGCCCTCGCAGGCTTCTCGCCCACATTCTCCGAGGCGCACCATAAGTCGCTGAGAGAGCAGCTGCAAGACTTCGGCTGCGGCATCGAGCTTACCTTGCTGAGCGCAGTGCCCGCGGGCAGCGGGATGGGAACGAGCAGCATCCTCGCCTCCACAGTCCTCGGGGCGCTGAGCGACTTCTGCGGTCTCGGCTGGGACAAGACGCACGTGTGCAACCGCACCCTCGCGCTGGAGCAGCTGCTCACCACGGGCGGTGGCTGGCAAGACCAGTACGGAGGCGTGCTGCACGGGCTTAAGCTCCTCAGGACAGGCGCGGGCTTCGACCAGACACCCCTCGTCAGCTGGCTGCCCGACACGCTCTACACCGACCCCGTCTACGCCCCTTGCCACCTGCTCTACTACACAGGCATCACCCGCACCGCCAAGCAGATATTGGCGGAAATAGTAAGGAACATGTTCCTAAGCGACACCTCCACGCTGCGCTTGCTCCATCAGATGAAGGAGCACGCCCTCGAGACGCAGGCCGCCATCATGCGAGGCGACTTCCACGCCCTCGCCTCCCTCGTCGGGAAGACGTGGGAGCAGAACAAGCGCCTCGACCCTGGCACCAATCCCCCTGAGGTGGAGGCGATAATCCGCTGCGTCAGCGACCTCTGCCTTGGCCTGAAGCTGCCCGGCGCGGGGGGCGGTGGCTTCCTCTACATGATAGCCAAGGACGCTAACGCCGCCGCCATCATCCGTAAGACGCTCACGGAGAACGCCCCCAACCCCCGCGCCCGCTTCGTGGAGATGAGCCTTAGCCGCACTGGTATGCAGACCAGCCGCAGCTAAGCGCACCCCACGTCGCCCCTCTATAACACCCTTCGTGGTCCATGTATAAGAGTCGTGAAGGTGGCCTTTGTTAGGGTGACTGTTGTGGCCCTTGTTAGGGTGACCGTCGTGGCCCTTGTTAGGGGTACTTTGACGACTCCTATATATACGTTACGGAGCCTCACCGTGAGGGACAACAAAAGCGAGGGGCGGCTCGTTGTCGCCCCTTGCGGTAGGTATGGGCATCTATGCCCCGAGTATTAACTAAAGTGTTGCTGTGTCTTCCTTCTACTCCCTTGCTCTGTGCAAGACGCATGCGCTGCGGGCGGGCAGGTAGAGCTTCAGCCACCCCTTGCCGGAGCGTGAGAGGTCGCGGTCCCAGATGGTGAAGTGCTTCAGCTCGTCCTCGTTAAGCCCGTGGCCGCCGAAGCTCACGTCGTCGGTGTTCAGCACGTAGTCGTAAGATCCCTCCTCGACCATGAAGCCGTAGCCGTCGTAGCTGCGGTTGGGGCTGAAGTTGAAGAAGAAGAGGAGGTCTCCCCTTTGGAACGCCAGTATCTGGTCGCCGTCGTTGTGCCATATCTCAACGACTGCCGTGCGCTGTATCCCTCTGACCCGCTTGAGGGTGCGGAGCATAGCCTGGTCGAAGTCGGAGAGGTAGTGGAAGCAGAGCTCGGGGTTGTCGACGAGGTTCCACTGCCTTCGTGCGTACTTGTAGCTCCAGCCGTTGCCCTCGCGGGGGAAGTCTATCCACTCGGGGTGCCCGAACTCGTTGCCCATGAAGTTGAGGTAGCCCCCGTTCATCGTTGCGGCGGTGAGGAGGCGTATCATCTTGTGCAGGGCGATGCCCCTCTCGACGTTGTAGTTCACGTCCGTCTTCTTGAAGTGCCAGTACATGTCGGCGTCGATGAGGCGGAAGATGATGGTCTTGTCTCCCACGAGTGCCTGGTCGTGGCTCTCGCAGTAGGAGATGGTCTTCTCGTCGGAGCGGCGGTTCTTCACCTCCCAGAACATGCTGCTCGGCTTCCAGTCCTCGTCACGGAGTTCCTTGATGGTCTTTATCCAGTAGTCGGGGATGTTCATCGCCATCCGGTAGTTGAAGCCGTAGCCTCCGTCCTTGAAGGGCAGTGCCAAGCCCGGCATTCCGCTCACCTCCTCGGCGATGGTGATGGCGGAGCTGTTGACGCTGTGGATAAGCTCGTTGGCGAGGGTGAGGTAGCAGATGGCGTTGTCGTCCTCCATCCCGTTGTAGTAGTCGGCATAGCCCATGAAGCTCTCGCCGAGCCCGTGGCTGAGGTAGAGCATTGAGGTAACACCGTCGAAGCGGAAGCCGTCGAAGTGGTACTCGTCGAGCCAGTACTTGCAGTTGCTAAGGAGGAAGTGCAGCACCTCGTTCTTGCCGTAGTCGAAGCAGAGGCTGTCCCACGCAGGGTGTTCCCTTCTGTCGCCTTGGTAGAAGTACTGGCAGGGGTCGCCGGCGAGGTTGCCCAAGCCCTCCACCTCGTTCTTCACTGCGTGGCTGTGCACTATGTCCATGATGACGGCTAAGCCGTGCTCGTGTGCTGTGTCGATGAGCTCCTTAAGCTCCTCGGGCGTGCCGAAGCGGCTGCTCGCCGCGAAGAAGCTGCTCACGTGGTAGCCGAAGCTGCCGTAGTAGGGGTGCTCCTGTATCGCCATTATCTGCACGCAGTTGTAGCCAGCCTTGACGATGCGAGGCAGGACGTTGTCCTTGAACTCGGTGTAAGTGCCCACCTTCTCAGCGTCCTCTGCCATGCCGACATGGCACTCGTAGATGAGCAGCGGCTGCGTGTTGGGCGTGAACTTCCTGACTCTCCACGTGTGCTTCTGCTCGGGGTCCCATATCTGTGCGCAGTATATCTTGGTCTGCTCGTCCTGCACCACACGGGTAGCCCACGCCGGGATGCGCTCTCCCTCTCCGCCTTCCCAGCACACCTTCATCTTGAAGAGGTCGCCGTGCTTGAGGGTTTCCTTAGGCAGCGTTATCTCCCAGTTGCCCGTCTTGCGCACACGCTTGAAGGCGTATTTCTTGCTGGCTTCCCAGCCGTTGAAGTCGCCTATGAGGTAGATGGCCGTGGCGTTTGGCGCCCACTCCCTTATCACCCAGTCGCCCTCCTTGGTGCGGTGAACGCCGAAGTAGAGGTAGCCCGTGGCGAAGTCGGAGAGCGTCGTTGCCCCCTTGTTCGTCAGCTCGCTTATCTTGTCGAGGGCGTGCTGGTGCCGCCCCTCGATGGCGGGGGCGAACTCCTCGAGGTACTTATCGTTGCGTATGAGCTTAAGCGGATGTCCGGGCTTCGCTGCCTTCTTCTTGGCAGTACCAGAAGCCTTGGTCTTAGCCTTGCTTTTGGCTGCCTTCGCTTGTAGTTCCATAGTATTATCCTCCAGCGAGATTAGTTATATTGCTCTATGTCTTTGACGTACTTCACCTTTGTGACCTTCGTGCCTTTGCGCACGGTGAACTCCCCGTCCTTCTGGTCTTTGTAGAACGTCCCCTCGTAGCGTGTGCCGTCCTTGTCCTCCAGTATGCCGTGCCCGTGCTTAAGGCCGTCCTTGAACTGCCCCTTGTACTTGTAGCCGTCGGTCATCCTCAGCGTCCCCTCGCCGTCCATCAGCCCGTCTTTCCAGTTCCCCTCGTAAGTCCCTTCCGAGGAGGTGTACGTGCCTTTGCCGTCACGCTTGCCGTTCTTCCACAAGCCCTTGTAGGTGGAGCCGTTGGCGTAGGTGTATGTCCCCATCCCGTCCTGCTCGCCCTGAGTGTAATGCCCTGCGTATTTGTCACCGTTGGCGAAGGTGGATATGCCGTCACCGTTGCGCTCCCCGTCTTGGTATGCCCCCTCGTAGCGGTCGCCCTCCTTGGAGACGAAGATGCCCTTTCCGCTTTGCTTGCCGTTAAGCCAGTCGCCAGTGTACGAGTCGCCCGAGCTATAGTGGTAAGTGCCTTTCCCGTTCATCTGGTTCGCCTTCCACTCGCCCTCGTAATAGTCGCCGTTAGGCCAGTCGAACCGCCCTTGCCCCGACTTCTGGTTGTTGAGCCACGCCCCAACGTACTTCGCCCCGTTGGTGTAAGTATACGTGCCTTGCCCCTCTCGCTTGTTCTCCTTCCACTCCCCGTCGTAGACGTGGCCGTTGTAGTAATACATCGTGCCGTGACCCTGCTGGTAGTTCCTGTACCAGAGGCCCACGTACTTGTTGTTGTTCTTGTAGTAGTAAGTGCCGTTGCCGTGCTGCTGGTCTTGCAGCCAGTCGCCCTCGTACTTCTCGCCGTTGCTCAGTTGCAGTGTGCCGTAGCCCTCACGCTTCCCCTTGGCGTACTTGCCCACGTAGATGTCTCCGTTCTTGAAGTTCGTCGTGCCTTGCCCCCAAGGCTTCCCGCGGAACATCTCGCCTTGGTACTGCGCCCCGTCGGAGAACGTGTAAGAGCCTATCGTTATGCCTTGCGCAGAGACCCCCAGCACCGCTGGCAGCGTCAGGATAATGGCAAGGATGGTTCTTAGTCTCATTACAGCTAATGGAATGACGGTTGGCAAAGTTAACGATTACGCTGTAAATGGGCAACTATTTCGGGGCTTTTTGTCGCTCGCTGGCGCGAGCAATTCGTTCGTTGGCTGCCTTGAGGTCGTCGGGCGTGTCTATCCCGATGGTCTCCACGTCGCACACTCCTACCTTAATGACGTAGCCGTTCTCCAGCCATCGCAGCTGCTCCAGACTCTCGGCTTTCTCCAGCGTGCCTTGGGGCAGAGAGGTTATCTCCCTGAGCGTCTGCGTGCGGTAGGCATACAGCCCGATGTGCTTGTAGAAGGTGTGGCGGGAGAGCCATTGTGCCTGCTCCGTGTCCCGAAGGTAGGGGACGACGCTGCGGCTGAAGTAGAGCGCCCGCATGTCCTTGTCCACCACCACCTTGGGGGAGTTGGGGCTGAGCAGCTTCTCTATGCCGTCTTCGGGGTGGAACGGCCTGACGAGTGTCGCAATCTGTGTGGAGGGGTCGCCGAAGCACTGCTTTATCGCCTCTATCTGCCTTGCCGCGATGAAAGGCTCGTCTCCCTGAATGTTCACCACCACGTCGTAGGCCTTGCCGTTATTCACGTAAGCCTCCCAGCAGCGGTCTGTGCCGCTTCGGTGCGAGGGGCTGGTCATCACTGCCCGCCCTCCGAAGGAAGTGACGGCGTGGCGGATGCGCTCGTCGTCAGTAGCCACTATGCAGTCGTCGAGCAAGCCCTCCACACGCTCGCACACGTGCTGAATGACTGGCTTGCCTCCCAGCAGGGCAAGCGGCTTGCCGGGGAAGCGTGTGCTTGCGTATCGGGCGGGGATTATGCCTAAGAACGTAAGGTTTTCCATTTATCGTTGCTTTGTTTTATTCCAAGATGTCCGACGGACGAGTTCCAAAGCCTCCGACGGACCGACTCCAATCCCTCCGACGGACCGATTCCAAAGCCTCCGACGGACCGATTTCAAGAGGTCCGACGGACCAGTTGCAAAGCGTTTCACTCTCCACCGCTGTATATCTCATCTGTTTCCTCCACTCCGTCCCCGTCGTCGAGCGTGGCGTCGTTGCAAGGGTCGTAGCCTTCGGGGAACTCGAACGTCTCGTCGGGCGAGTACCCCAGCTCAGGCGTGTGGGCGAACACGTCTTGCAGGAAGTAGGCGGCAATGGGGAGCGCGGAGTTAGCCCCCTGCCCGTAAGCCATACTGTTGAAGTGAACCTCACGCTCGTCGCCCCCGACCCACGCCCCAAGCGTCAGGGAGGGAGTGTAGCCAACGAACCAGCCGTCGGAGTTGTCGTTAGTCGTGCCGGTCTTTCCGCCCATCTCGGCGCGGATGTTATAGCGGAAACGCATTCGGCTGCCCGTGCCGCCGTTCATCACCCCCTCCATCAGGTCAACCATCTTCCACGCCGCGTCCTCGGTCAGCACGTCCTTCGTGTCGAGGTCGTCCTCTGAGTTCTTCTTAATCTGCAGCGAGCCTGCGTTAGCCACCTCGTTGCCGTCGGAGTCAACAATGCGGACAACGAAGGCAGGTGTGCACCTTGTCCCGCCCTTGGGGAAGGCAGTGTAAGCCGTCACCATCTCCAGCACGCTGATGTCGCACGTGCCGAGGCAGAGGGGCAACACAGCGTCTATCTGGCGGTTCTTCACGCCGAACTTATGCAGGTAGCGCACCAGCAGGGCGGGGCTCAGTGCGTTGAGCAGGTAGGCGGACACCCAGTTGTTGCTCTGCGCCAAGCCCCAGCGCAGCGTCACCATCTCCCCGTAGCGGCTGTTGCTGCTGTTCCTCGGTGTCCAAGGCTGCCCGTTGTATTCGTAAGTCCGTGGCATATTAGGCACCTCATCGCAGGGAGTCCAGCCGTTCTCCATAGCCATCGCATAGAGGAAGGGCTTAATCGTGCTGCCCACTTGCCTCCTGCCCATGCTCACCATGTCGTACTGGAAGTGAGCGTAGTCCGTCCCCCCGACGTAAGCCTTCACGTTGCCCGTCTGGTTGTCTATGCAGACGAAGCCCGCCCGCAGGAAGCTCTTGTAGTGCTTGATGCTGTCCATCGGCGACATCAGCGTGTCCACCTCCCCCCGAGGAGTGTAGACCGTCATCTCTATGGGCGTGGCGAACACCTTGTCTATCTCCTCGTCCGAGTAGCCCGCGCGGTGCATCTCGAGGTAACGCTCGCTCTGATGCTCAGCCCTCGTCAGCAGCTTATACACCTTGTCGTAGGTCAGGTTGTTGCCGTAGGGGTAGTTCTTCGTGCCTTTCCTCTCCTTGTCGAAGAGCGGTTGCAGCTCCTCTATCACGTGCTTGCTGACGGCACTCTCTGCGTAAGCCTGCATACGGCTGTCGAGGGTGGTGTATATCTTCAGCCCGTCCTGATAGATGTTGTAAGGCCTGCCCGTCTTCTTGTTGATGTTCTTGTTGCACCAGCCGTAAAGGGGGTCAAGCTCCCACGCCAGCGAGTCCTCGTAGAACTTCTGGTCTTGCCACGAGGCGTAGTCGCTTCTCTCGGGGCGCTTGGCAGTCATCACCGTGCGCAGATACTCACGGAAGTAGGTCGCACTGCCCGTGGCGTGTGTCTGCTCTACATATCTGTCAATGCTCAGCGTGTCGGCTATGCAGGAGTCCGCCTGAGCCTTGGTGAGATAATCAGCCCTCAGCATCTGGTTGATGACCGTGTTCCTCCGCCCCTCAGAACGCTTAAGGTTGCGCTTCGGGTTGAAGTAGCTCGGGTTCTTCAGCATGCCCACCAGCGTGGCGCTCTCCCCTATGGTCAGCTCGGACGGCTCTTTGCCGAAGTACGTCTTAGCCGCAAGCTTCACTCCCACCGCGTTGTGCAGGAAGTCGAAGTAGTTAAGGTAGAGGGTTATGATTTCCTCCTTGGTGTAGCACCGCTCCAGCTTGACGGCTATCACCCACTCAATGGGCTTTTGCAGCATACGCTCGTAGGTGGAGGCGGCGTGCACGCTGTAGAGCTGCTTCGCCAACTGCTGCGTTATGGTGCTGCCACCGCCAGCGTTCTTCTGCCTCATTACGCCCCTCTTGAAGGCAGCCCTGAAGAGAGCCTTGAAGTCTATGCCGCTATGCTCCAGGAAACGCTCGTCCTCGGTGGCTATGAGAGCCTCGACAAGGTAGGGCGACAGCTCGTCGTACGTCACGAACACTCGGTTGCTCTTGCTGTAGCTCCACGTGCCGAGCAGCTCACCGTCGCAGCTTATCACCTGGCTCGCGTATTTGTCAACGGGGTTCTCAAGCTCCTTGATGTCGGGCATATAGCCTATCCTGCCGATGTCAATAAGATAGAAAAGGAAACCCGCCAGCAGTATGCCGAGGACGAACACGAACCAAAGGAACGCCATTAACTTCTTGCGCATTATGCTCCACCTGTAAACCGCCGCAAAGTTAGTGCATTATTTTGCTATTCCTCTTATTTTGCCTTACCTTTGTGCCTAACTAAAGCGCCGCATAATGGAAAACAGGAGTTTAGTCTCTATTGCCGAGTACAGCAGGGAGAAGCTGGAGTATCTCATAAGGATGGCGGGGGAGTTCGAGCGTCATCCCAACTCCCGCCTGCTGGAGGGCAAGGTGGTGGCCACCCTCTTCTTCGAGCCAAGCACACGCACGCGCCTCTCCTTCGAGACGGCTGCCAACCGCCTCGGGGCAAGGGTGATAGGCTTCGCCGACCCTAAGGTGACAAGCGGCACTAAGGGGGAGACGCTGAAGGATACTATCATTATGGTGTCCAACTATGCCGACGTCATCGTGATGCGCCACTATCTTGAGGGAGCCGCCCGCTATGCCTCTGAGCTCTCGCCCGTTCCCATCATCAATGCGGGCGACGGGGCTAACCAGCACCCCTCGCAGACTATGCTCGACCTCTACTCCATCTATAAGACGCAAGGCACGCTCGACAACCTTCAGATCTACCTCGTGGGCGACCTTAAGTACGGGCGCACGGTGCATTCCCTCCTCACGGCTATGCGCCACTTCTCTCCCACGTTCCACTTCATCGCCCCCGACGAGCTGGCTATGCCCGACTACTGGAAGCAGTATTGCCTCGAGCACGACATCAGGTACGTGGAGCATAAGGACTTCAACGAGGACACCATACGGGACGCTGACATCCTCTATATGACACGGGTGCAGAAGGAACGCTTCACCGACCTTATGGAGTACGAGCGGGTGAAGGACCGCTACCTGCTTAAGCGCAGTATGCTCCAGAAGGTGAAGGACAACATGAAGATACTGCACCCGCTGCCTCGTGTGAACGAGATTGAGTACAGCATCGACGACGACCCTCACGCCTACTACTTCGAGCAGGCACGCAACGGGCTTTACGCACGTCAGGCTCTCATCTGCGACGCACTTGGCATAACCCTCGAGGAAGTCACTAACTGCAAATCCTTTATCTTATGAGCAACGCCCCCAACCCACGCAAGGAGATGATGGTAGCCGCAATAGAGAACGGCACGGTCATCGACCACATACCCGCCGACAAGATATTCCAGGTGATGAGCCTCTTGCACCTCGAGCGCATACGCTCCGCCGTCACCATAGGCTACAACCTCGAGAGCAAGCAGATGGGCACGAAGAGCATCATCAAGATTGCCGACAAGCACTTCAGCGACGAGGAGATAAGCCAGCTCGCGGTGCTTTGCCGCCACATCACCCTCTCGACAATCAGGGACTACCAAGTGGTGGAGAAGCGCCGCGTCAGCCTGCCCGACGAGATAACGGGCATCGTGCGCTGCCCCAACCCAAAGTGCATAACCAACCACGAGCCTATGCGGACACGCTTCCACGTCATCGACGGCACGCTCACCTGCCACTACTGCAACAACTCCACTCCATTGGACAAAGTAACAATCATATAGCACACAACACAATGAAAAGAGACACAGACATCTTCCTTCTCATCGAGAAGGAGCACCAGCGTCAGGCTCGAGGCATCGAGCTCATAGCAAGCGAGAACAGCGTTAGCCCCCAAGTGATGGAGGCGATGGGATCTTGCCTTACCAACAAGTACGCCGAGGGCTACCCTGGCAAGCGCTACTACGGGGGCTGCGAGGTGGTCGACGAGGTGGAGCAGCTTGCCATCGACAGGGTGAAGCGGCTCTTCAACGCTGAGTACGCCAACGTGCAGCCTCACAGCGGGGCGCAAGCCAACGCTGCCGTCTTCCTTGCAGTGCTTAACGCAGGGGACACGTTCATGGGGCTTAACCTCGACCACGGCGGGCATCTGAGCCACGGCTCTGCCGTCAACACCAGCGGCATCCTCTACCGCCCCGTGGGCTACAACCTCAAGCGTGAGACAGGGCGTGTGGACTACGACGAGATGGAGCAGCTCGCCCTTCAGCACAAGCCCAAGCTCATCATCGGGGGAGGCTCGGCTTACAGCAGGGAATGGGACTATGAGCGCATGCGCCTGATAGCCGACAAGGTGGGGGCGTTGCTTATGATAGACATGGCGCACCCAGCAGGGCTCATCGCCGCGGGGCTGCTTAAGAACCCGGTGGAGTACGCACACATCGTCACCAGCACCACGCACAAGACTCTGCGCGGTCCCCGAGGGGGCATCATACTGATGGGCAAGGACTTCCCCAACCCTTGGGGCAAGAAGACGCCGAAGGGAGAGGTGAAGATGATGTCGGCACTGCTCAACAGCGCAGTCTTCCCAGGCATTCAGGGCGGACCGCTGGAGCACGTCATAGCCGCAAAGGCGGTTGCCTTCGGCGAGGCACTTCAGCCTGAGTTCCGGGAGTGGGCGGTGCAGGTGCAGAAGAACGCCAAGGCACTGGCGGAGGAGATGACGAAGAGGGGCTTCTACATCGTCAGCGGCGGCACGGACAACCACTCGATGCTCGTCGACCTCAGGCCCAAGTACCCCGACCTCACGGGCAAGGTAGCGGAGAAGGCTCTCGTGGCGGCGGACATCACTGTGAACAAGAACATGGTGCCGTTCGACAGCCGCAGTGCCTTCCAGACCAGCGGCATACGCCTCGGCACGCCAGCCGTTACCTCGCGGGGGGCGAAGGAGGATATGATGGCCGTCATCGCCAGCCTGATAGAGCGAGTGCTCGATGCCCCTGAGGACGAGCGGAACATAGCGGCTGTCCGCAAGGAGGTGAACGAGATGATGGCACATTACCCTATGTTCGCCTACTAAGCAAGCCCTTATACAGTCACTTCGACACCTCAAAGCCCCGCCCCTTGCCGATGTAGGGAGCGGGGCTTTACGTTGGTATTGGAGTCGCTGTAACGCCTTCGGTATATGCGCCAGACACCCCCACGAGTAGGGGTGTCCGAAGGGTGTTATAGAGGTGTGACGGTCGTTAGAAGGGGAGGCCGACGGCGAAGTGCAGCGAGAAGTCTCTGCCGAAGTCGGGATGGATGATGGGGTAGTGCCGCTTGGCGTCGGTGTAGGCGGGGTGTATCGCCTTCATACCCCCGTCGAGCCTTAGGATGAAGTAGTTGAAGTTGAGCCTCAGCCCGAGCCCGTAGGAGACGGCTATCTGCCGCCAGAAGCTGTCGAGGCGGAACTGCCCTCCGGGCTGCTCCTCGTAGTCTCTGATAGTCCAGATGTTGCCTGCGTCCACGAAGGCGGCACCGTCCAGCAGCCAAAAGAGGTGGCAGCGGTACTCCACGTTCATGTCCAGCTTGATGTCTCCCGTCTGGTTGATGAAGTCTATCTCCCCGTTCGCCCCTCGGAACGAGCCGGGGCCGAGCTCCCTCACCGACCAGCCCCTCACGCTGTTCGCCCCTCCGCTGAAGTAACGCTTCTCGTAGGGCAGCACGCTGGCGTTGCCGTAGGGGTAGGCTATGCCGAGGGCGAAGTGCAGGGCGAGGGAGTTGTCGGGCGTGAAGCGGAAGCTCTTGGCGAAGTCGAAGTCGCCTTTGACGTACTGTGCGTAGGCTATGTTGAAGAGGGTGCGATGCCCGTCGGTGTTCTTGGAGGTGTTGAAGAGAGCCGTCATCCCTTGCAGGAAGTTGCCCGCCGTCTCAAGGCTGAGGCGCATGTTCCAGGCGTTGGTGCCGTAGTTGCTCGTTGAGGCGGCGGTGATGGGCTGGCTGCTTATGTTGAGCGTGTAGCCCCACTTCATTATGAAGAGGTCTTCGTAGTTGTAGCGGAGGATGGCGTTGCGTGAGCTTGCGTTCTCGAGGTACTCCTCACGGAAGGTGTTGGATATCCAAGGCATGAAGACGTAGTTAAGGTCGATGAGGTCTATGCGGTGCTGCATCTGGTGGTTAGCCGCCGTCCAGCGGTATCGCCACACGCCTGTCACGACCCTTCGGTGGAACTCGGGGCGGTCTTGGCTGTCGTACATCAGGGAGATCTCGCTCGTTGCCACTATGCGTCGGCGGTAGCTCTGGCGGATGAAGGGTATCATAAGGTCGGGGAAGGCGATGGAAGCCTCGGCGCTGTACTCAATGTAGTTCTGAGCGTCGTAGCCGTCCAGCCCCTTGATAGCCTCGTATGCGCCCCTCACCTTCAGGTTAAGCAGCTCGGAGCCGTGCAGGAGGTTGCGGTTCTGGTACGACAGTGCCACCGCTGCCCCGAGGTCTCCGCTGCTGTTCGTCCCCTCCAGCTCAGCGTTGAAGGTGTGGGGCTTGTTGGTTAGCACTGTTATGGTAGCGTCGAGGGCGGTGGTGTCGGAGGGAGAGGGAGAGAACTGGATGTTGGAGCTCATCACCGCCCCCATCGTCGCGAGGTTGGCGTAGGTTGCCTGCACACGGCTCTCGCTGTAGGGCTGCCCTGCCTCGAGGAGGTTCTTACGCTGAAGCACCCTCTCCCTTAGGCTGTTGCTCTCTTCGGCGAAGCTTACGGAGCCGAGGGTGTACTGCTGCTGCTGGCTGCCGTCCACGGTCATCCTTAGCCACACGTCTCGGGGGCCTGCGAGGGTGTCCGCCTCGAAGTGTATGAGGCTCTTGTTGAAGAGGTAGTACCCGTTGTCCCTCATCAGCTTGTTCAGGCGCGTTATCTCCTGCTCCATCAGGTTGGCGTCGAAGGGCATTCCCTCGTGGAGCAGGCTTTCGTCGCATGTGCTGTCTGCAAGCTGGAGGATGGTAGGGTCAGGGATGCTCTGCTCTATCTGCGAGACGTAGTAGCGTTGCCCTGTGTGGATGTCGTAGACGAGGCGGAGCTTGAAGCCCTTGCGCCGCTCCTGCATGTCCACCTTCGCCTGAAGGTAGCCGAGGTTGCGCACGGCGGTCTCGATGGAGGCTTGCGCCTTCTGCGCCTTCAGGCTGTCGTAGATGACGGGCTTCTGCCCTATGCGGTGCATGAAGCGGTTATATCTCTTCGTCGAGTCCGTGCCGCTGAGCAGGTACGGGGACATCGGCACCTTGAGGACTGAGAACCACTTGGAGTTGGGGTGCTGCTGTATGTAGCCGGTGAACTGCCCTGCGGTGAGCGTCTTGTCGTCGCTCCGCACGGAGACGTTGTCAAGCAGGTACTCGTCGTCGTCGAGGTATCGGGACACGCTGCACGAGCTCAGCCCGAGGGCTGTCAGTATGATGAGCGTCAGTGTTCCGGTCTTCTTGGGGTTCACGATGTGCAAAGGTAGTGATTTCCAAGGGAAAAGCCTAAGGGGACACCGCGAAGGGGGTGTAGACCTCTTTGACCGCAGAGGTGTAGACCCCTTTGACCGAAGAGGTGTAGACCCCTTTGACCGCAGGGGTGTAGACCTCTTTGCCCGCAGGGGTGTAGACCTCTTTTGGGGCAAACAGCTTGGGCGGGCTTGTCAGCGCAGCAGTGCTGCCATCTCCCTTGCGTCCGCCCCGAGGGCAACCGCCTTCTGGGCGTCGGCGCGGGCAAGCTTCTTCCTGCGCATGTCAAGGTAGAGCGTAGCCCTTGAGACGTAGAAGTCGGCGTTCAAGGGGTCGAGCTCTATGGCTCTGTTGAGGTCGTGCAAGGCTACCTCGTACTGCTTGCGCCTCTGCTCCATCCCCCCGCGTATGGCGTAGAGCAGGGCGTGGGTGGGGTAGAGCTGCACGAGGGCGTTTATCTCGTCCATCGCCTCCTTGGGGAGGTTGTCCGCGTCGTTGAGCAGCACCATGCCCACCATCGCCTCCTCGTTCTGGGGGTCAAGGCGCAGCAGGTTCTCGTAGTCGGTGCGGGCGCGCTTGTAGTCCCGCTTAAGGCGGAGGAGGTGTGCCCGCACGAGGAGAGCTTCGGTGTTTGTGGGGTCTATCTCAAGTGCGTCGGTGTAGCCCATCAGCGCTTTCTCCTCCTGCCCGAGGCGGTAGTAGAGGGCGGCGCGGTCCAGCATAAGGTCGGCGCAGGTGGGCATAAGGTTGAGCCCGAGGGTGTAGCTCTGGAGAGCCTCGTCCGTCTTGCCCTGCCGCTCCTCTATCTGCCCGATGTAGCGGAAGAGTAGGTAGTTGGCGCGGCTGGAGGGGTCGGCGTGCATCGCCTCGCGGAAGCACTGCTCCGCCACGCTGAGGCTGTCGAGCTTGAGTGCCTCGATGCCTTGGCTCACCAGCTCCTCGTACGTGTTCTGCGCCCTTAGCGTAACGCTAAAGGCTAAGAGGAGGACGAGGAGGCTTAATGGCTCTCGATGTAGTCGACAATCCACTTGCCTACCTCCCTTGTGCCGTAGTGGGGGGCTCCCTCCACCTGTATCTCGGGGGTGCGCACGTTGGCGTCGAGGGAGGCGTTAACTGCCTGGCGTATGAGCTTGCCTTCAGCCTTGAGGTCGAAGTACTCGTATAGCATTGCCACGGAGAGTATCTGCGCCAGCGGGTTGGCAATGTTGAGCCCCTTGCCCTGCGGCCACGAGCCGTGGATAGGCTCGAAGACAGGCGTGTGCTCGCCCGTCGAGGCACTGGGGAGCAGCCCCATAGAGCCTGTTATGCAGCTTCCCTCGTCGGTGAGGATGTCGCCGAAGGTGTTCTCCGTCACCATCACGTCGAAGAAGCGGGGGTCTTGTATCATACGCATCGCCGCGTTGTCCACGTACATGAAGTCGGTCGTCACGTCGGGGTACTCGCCCGCCATGTCCTGCGCAACCTTGCGCCAAAGGCGGCTGCTTGCGAGGACGTTAGCCTTGTCCACCACCGTGAGGTGCTTGCGCCTCTGGCGGGCGTACTGGTAGGCAACCCTCAGTATGCGCTCCACCTCGGGACGAGAGTAGTAGTTCGTGTCGTATGCCTCCTCCGTGCCTTCCAGCTTCTTGCCGAAGTACATGCCGCCCGTCAGCTCGCGGATGCAGATGAAGTTAGCCCCCGAGACTATCTCGTTCTTAAGGGGAGACTTGTGCAGGAGACACTCGAACGTCTCCACGGGACGCACGTTGGCGTACAGCCCCAGCTTCTTCCTCATGGCGAGCAAGCCTTGCTCGGGGCGCACCTTGGCAGTTGGGTCGTTGTCGAACTTAGGGTCTCCCACACTGGCGAAGAGCACTGCGTCAGCCTCCATGCACGTCTTGAACGTGTCCTCGGGGAAGGGGTCGCCCACTTCGTCGATGGCATGTGCACCGCAGAGAGCCTCCTTGTAAGTCACCTCGTGCCCGAACTTGCGTGCGACTGCGCTCATCACAGCCACACCTTGTTCCATAATCTCTGGTCCTATGCCGTCGCCGGCAAGGACTGCAATCCGTAGTTTCATAGTTATATTAGTTCTTAAAGTCCTTCTCTATGAGGTTCAGCATCTTAATGCTCGCCTTTATGGCTGCCTCCGTCTGGTCTGCGTCAAGCCCACGGGTACGCAGCACACGGTCGTTCCAGCTCCACGTTATCACCGTCTGCACCAGTGCGTCAGTCCTTCCCCCCGGGGGGATGGACACCACGTAGTTGGTTAGCCAAGGGAACTTGCGGTCGAGCTTGTCGCGGTAGATGTGGCGGATGGCTCGCATGAAGGAGTCGAACTGCCCGTCGCCCTGCGCGCTCTCCTCATACACCTCCCCGTTCACCTCAAGCCTCAGGCTCGTGATGGGCTTAAGCCCGTAGGCTGTAGTCACCACGTAGGAGAGCAGCTTGACGTGCTCCTCAGGCATTGTGTGCTTAAGCACGTCGTTAACGATGTAAGGCAAGTCCTCCTGCGTTACCAGCTCCTTCTTGTCGCCCAGCTCGATGATACGGTCAGTGACACGCTTCGCCTGTTCAGCGTCGAGCTCCATGCCAAGTGCCTCAAGGTTCTTCAGTATGTTTGCCTTGCCCGAGTTCTTGCCCAGTGCGTACTCACGCTTCCTGCCGAACCTCTCGGGCATTAGGGCGTTCTGGTATAGGTCAGCCTTCTTGTCTCCGTCAGCATGTACCCCCGCAACCTGAGTGAACACGCTGTCGCCCACCACGGGCTTGTTGGGCGGTATGGGTATGCCGGAGCAACCCTCAACGAGGCGTGACACCTCGTTCAGGCGTGTCTCGTCAATGTGCGTCTCAACGTTCAGCTGGTCTTTAAGCACTGCCTGCATACTTGCCAGCGAGGCGTTGCCTGCCCTCTCCCCAAGCCCGTTGATGCTGGTGTGTACCCCCTTGCAGCCAGCGTAGGCGGCAGCCAGCTCGTTGGCGACGGCAAGGTCGTAGTCGTTGTGTGCGTGTATGTCGAAGTGGAGGTCCGGGTAACGCTCCATCATAATAGCCATATAGTTAAGGATGTCCAGAGGGTTGAGTATGCCGAGCGTGTCGGGCAGCATGAAGCGCCTGACGCTGGTCTCCTTCAACGCATCCACTATCTGGAACACATACTCAGGGCTGCTCTTCATCCCGTTGCTCCAGTCCTCGAGGTAGACGTTCACGCCCACGCCTTGACTGTCGGCGTAGGCTATCACCTCAAGAATGTCTGCGATATGCTCCTCGGGTGTCTTCTTCAGCTGCCCTTGGCAGTGGCGCAGCGAGCCTTTGCACAGCAGGTTAATGTTCCTGCCTCCCGCCTCCTTTATCCAGTCCACGCTCACGTGTCCGTCAACGAAGCCCAGCACCTCAATGCTGTCCAGCTTGCTCGCCATGTGCGCCCAGCGGCATATCCTGCGCACGGCTTCCTGCTCACCTGCCGACACCCTTGCCGACGCCACCTCTATGCGGTCCACGTTGAGGTCGGTGAGCAAAGCCCTTGCTATCACCAGTTTCTCGTGCGGCATAAACGACACTCCGCTGGTCTGCTCGCCGTCTCTGAGTGTCGTGTCCATAAATTCAATAAACGAGTTCTCCATTCTCATCCTTTTACCTTAAATCTTGCTCAACGTCTCGCTATGTCTTTGCCAACGTCTTGTGTGTCGCCGTCTCCCACGCCTCAATCTTGTCGCGGTTGTTGAGAAGGAAGTCTATATCGTCGAAGGCGTTCATCAGGCAGTACTTCTTGTATCCGTTCAGCTCGAAACGCTCGCTCCTGCCCGTCGCCGTGTTCGTGACCGTCTGCTCCTGCACATTCACCTCCACCACCGTCTGCGGGTCGCTGTTTACGCACTGCATAAGCTCCTGCTGGAACTGGACGGTCACCTCCACGGGCAGCACGAAGCAGTTGAGCAGGTTGTTGCGGTGTATGTCGGCGAAGGAGGAGGCGATGACCACCCTCACGCCGTAGCCTGAGATAGCCCATGCCGCATGCTCTCGGCTTGAGCCTGAGCCCCAGTTGTGCGCCCCTACGATTATCTCGTGCACACCCTTGCGGGGAGGCTCGCAGTAAGACGGCTGGTTCAGCACGAAGTCTCCCACGGGCTTTCCCTCAGCGTCGTAGCGCAGGTCGTGCATGAATGCTTCGGCGAAGAACTGAGGGTCTCGTGTTGTGCTTGCCAGGTAGCGGGCCGGTATGATGAGGTCGGTGTTGCAGTTGTCGATGTTAATCGGTATGCAAGTGCTCTTTATCACGTTGAACTTCTCTTTCATAGCAATGTCCTTGGGTCGGTTATCATTCCTGTTATCGCAGCGGCAGCCACGGTGAGGGGGCTTGCCAAAACGGTGCGTGAGCCTGGCCCCTGCCTGCCCACGAAGTTGCGGTTGCTGGTCGAGACGCAAAGCTTGCCCGAAGGCACTTTGTCGGGGTTCATAGCGCGGCACGAGGAGCAGGAGGGCAGTCGAAGCTCGAAGCCAGCTTCTTGAAGTACCTTGTCTATTCCCTCGTCCACGATCTGCTGCCTCACCATCCAGCTGCCAGGCACGAGCCACGCCACCACGTCGGGGTGCTTCTTCCTTCCCTTAACGATGCTGGCGAAGGCTCGGAAGTCCTCTATCCTGCCGTTGGTGCAAGCCCCGAGGAAGACATAGTCGACGGGATGCCCCTCAAGCCTTTCTCCAGGTTGGAACTGCATATAACGTAGCTGGGAGAGGAAGCCTTCACGCTCCGCCTCTCTGACGCTCTCCACGAGGGGTATGTGCTCGTCGACAGCCACTCCCGCACCGGGGTTAGTGCCGTAGGTTATGCGCGGTGCGATGTCCTCGGCACGGAAGCTCACCTCCTTGTCGAAGAGAGCGTCGTCGTCGCTCCTGAGCTTCCTCCACGCCTCCACGGCCTTCTCCCAGTCCTTGCCCTTTGGAGCGTACTCACGTCCCTTCAGGTAGGCGAATGTGACCTCGTCGGGGGCTATTATGCCAGCCCTGCTTCCCATCTCAATGCTCAGGTTGGAGAGCGTGAGCCTGCCCTCCATACTCATCTTGCGTATCGTGCTGCCAGCGTATTCCACAGCGTAGCCCGTCGCCCCGCCTGTGGTCATCTTCGCCATAAGGTAGAGAGCCACGTCCTTGGCTGTAACGCCTTCTTGCAGCTCGCCCTCTATGTTGATGCGCATGGTCTTCGGTTTCGACTGAAGGAGGCACTGGCTTGCAAGCACCTCAGCCACCTCGCTTGTGCCTATCCCCATCGCGAGGGCTCCCACAGCTCCGTGAGTGCTCGTGTGAGAGTCGCCGCACACTATGGTCATGCCAGGCAGAGATAGAGCCTTCTCTGGACCGACGACGTGGATGATGCCGTTGTCCTTCGTTCCCATGCTGAAGCACGTGATGCCGAACTCACGGCAGTTAGCCTCCAGTGTCTCCACCTGCTTCCTGCCAATGGGGTCGTTGATCGTCTCTTGCTGGTCGGAGGGAGTGTTATGGTCAGGCATAGCGAACACTTGGCTTGGGCGGAAAGCCTTCAGCCCTTTGTCCCTGAGAGTGTCGAACGCCTGCGGGGTGGTCACCTCGTGGCAGTAGAGGCGGTCGATGTACAGCTGTGTGGGTCCGTCCTCGATGTCTTGCACAACGTGGCTGTCCCATATCTTGTCGAACAGTGTCTTGCCCATATCCTTAGTGTCTGAACTTGTTAATGCAATCAATGTAAGCCTCCACGGAAGCCGTCACGATGTCCGTGTTAGCCCCGAAGCCGTAGTAAGCCTGCCCGTCATACTCCACCTGCATGTGAACCTTGCCCACGTCGTCGCTGCCCTTGGAGATAGCCTGGATGGTGAACTCCTTGAGCGTCATCTGCCGCCTTATTATGTTCTTCAGAGCCTTGATGGCAGCGTCGACGGGGCCGTTGCCTGAGGCGCAAGCCTCGAACTTCTCCCCAGCGATGTCGAGCCCCATACTGGCAACGCTCTTCACGCCCTTGCCCGTGGTCACTTGCAGGTAGTCGAGCTTCACGTTGTGCGCAGTAGCCCTGTCCGCCCCGGCAAGCATGAGGATGTCGTCGTCCGTCACCTCCTTCTTCTTGTCCGCCAGTCGGAGGAAGTCCTCGTAGATAGCGTCGAGGCGCTTGTCCTCCACGTCCACGCCGTTCACGTGCAGCCTATGCTTCAGCGCAGCCCTTCCGCTTCGTGCGGTAAGCACTATGGCGTTGTCGTCTATGCCCACCGCCTTGGGGTCCATTATCTCGTAGGTGGAGGCGTTCTTCAGCACACCGTCCTGGTGTATGCCGCTGCTGTGGGCGAAGGCGTTGCGCCCTACTACCGCCTTGTTGGGCTGCACAGGCATGTTCATCAGGCTGGAGACCATTCGGCTTGTAGCCCATATCTTAGTGGTGTTGATGTTAGTGTCTATGCCGATGTCGGGGTGCGTCTTCAGTATCATCACCACCTCCTCGAGGGAAGTGTTGCCAGCACGCTCGCCTATGCCGTTCACGGTCACCTCCACCTGCCTTGCTCCTCCCAGCACGCCCGCTATGGTGTTGGCGGTAGCCATGCCGAGGTCGTTATGGCAGTGTGTGGAGAGGATGCTCTTGCCAGCGGCGAAGGCGTCCACGTGCTCATAGAGGTAGCGTATCTTAGCCTCGTACTCGCCAGGGAGGCGGAAGCCCGTCGTGTCGGGTATGTTGCAGACGGTTGCCCCAGCCTTCGTCACCGCGTCGATGACACGTGCAAGATACTCGTTGTCCGTCCTTCCAGCGTCCTCTGCGTAGAACTCCACGTCCTCCACGTACTTCTTGGCGTACTTGACGGCAGCCACTGCACGCTCTATTATCTCCTCTGGCGTGCTGTTGAACTTGTACCTGATGTGCTGCTCGCTTGTGCCTATGCCCGTGTGGATGCGCTTGTGCTTGGCGTACTCGAGGGCTTGGGCGGCCACGTCGATGTCCTTCTCTATGGCGCGGGTCAAGGCGCATATCGTGGGCCAGGTCACCGCCTTAGATATCTCCACGACGCTCTTGAAGTCGCCGGGGCTGGAGATGGGGAAGCCCGCCTCTATCACGTCAACGCCGAGCGCCTCAAGCTGCCGTGCCACCTGTATCTTCTCCACTGTGTTCAGCTGGCAGCCCGGCACTTGCTCGCCGTCCCTCAGCGTAGTGTCGAATATGTATAGTCTCTCGCTCATGGTTGTCTCCTCCGCTTTGTTGATGTCCGTTGTTAAGTAAGCGGTGGCAAAGGTAGTGACATTCGCTTTCAATTGCAAGAAAAGGCTCTTTAACCTCGTGCCTGTATAGGAGTTGCCGTCACGCCTGTATAGGAGTCGCCGTCACGCCTGTATAGGAGGCTCCGTACAAGTGCTTGTTAGCACCTCAATTGACCTGCTTGTTAGCACCTCAACGGAGGTGCTTGTTAGCAGGTGTACGACGGGTACTATACAGGGACCACGAAGGGTACAATGTAGGCATAACGAAAGCCCTCCCGTAGGGCTGACGGAAGGGCTTATACCATTATATATAAAGGTGTATTGTGGGGCTTAGGGCTGGTGCTTGGGCTGCGTGCCCCACTTGCTGGGCTTCTCGCCCATCAGGAAGTCGAGCTCCGCCCCTTCTGTTAACTGCTGGTGGCGGATGTAGCTGTAGGGGTAGGGCTTTCCGTTGAGCCTTACCTCCTGCACGTAGATAGCCTTGTCGCTGCCGCCGTGGGTGCGTATGGTGAGCGTCTTGCCCTCGCCGAGGTCGATGACGGCAGTCTCCACCGTCGGGCTGCCGAGGATGTACAGCCCTCCGCACGGCTGCACTTGGTAGAGCCCCAAGGCACTGAGGATGTACCAGGCGGACATCTGCCCCACGTCCTCGTTGCCGCAAAGGCCGTCGGGCTTGTCGTCGTAGAGCTTGTCCAAGACGTATCGCACCTTCTCTGCCGTCTTCCACGGCTGCCCCACGTAGTTGTAGAGGTAGAGTATGTGGTGGCTCGGCTCGTTGCCGTGTGCGTACTGTCCGATGAGCCCCGTGATGTCGGGGTTGGCGTCGGGGTTGAGCTGGTCGTCGGCGAGGAAGAGGCTGTCCAGTCTCTCGGTGAACCTTTGCTCAGAGCCGAAGCAGTCGATGAGACCCCTCACGTCGTGAGGCACGAGCCACGTGTACTGCCAAGGCGTTCCCTCGGTGTAGTCCTCCGTCTGGTGGCAGGGGTTGAAGCCCTCGAGGCTCTGCCTTGTGCCGTCCTTGCTCAAGGGGCGGATGAAGAGCGTCTCTGGGTCGAACATCTTCTTGTAGCCGAGGCTTAGCTCAGAGTAGCGCACGCTGTCGTCCCTTTCCCCAAGCATTCCCGCCACCTGTGCCACGCTCCAGCAGGCGAGGAAGTACTCCAGCGACTTGCTTACGCTCTTGTCCTCCCCAACGTCGTAGGGGACGTAGCCTAATTCGTTTAGCCACTTGAGCCCTCGGTTCTCCTTCGCAAGGCTCCCCTTCATAGCCTCGTAGGCTTCCCTCACGTCGAAGCCCTCCACGCCCTTAAGGCAAAGGTCGGCAAGCACTGGTATTGCCGGGCAGCCCACCATGCAGTAAGTCTGGTTGCTCACGAGGTGCCACACGGGCAGCTCCCCGTCCTGCTCCCACATGCGGAGCATAGTCTCGGCGTAGTCCGTGAGGCGGTCTCTGAGGATAAGCGTCGAGAGAGGGTGGGCGGCGCGGTAGGTGTCCCAGAGGGAGAAGGTGGTGTAGTTCGTGAAGTCCGCAGAGTGTCGCACCCTTCCGTCGCTGCCCATATAGTCGCCCGTTATGTCTTGCCAGAGGGAGGGGGCTACGAGGAAGTGGTACAGCCCCGTGTAGAATATCCTTGCCTCACGCTCCGTGCGGAAGGTTGCCTTAATCCTTCCCAGCTCCTCTTCCCAAGCCTCCTCGGCCTGGCGGCGTGTCGCCTCGAAGTCCCATGCGGGCAGCTCGTAAGCCATGTTGAGGCGCGCGTTCATCTCGTTGGTGGGCGAGAGGGCTACCTTTGCGAGGACCGTCTCCCCTGGTCCCACCTCGAAGGTTGCCTGTGCGTAGGGCGAGGAGGGGGAGGCCGAGAGCCAGTTGTGGATGGGCTTGGAGAACTGGATGTAGAAGTACACCTGCTGCCTCTGGGCCCAGCCTCGGCTCTCCCGGAAGCCAGCGATGGTGAACTCGTCGAGCTGGTAGACCCGTGAGCCAGTGCGCTCGTCGGCTGTTGCGTTCTCAAGGTCTATGACGACGCGGGCGTTGTTGGAGCCACGGGGAAAGGTGAAGCGGTAGAGAGCCACACGTGCCGTCGCCGTTATCTCCGCCCGTATGTTCCCTCGGTCGAGCACGACGCTGTAGTAGCCAGGGCGTGCCACTTCCCTCAGGTGACTGTATGAGGAGGCGAGCCCTTCCCTTGAGAGTTCCACCTCCTGAAGCGTGGGCATCAGGGCGATGTCCCCGAGGTCGCCCCTGCCCGTGCCGCTGAGGTGCATCTGTGCGAAGCCCACGATGCTGTCCCCGTCGTAGTGATAGCCCGAGCACCAGTCCCAGCCCGTCTCGAGCTGCGTCGGCCCGGCGCTGACCATTCCCTGCGGCACGTTAGCCCCGAGCAGCACGTGCCCGTGCCCCCCCGTGCCTATCATCGGGTCAACATAGTCGGTGAGCCTCTGCCCCTCGGCGAGGCAAGGGAGAAGGACAAGGGCGATAATGAGGGTGCGTCTCATAGAGTTTATTGGTTAAGTCGTGGGCAAAGATAGATAATAATCCCTACCTTTGCGCTGATATGGAACGTAAAGGCACTTATATAGCTTACGACGCTTCGGGCATATCCGACAGCGTGAACTCTAACCAGCACACCTTCAGGCGGCTCTCCGAGTGGCAGCGCAGAGAGCCCGAGAGGTTCAACTTCGTGAACATGCGGGGCATCGAGTTCGCCCAATCGCACGAGGAGTACCTCGACACGACGATGAAGAGTTATATGCTCAAGGAGATGGCCTCGGCTGACAATATGCTTGTGGTGGCAAGCCCTGTGGTGAACACCGAGAGTCCGATACTCAACTGGCAGATATCGCGGGGCGTGAACCGCTTCCACCTGCCCGTCGTCATCGCCTACTACGGGCGGGACGCTGTCTGCGAGGAGACGGTGCGGCAGTACTGGGTGTGGCTGCCCCAGAAGCTGAGGAAGTACATCTCCACGCAGAGCTGGTGCCGCATGGCGCACATACCGCTGACGAAGGACAAGCTCGAGCGTGCCGTCAACTTCTACTCGGCAAGCCGCCAGCGCTATCCATGGGACACGATGACGATCTTCTGAGACTCCCGAGGACCAAGACGGGCCTGGTGCTTGAGGGCGGAGGGATGCGGGCCATGTTCACGGCTGGCGTTATGGACGTGATGATGGAGGCCCGTGTGCGGCTCGACGGCATCATAGGAGTGTCCGCGGGGGCTGCCTTCGGGGTCAACTACAAGTCGGGGCAGCAGGGCCGTGTGGCTCGCTACAACCCCCGCTTCGCCCCTGACGCTCGCTATATGGGCGCGCGCTCCTTCCTCTCGACGGGCAACTTCATGAACGCCGAGTTCTGCTACCACACCGTGCCCACACGCTATGACGTGTTCGACTTCGAGGCGTATGAGCGAAGCCCTATGGCGTACTACGTTGTCTGCACGGACGTTGAGCGGGGCACGCCAGTCTACAAGCGGCTTCCCCGGCTTGACTATGAGGGCATCGAGTGGATAAGGGCGAGCGGCTCGCTGCCCATCATCTCCAAGCCAGTGAAGCTCGGGGGAAGGAAGTACCTTGACGGGGGGCTGACGGACTCCATCCCTCTGCGCTTCTTCCAGCAGCTGGGCTACGGGCGCTGCATAGTCATCCTCACCCAGCCCCGAGGCTTCCTGAAGCGGCGCACACGCCTCATGCCCCTCTTCCGCCTGACGATGAGCCGGCATCCACGCGTGATAAGCCTTATGCGCCGCCGACACCGTATGTACAACCGCCAGCTCAAGTACATACACGAGCAGGAGATCCTGGGCCGCGCGCTCATCATTTGCCCCGACCTGGAGATACCCTGTAGCCGTGTCAGCCAGCGCCCCGGGGAGCTGCTCACGGTCTACGACATAGGCAGGCGCAAGGGCAGGGAGACGCTCTCTCGTATCGTGGCGTTCCTCGAGGGCGGGGGGCAGGGGTGAAGCGGTGAAGTGAAACCCCCTATATGGGGGCACTTCACTACTTCACCAGCATGCCCTGCCCGAGCCTCTTCCCTCGCATTGCCGTCTGACATTATAGGTAAAGCTGAAAGAGAGCTCTAACACGCTTGTTGGCCGCTCTTGCCAGTCTTGCGCCAGAAGAGAAGCAGCAGCCCCGCCGAGAGCAGCAGGCAAAGGAGCATAACCACAACTGCCACCGCCTTGCCTCCCACCCAGTCCGTCAGGCGGAACGCGAGAGCGTCCTGACCGAGAACCCTCATCTCCACCACAGCCAGAGAGTTGTTCATTATATGCAGCAAGCCGCAAAGCCAGACGGAGCCGGTGCGGTAGTAGAGTATGCCGAGCGAGATGCCCACGAGGGCGGCGAAGAACGACTGGGCAGGGTTGAGGTGAAGTATGCCGAACAGCAGGGCGGACACCAATATGGCGAGCATAGGGTGGATGCCGCTCCGATGGAGACAGCCCTGTATGCCCTCTCGGAAGACAAGCTCCTCCGACAAGGGCCCCACGACAGAGATGGCGAGAACCCCGGGCGGAGTGGCAGCGACGCTGACCAAAGTCTCAATGGTGTTGTCGGCAAGGTCCGCCATCTCGCCCATAAGGTCGGTGGCGACCACGCACGCGACGCCTCCCAGCAGACCTGTTAATAATGTGCCCCAACCGACAGAAGGCACACTGAAAGCCCCTGGGAGCCTTATCATCCTTAAAGGTCTCCACACGATGAGCACCGTGAACACCCCGCTAAGCAGAAGCGAGAGGGCGACCAACACCGACAGCGAAGGCTTTCCCCCGCCCTTCAAGAGGGAAGGCAGAGCCACAATCAAGCCGCACACGATCTGCATCACTCCGTAGAGCAGAAAGGCGAGCAAAGCCTTGAGCATCACCTTCACGAGGCGCGAAGGTAATGATTATCCTTAAAAAGTCCTAAATCAAAGGCGGCAAGTTAAACTATCGCTCGGCACGGAGGTCAGAGGGTCAGTTAACAGAACTACAAACCAACCTAAACAACAAACAGTTATGAAAAAGACAATTCTGGCAGCGGCACTGGTTGCCTTGGTAAGTGTAAGCGCAAACGCGCAGGAACAGCGTCAGCGTCTGAGCGACGAGGAGATGGCAGCTCGCCGCGCGGAGATGGTGCAGAAGCAGGCAGACAAGCTTGCTAAGGACATGGATCTTTCGGACGACGCTAAGACTCAGTTCGTGGCGCTCTACACCGAGTATCAGGAGGCACTCCAGCAGGCTCGCGAGGCTAACCGCGGCGAGCAGCAAGAGCAGGCTCAGGACAGGAGCGAGAAGAAGCAGAAGGAACTGACCGACGAGGAGGCAACTCAGAGGATCGAGCAGCAGTTCGCACGCCAAGAGGCGCAGATCGCGCAGAGCCAAGCCGCACTTGAGGTGCAGAAGCAGTACTACGCGAAGTTCCAGGAGACCCTCACTCCGCAGCAGCTGCTTAAGATATTCGGGCAGCAGCAGCGTATGGGAAACCGTCAGCAAGGCGGAATGCAGGGCGGACCCCAGGGAGGCGGCAGACAAGGCGGTATGCCTGGCGGACCTGGCGAAGGCGGAATGCCCCAGGGAGACTTCTAAGCTCAACGCCTAACCCTACAAACTCTTGCGAAAGGGCTTCCCCGACAAATCGGGGAGGCTCTTTTGCTATATAGTGCCCGAGGCTGGGGCCATCGGGGGAAACCTTAAGGTCGCAAGCGTTTTTCTCCGTGCTTTATTCGCCAACGTTACCTTCGGCGAGGCTCGGCTGCGCTCGGCAAATCAAGCAAGCTTTTTTTGCTCTCGTTTGCACGAGCGTTAAGGGAAATGCCTACATTTGCAACGAGATTAACCGCAAAACACAGAAAGCCTATGTAGCATAGCAACGAAAGGACATTCAGATAGAAAGCGTTAGCTTAGTTCTTACTCGAGAAAATCGCCAATATTCTTCTTAATAGTCAAGAGTTTAAGCCGATGTTCACGCTGAGAGGGTGGGCTTATACATGTTTATGGATACATGGTGTTTGGCGATACCTCAATAGAATAGGCGTAGACGAAGTAATCAGTCCACGTTTTTTTGTTACCCAAGCTCGAAAGCCATAGAGAAACACTGACACTAACAACTTAACAGCATACCATTATGAGAACAAAAGCACTCTTCACGATCCTCTTCGCCCTCCTGCTCACGGCAGCCCCTCTCCACGCCTCTGTCGAGATTGATGGTTTCTACTACGAATTAGACTACGCTACAAAAACTGCGGCAGTTACATACTACTATTCTGATAGCTCAAATCGTCTTGCTTACTGTGGTAGTGTAACAATCCCCTCGACTGTGGAATTTAATAATCTCATCTATACCGTAAATAGTATAGGAGAATCTGCATTCTGTTATTGTAGAGACCTTACAGAAGTGATAATTCCCATCTCTGTGACGGAAATAGGAGATAAGGCATTTTGCGGATGCAGCAACCTTACTTCTGTTACGATACCTGATTCAGTCAGAAGCATAGGAAGTAGTGCATTTGAGAATTGCAGCGGCCTTTCCTCTGTGACAATCCCCAACTCAGTTACAAGCATAGGGGGCTATGCATTCTATGATTGTACCAGTCTCACAGAGGTTGCGATACCCGACTCCGTGACATACATAGGCAGCTATACGTTTTATTATTGTACCAATCTCACAGATGTTACGATACCCAACTCCGTCACAAGTATAGGAGATCACTCATTCTTTTATTGCCGCAGTCTTACCTCTGTGACAATTCCCAACTCAGTGACAAACATATCGAGCTGTGCATTTAGCGATTGCTACAGCCTTACCTCTGTGACAATCCCCAGCTCAGTCACAGACATAGGTGCCACCGCATTTGAGAATTGCATCAACCTAACCAATGTGGAATTCAATGCTACCACCTGCAAATCGGGAGGTGCTGGCAGTTCTTATCCTGCTTTTAAAAATTGTACGAGCCTTACTACTGTGAGCATTGGCAATAATGTTACGTCAATCCCCTCATATGTGTTTTATGGTTGCAGTGGTCTTACGGAGATTACTATACCCAACTCTGTGAAATACATAGGAGTTGAAGCATTCTATGGTTGCAGCAGCCTTGCATCTGTAACCATAGGCAACTCTGTGATAAACATACAACAACGTGCATTCAAAGAATGTAGTAGCATTACAGAAGTCATAGTGCCCAACTCTGTGACAGAAATAGGGAAAGAGGCATTCTATGGCTGTAGCGGGCTTACAACTGCGACTATAGGCAACTCTGTGACAGAAATAGGCAATGAAGCCTTCTCTGGTTGTAGCAGCCTTACAGCTATAATAATCCCAGAATCAGTCACTGATTTGGGAAGTAACATATTCGAGGATTGTGTAAGCCTTACGAAAGCTACCATTCAAAGCTCGACCACTGGAGCAGGCACCTTTATGGGGTGCAGTGGCCTTAAAGAGGTTACGATGGGCGATTCGGTGAAAACGATAGGAGCTTCTGCCTTCTACGGTTGTGAGTGCTTGGAGTCGGTCGTAATAGGCTGCTCTGTGACTGAAATTGGAAACAACGCTTTCTGTTATTGTACGAGCCTTACTTCTATCACCTCACTAAACCCTGAGCCTCCTACGTGTGCATCCGTATATTCGTTCGGCTACGTGGACACGAACAACTGCACCCTCACTGTGCCCGAAGGCTCGAAGAACAAATACGCCTCGGCAGACGTGTGGAAGGACTTCCTTAATATAGAGGAAGAAGACCTGACGGGAGTGAACGCAGCGTCAGCCACTGGCGATGGGCAGGAAGTGAGCCGCTACACCTTGGACGGGAAGCGAGTGAACACACCGCAGAAGGGCGTGAACATCATCCGCCTGTCCGACGGGACGGTGAGGAAAGTCTTTGTGAAGTAAGCGACAACTCTATAGAAAAGGGAAGCCCCGGCCGAAAGGAAACGGCCGGGGCTTTCTTGTGTTTCCGCCCATCAGTGGTGCAGAGGAGCGGCAAGCCTTTAGGGCAGTGCATCGGCAGCCTTAGGCTTTCGCGCTGATTCCTCGAAGCTTTTTTCAAATTTCCCGTGGGTTTCGCGTCGATTCCTCGAAGCTTTTTCTTTTTTTCCTTAGGGTCGTGAGCCGATTCCCTTATGGAAATGCGCTCACGCTACATGTAACATTTGTGAATGCTACATGTAGCGTTCGCGATTCCTACATGTAGCGGGGACGGGTGCATAAAGCTTGGCGGAAATTGGTCAGGCGCGCGGGCCAGCGAGCCTAAGCCTGTAGCCTGACACGCCGCAAAGATAATGATAATTCCTTAATATAATACGGCGTAAGCTGCTGAATTCGCCCGAAAAGCTCCAAGGGCGCGAAAGGCGGGGCGGGCTAACTTTCTGGGCCAATCCCTTGCCAGTGAGGCGGAGAATGCATACCTTTGCCCCAGACTAAACCAAGAGTAGTGCGTTATGGGAAGAGTGCTGATCATAGGTGCTGGCGGAGTTGCCACGGTTGCCGCCCACAAGGTCTGCCAGAACAAGCGGGTGTTCACTGAGATAATGATAGCGAGCCGCACGCTCTCCAAGTGCGACGCGTTGGCTGACTTGCTGAACAAGAAATATGACATGCAGGTAAGAACCGCAAGGGTTGACGCTGACAGCGTTGAGGAGCTTGTGTCGTTGCTCTCTTCTTATAAGCCTGACATCGTCGTGAACCTCGCCCTTCCCTACCAAGACCTCACGATAATGGAGGCGTGCTTAAGGACTGGCTGCAACTATCTTGACACCGCAAACTACGAGCCAAGGGACGTGGCGCACTTCGAGTACAGCTGGCAATGGGCGTTCCGTGAGAGATTCGAGCGGGCTGGGCTATGCGCCATCCTCGGCTGCGGCTTCGACCCTGGCGTTACAAGCGTCTTTACAGCCTACGCCGCCAAGCACCACTTCGACGAGCTGCGGTATCTCGACATCGTCGACTGCAACGCCGGCAACCACCACAAGGCTTTCGCCACGAACTTCAACCCCGAGATCAACATAAGGGAGATAACGCAGAAGGGATTGTATTGGGAGAACAGCGAATATATCGAGACAGAGCCGATGGAGATACACAAGCCCTTAACTTATCCCGACATAGGCCTCAGAGAGAGCTACCTGCTGCACCACGAGGAGATAGAGTCGCTCGTCATCAACTTCCCCACGATAAAGCGCGCCCGCTTCTGGATGACATTCGGACAGCAGTACCTCACTTACCTCGACGTTATTCAGAACATCGGGATGAGCCGCATAGACGAGGTGACGTACACCGCCCCGAAGGCGGACGGCACCGGCACGGAGACGGTCAGGATCGTGCCGCTGCAGTTCCTTAAGGCCGTGCTTCCCAACCCGCAAGACTTGGGGCAGAACTACGACGGCCAGACATCCATCGGCTGCCGCATCCGAGGCTTGAGGGACGGAGCCGAGCACACCTACTACGTCTACAACAACTGTTCCCACCAGGCTGCCTACGGGGAGACGGGGATGCAAGGCGTGTCGTACACCACGGGCGTGCCTGCAATGATCGGGGCTAAGCTGCTGCTCGAGGGAAAGTGGAGCAAGCCTGGCGTGCACAACGTGGAGGAGTTCGACCCAGACCCCTTCATGAGCGAGCTGAACGAGCAGGGGCTGCCGTGGCACGAGCTGCACGACATCGACCTGGAGTTATAGAAGATACTTAAAAGCACACATAGCATTATGGCAAGGAAGAGCACAGCGGAACAGATGCCCGAGGGAAGCCAGTCTGACAAGATGAAGGCTCTCGAGGCGGCGATAGGCAAGATAGAGAAGGACTTCGGAAAGGGCTCGGTGATGCGCCTTGGAGACGGGGGCTTCGAGGACGTGGAGGTGATACCGTCAGGCTCCATAGCCCTCGACGCGGCCTTAGGCGTTGGAGGCTATCCCCGCGGGCGTATAATAGAGATCTACGGGCCTGAGAGCAGCGGCAAGACGACGCTCGCCATACACGCCATTGCCCAGGCGCAGAAGGCGGGCGGAATGGCAGCGTTCATCGATGCGGAGCACGCCTTCGACAGCGTTTACGCCAAGCACCTTGGCGTTGACGTGGACAACCTTCTCGTCTCGCAGCCCGACAACGGCGAGCAGGCTCTCGAGATAGCCGACCAGCTGATCCGCTCGAGCGCCATCGACATCATCGTCATCGACTCCGTGGCCGCCCTCACGCCCAAGGCGGAGCTGGAGGGGGAGATGGGCGACAACAAGGTGGGCTTGCAGGCACGCCTGATGAGCCAGGCGCTGAGGAAGCTCACCTCCACCATATCGAAGACGAAGACAACCTGCATCTTCACCAACCAATTGAGGGAGAAGATAGGCGTGATGTTCGGCAACCCCGAGACCACAACTGGCGGCAACGCCCTCAAGTTCTACGCGAGCATACGCCTCGACATCCGACGCTCAACGTCCATCAAGGAGGGAGACAAGGTGATAGGCAACGTCGTTAAGGTGAAGGTAGCCAAGAACAAGGTCGCGCCTCCCTTCCGCGTGGCGGTCATCGAGCTGATATTCGGCGAGGGAGTGAGCCGTGTGGGCGAGATTGTCGACCTTGGCGTCAACTACAACATCATACAGAAGAGCGGCTCGTGGTTCAGCTACGAGGGCTCGCGCCTCGGGCAGGGTAGGGACGCGCTGAAGAAGCTGCTGAAGGACAACGTGGAGCTTGCCGACGAGATAGCCGCCAAGATCTCCAACGCCATATCGAACCGCAGCCCAGAGGAGAACAACGTCATCATGGACCAGCTGGAGGTGGAGGAGGGAGCAGAGTAGGCTCCAGCTCCTCTCCCGCAAGAGCTTAACGGCAGCCGCTGCGGAGGTATCACCCTCGCTCGGGCGGTTGCTTAATATCCCTCCCCGCGCCTCGTACGACACTTAGCAGTCCCTCGTACGACACGTCCCCGTTCCTCGTACGACGCTTAGCAGTCCCTCGTACGACGCTTCGCGGTTCCTCCTAAGAGGCTTTGCGACACGTAGGGCTACGCTTTGTGGCGGCTAACGTAACCCCGAAGGGGTTGCACATGGTAGCCGGGGGTCGAGCCGAAGGCGACACCCCCGGATCAAGGCGTTAGCCCGAATAGTGCCGAACGCTCGTGCAAGCGAGAGCAAACGAGCTTGCTCGATTTGCCGAGCGCAGCCGAGTGTCGCCGAAGGCCAGGTACTGCACATATTCACCACGCCTATTCCACGATGATATCATCCTCGCCCCATAGGGAAGAAAACCCCCAGCGGGGGTTTCAGAGGGATAGCCGAGGGTTTGCTTCCGCAAACCCTCGGCTACTCTTATTGAAGTGTCGTATTCACATCAGACGCTGCCGACGATCAACTCTGTGTAGATATAGGTGGGGGCCGTAT
>JAJPYQ010000022.1 GCA_021204865.1 Prevotellaceae bacterium | reverse complement strand
GGATACGCCTCGGGGGCGAGGGCGAATTCATTCGGAGGAAATAGAAATCTTCCACCCCACCCCCTAACCCCCTCCCCCGACAGGGAGGGGGAATTGTTAGACAAACGCCCTGAATCCGTGGGTGTCGCTACGCTCGACCCGCGGTTACCATGTGAAACCCCTTCGGGGTTATGGCGTACGCCCGTGGGATGGGGGCGAAAACATCGATGAAATGGGGCAAAACATTCAGGGGCGTGCCAATAAACCTCCAAGGGATTTCCCCTTGGCGCCACTTGTGATGAACGAGAATTATTAACGGAGCGACGGAAAAGCAAAAGGGCTACAGCACACGGGGACTGCCCTTGTATGTCACCTTTCCCGAGCCTGTCGCCCGCGCCCGCAGGGTATCCTGCACCGAGCAACGAATGCCGCCCGAGCCACTCGAGGTGGCCGAGCAGTCCTTCACCAGCAAACCGCCCGCTCTAATCCCGCCCGAGCCGCTTGAGGTATAGACAGCCTGGTCGGCCTCCCCTGAGACAGACAGCGAGCCCGAGCCGCTTGAAGAAGCCTCCACACGGGTTGCGGCAATGCCCTTCACGCTTAAGTCGCCCGAGCCCGTGAGCGTCAGCCCCACATACTCCGACGTGGCAGCGCCGAGCCTCGCCGAGCCGCTGCCGAGAACCTTGAGCTCCAGCCCTTTAGCCTCAACCTTTGGGGCGGAAAGGCCGCCCGAGCCGCTGACGGACATCCTGACCTTCTTGGCGCGGACAACGTCCTTGCACACGACACTGCCCGAGCCTCCGACCGAGACGCTCACCGTCTCGCCCTTAAGCGGCAAGAGACACGTCACGCTGCCCGAGCCTCCCAAGCTGATGTCACTAAGACTTTGCGCCGTGACACTGACGTGCAGGCTCGCGCCCCTCACTTGTCGGTAGAACGGCCCGAAGGAAATGCAAAGCGTGCCGCCCTCCACATGGATGTCAACCTCGTCGGCCTCGCTGCGGGTGACGGTGTATGTGACCTTGGGACCGCCTTCGCCGCGGGAGATAGTCACGTCAGCCGAGCCGTTAACCCTGATGGAGGAGAAATCCCCCACGCTGACCTCGCGCGTCAAGGTCTCGGCTCTCACGCCCAAAGGCAGGAGTGCGAGCAAGATAAGTAATGCGATAGTCATACGGCAGCCTTACATTAGTCGTGGATTACCCTTGCAGTTCACCTTGCCCAAGCCCGAGGTAGACCGCTGGAGCGTCTCGGAGGCGTAGCAATTCACCTTGCCTACGCCCGAGCAGTGTGCGGAGACGTGGGCCACTTCCAGCTCCTCCGCGTTCACGCTGCCCGTGCCGCTCGAGTGATACTCCGCACTCTCCGCCTTGCCGCTCAGGTTAATGGAGCCGGTCCCCGAGTTGTGCGCGCTGACAGTCTTCGCCTCGATGCCGCCGATGTGCATAGCCCCCGTGCCAGAGAGGTGGAGGCTCACGTCCTCAGCCTTAAGCTCGCCGGCGTGGAAGCCCCCAGTGCCGGAGAGGTCTGCCGAGCAGCGTTGGCAGGCTATCCGTTGCGCATCTATGCCACCCGTGCCGCTCAGCCTGAGAGACACCACGTCAGCCTCGATGCCTTGCAGGCAGTTCACGCCCCCCGTGCCCGAGGCGGTTACGCTAACGCTCTGGCCCGTAAGAGCATCGTTGCAAGTCAAGCCGCCCGTTCCCCTAAGGCTCACGTCGCCCAGCTTCTCACACGAGATGGCAACCTCAATGCGCTTGCCGCGGAAGTCCTTGTTCTTCATATTTTTAGTAGAGACGTAGAGCGTGCCGTCCCGCAGCTCCACCGTCACCAAGTCTAAGACATCCTCCGCAGCGGTCACCACAACCGACGGCTCTCCCTCGGCACGGGTGAACGTGACGTTGGCGACACCGCTCATAGAGAGCGACTGAAACCCTCCCGAAAGCTCAACCGCGCGGCTGAGAGTCTGGGCATCGTCCTTCGCGCTCCTCGCGGAAACTTCCGACGAGCAGCCGCTCTGAGCCACCGCCGTCAGGAATGCGGCAGCCACAACCAAACTAATCCTTTTCATAACCTTAAATGTTTTTGAATGATGGTACAAATATAATCATTTAGAGCTTGCTATCCTTCCTCCGCTGAGCTGATAGCTGAGCTTCAGCCTCAGGGAGTTGCCCGTGCGCCTGCCGAGGCTTATCTGGCTGAGCCTCTCGGTGAGGGCGGGCGACTCCCAAAGCGTCTTGTTGTAGCCCGAGACGATGTGCAGGGGGGTGACGTAGAGAATGGAGACATTCACCTTGCCGTGGAGGTACGACTTCGAGAGCTCCGCCCACAGTTGGTCGTAGTGCTGCTTGGCTGTGCCTTGGGCCCAGGCGCTTTGCAGGCGGTCGTTGTTGTAGGCCAGCGTGAAGCGTGTCTTGGCGACCTTACGCATATCCCACGAAGCAAACCAGTTTGTCTCCAAATGGCTAACGGTGTGGCTCTGCATCTCCCCGTCAAGCCGGTATTTCCCGCACTCGCGGAGGTAGAGCAGCTCGCAGTAGAAGTGGAAGCGGCTCAACCATTTGCTGTAACTCGCCCCGGTCTCGAACGAGTTAAGCCGCTGGTCTTGCGCCGTGGTTAAGGCGTAGCTGCCATGCTGCCCTTGGCTCAAGGAGATGATCCTCGTGAACGAGCGTGGCGACTGCGTGTCTCTGAGCCAAAGGCCCAAGCCGCGTCGCCCCGAATAGTCGAGCTGCACAGTGTGGGAGACTGACGAGCGGAGCAAGGGATTGCCCGCAACGAGGCGCAGAGTGTCGGTGAGGATGCCGTGAGAGGTCACTTGCGCGAGCTGAGGGTTCTGGGTCGAGCTGGTGTAGACAAGGTGATACCGGTTGCCTTTCTTGGTGCTGTGGCTCAGGGCAAAGCTGCCGCGCCACGTAAGGTAACGGTCGCTAAGGCCAGAGCTTAGGCTATGGTTCGTAGTGACCGAGAGTGAGGCGGTGACAGCCGTCTTGCGTGAGACATCGTATGCGATGTGTGCCCGCGCGGTGTTCTGCTTAAGCTGATAATCCGTCAGGCTCTCGCGGGAAAGCTGCCTGAGTTGCGCGTAACGCAGCCAAAGGTTTTCGTAGCCGAGGGCGACGTATAGCCTTTCGCTGGCGAAGTGTCGGTTGAGTTCCGCCCTTGCCTCGGTGCGGTCCGCCTGGTTGTGACGGTCGTCGGCAGTGAGGAAGCCGCTGGTTCTCCCCAACGAATAGTCCTCATCGCTGCTTTCTCTCGCGTACTCGAGGTCGGCAGTGTAGTTCCACTCTCCCGTACCTCCACGGTAGGAAGCCGTGAGCGTGTGGCGGTAGCCCCTTTGCCCACTCGCAGAGTTCACCCCGACAGTGTCCGTAATGTTCCCAAGTAAGTCCGCCCTTTCTATGGTCTGTCGCGTGATGGAATCGCAGGAAATCCAGTTGAGCGTGTAAGTAAATGACACGGAACTTCGAGCGTTGAACTGATGGTCGAGGGAGGAAGTCAAGGCATGATTGCGGGCGTACTGCCTTGAGTTGCGGGAACCGTCGGCATTAGCAAGGACGTTCTCCGCATAATCGTTATGCAGGAAGCTCATCTCCGAGATGATTTGGTCCTCCATCTGCGAGAACTTCCCCTTGTAGTCAAAGGAGAATGTCCATGTGTTTAAGGTGTAGGTCAGGCGCTCTCCCCAGTCGCCCTCGCCCAAGGCACGGCCTTTCATATTGTGCCCCCCGAACATTAGGTCGGAAAGCCCGAAGCCGCTGTTGTCGTAGCCCTGATAGTTGCTTGCGGAGTGCAGGTTCACCAGCACGTTGTAGCCCTCGTATCTGCCCTTGGGGAAAGGGATGATGTCCATCTTGCTCCAGCGCAAGTGGTGCATGCTCGTGACGTATTCCACATCTTTCTCAAGGCTGTCCACCAACACCATCACGTTCGTCTGCCCACGGTACGTGAGCTTACGGCGCGAACGGTCGTAGCGGAAGCCCGGAAGCTTGGCGATTAGCTCGCCCGTGTTTGCGGCTCCCTGCCTCATCTCGTCCGTGATGTGTATCACGTCTCTGTCGCCAAGCCTCTCCACACTGGGGGCTCCCACGTCAAGTTCCTCAAGCATTATGGCGTTACGCTCGAGGGGAATCGCCCCAATGTCCCCGAGCCGTGCGTGGCGAACAAGCGGAGCGAAGCCCACAGCCACCACGCTCAAGAGGAAACTGTCCTTGCGGCACGGTATGTTGAAGCTGCCGCAAGTGTCGCTCACCCCGCCTGTCAGTATCGTGCTGTCCTGAGGCGAGAGCAGCCAAACATTGGCGTACTCCACGGGCTGCCCTTGCCTGTCCGTCAAAGTGCCCGAGACACTGTCGAAGTCTCTGTGCATCCGTTCCACATATATGTTACGCCCGTCGACGGTCATCTCCACGGGATAGTTGCCTATCACCTGGTCTATCGCCTCGGGAGCGTAGCTTCTCTTCACGTAAGTCTCGACAAGGAACTCATCGAGCCCGTCCTCAACGAAGTTCACCTTATAGTCCCTCGCCTGCTGCGCTATGAAGGTGAGAGCCTCGCCCAAGGTCACTCCGCTGAACTTGTGGCTTATCCTCTGCGCCTCTGCGAAGAGCGAGAAGAGCAACAAGCAGGCTGTCGCCGTCAGTCGTCCGACATTACGCTTGGGAAACATCGAGCTTTTTTCATTTTTCCCTAAGGCTTCTTTCGTTTTCCTTCGAGCTTTTTCAGCCATTTCATCGAGGATTTTTCATCTTTCTTCCGACATCTCTCGGTTGTACTGGCGGACGCTCTTGCCTCCGCTCAGGCGATAATGGAAGTATATCTCCACGTGGTGGTCCATAAGCTTGTTGTGACTGAGGTTGTCGAAGTGGGCCACGGTCGCGGGTGTCACGGTCTCGGACGCATTCTTTCCGCAGTTGAAGTGGATAGGCGGGACGTACACCGCTCCCACCCTAAGCTTGCCGTGCAGGAACGTCTTGATAAGGTCCACATGCCAATGGTCGTACTCGTTGTGCGTCCAACCCTGCGCCCATGCGCCCCGCTCGTTTCCTCCGCTGTAGTAGATGGCCGGCACCAGATCCCACTTCTCTATGTAATAGTCAGCGTAGGCCTCGCACTCCCAACCGTTGGCGGAGTGCTTGAAACCTTGGTACTTTCCGCTCTCGTGCCAATACGAGACGTAGGCGGAGAGCGTGAGGTTCTTTATCTTCTTGTCGAGGCTCAGCTTAACATTCACCTTGTTCCACTTGGCGTTCTGCGGCATAGTTGACGAGTAATAGCTAAGCGTCGAGCCGTCTTGCAGGAGGCCGTAGCTGAGAGAGGTTATGTTCGTGAAGGTGCGAGGCTGATAGTTGTCGCTGAGCTCCAAGGTGAGGCACCTCAGGAAATGGTATCTTCCTATCGCCCAGTGCGAGACGGAGGAGCGCAGCTGCGGGTTTCCGCTCTGCCAGGTCAGGGAGTCGCTGAAGTAGCCATAGGAGGTCACGCGTTGCAGGTCGGGGTTGTAGACGTCGCAGCTGTAGAAGAGGCTCATCCACTGTTCGGCTTTCATCTTTTGGAAGTAGGTGAGTTTGCCCACCCACGAGAGGTATCGGTCGCTCGCCTCGTCGCCTTTGGTGTGGTTTGTCGTGACGGACGCGAGCAGACTCAGGCTGGCTTTGTCGGTCATGTTGTAGCTCGCGTAGGTCCACACCGTGCTTTGCTTGAGAGCGTAATTGGAGAGAGCCTCTCCCGTCTCCGAGCGACTTTGCAGATAGTGCTTCCAAAGGTCGTCGTAGCCAAGGGCGTAGTATATCTTTTCATCGAGGAATCGGCGGTTCACCTCAAGCTTTCCGAAGGTATGGTCCATACGCGCGTTGCGGTTGTCGAGGTTCACGTAGCCGCTTGTCTTGGCAAGATCGTAGCCCGTTCGGTCTGTGTAGTGGCTATAGTTGAGCGTTACGGTATAGTTCCAAGCGTTTGTCTGCCCGCGGTAGAAGCCCGCGAGGCGATGCGTCGGGCTTTTGTACGTAGACGTCGAGGTTGAGCCGATGGTATCCCCGGGGGCGGAGGGCAGGTTCTCGTTGTCGAGGTAGGTTTGCACCACGGTGTTGTCTTGCAGCTCCCGCTTCTTAACGTTGTAGAAAAGGTAGAATAGCGAGACAGAGTTGTGCTTGTCGAACTGATAGTCGAGGCAGCCGCGCACGGTGCCGTGCCATTCTCGCTGATTTTTATTGCGCTTTCCGTCCGGATTGTCAATCACTTCCTCCGCGTAGTGGTTGAGCGTGTACTCGGTGGTCGAGGTGCTGTTCAGGTCCTCCCGCTCAAGGAAGGGCTCATAGTCGACGAAGAAGTTCCATTTGTTCCGAGTGTAGGTGAACGACTGAAAGGCGTTGAACTCGCTGAGGTGCTTGTCTTGGCGCGCGTTGTCCTTGTTCGGGTAGACCGTGACGTGGGCCGTGCCGTTGTTCTCCCAACCTTCGTAGTTCTCCTTTCGGCAGAGGTTGATGAGCACGTCGTAGTCGGAGTACTTGCCCTTGGGGAAGGGCGTCACTTCTATCTTGTCGAAGCGGGCGTGATGCAGCTGCTTTATGTACGACGCGTCGTACTCCAGGCTGTCGATGAGTATGAGTATCTTCGTCTGCCCCTGATAGCGCAGGTCGCCCGTCACACGGTTGTACGTCATTCCCGGCACCTTTCCGAGCAATTCCCCCGTGTCGTAGCTTCCTTTCCTCATCTCGCGCGTGATATATATTATGTCTTTCTCGCGGAGATGCACAATGTTCGAGGCGTTAACCTCAACCTGTTCCATCATCATCGCGTCACGTTTGAGGGCGATCTCCCCAAGATCAGTGACACCGTCGGGGATGTCGACGAAGCGCGTCGTGAAGCCCAAGGCGGAGACCCTAAGCTTACAGGGGCATACTGTGTCGGGAGTGAGCACGAAGCCTCCGTCTTCGTCGGACAGAACCCCAGTTATTATGGCGCTGTCCCTGAGGCTTAGCAGGGCGACCGCGGCAAAGTCAACCGCCTGCCCGTGACTGTCCACGAGGCGACCCGCAATGCCGCTGCTCTTGTCGGGCAGGCGCTCCACGTAGATGTTCCGCCCGTCGACCGTAACCCTCAGGGGAAGGCCGACACAGAGCTGGCGAACCGCCTCCGCAGTGTTGGAGGCTCGCACGTCGGCTTGGACGCTCAGCCCCTCAAGGTCGCTGACGATGAACTGAAGCCTGTACTTCCCCGACTGACTGCCAAGGCGCTCCAACGCCTCAACCACTGGGATGTTGCCGAACGACTCGGTTATTCTCTGCGCCTTTGCCCCGAGGGAGCTAAGCAGAAGGCAGGCTATCGCAATCAGTCTCATTGGGGTCGTCTTATTTCTCGTCGGACATCTCGCGCTTGTACTGCCTGACGCTCTTGCCGCCGCCTATATTATATTTAATGTATATCTCGCAGTGGTGCTTCATGTAGCTGTTGAAGCTCGGGTTGCGTGTCACGGCGTAGATGGCCGGGTTGTCGGTGTAGGAGATGTTCTTGCCGTCGGTCAGGTGCACAGGGGCAGCATAGACGAGGGTGAGTTGCAGGCGGTCGTTGAACAGATACTTGGTCATCTCAAGCCAAAGCATGTCGACGCGGTTGCGCTTCCATCCTTGCGCCCACGCCTGCGGCTCGATGCCTCCCATATACTCCACGGAGGGTTGCAGCCGCCACTTGCGGATGTCGTAGTCCGCGTCCAGCTGCCAGAGGCAACCGTTCGAGGAGTGTTTGTAGTCGTCGAACGAGCCGCTCATGCGGAACAAGGTGATGTTGGCGGAAAGGTTCAATTGTTTTATCCGTTTTGTAAAGTCGAGATTGACTTGAGCTTGGTTCCACACGGTGTTTTGCGGCATAGTTGCGGCGTAGTAGCCCGGGAGTCCGTTCTGAAGAGTCCCGTATTCGAGCGTGGTGATGTTGGTGAAGTCGCGCGGCTGGTAGGTGTCTTCGATGGAAAGGGTCAGGACTTCGAGGAAATGATATTGCAGCCGCACCCAGTGAGACACGGAGGAGCGCAGCAAAGGATTGCCGCCCGTCCACGAGAGCGTGTCGGTGAACTGCCCGTAGCTTGTGACTTGGCTGAGCTCAGGGTTGGAGACGGTGCACGAGTAGTTGAGGCGCAGCCATTGGTTGTGGCTCATCTTTTGGTTGTAACTCAGGTCTCCTCGCCACGAAAGATAGTGGTCGTCCGCCTCGTCGCCACGGGTTTTGTTGGTGGTTATTGAGGCAAGCAGGCTGAGGCTCGCCTTGTCGGTGACGTTATAGCTGCCGTAAGTCCACACCGTGCTTTGCTTCAGTGTGTAGTCGGTCAGGCTCTCGCGCGTCTCCGCCCTGAGTTGTGTGTAGTGTTTCCAAAGGTCGTCGTAGCCAAGCGCCCAGTACATCTTCTCTTTCAGGAAGCGCCGGTTCACCTCCACCTTGCCGAAAGTGTGGTCCATCCTGCTCCATCGGTTGTCCGTGGTTTGGTATCCGCTCGTTTTCTCTATGTCGTAGCCCGTGTTTGCCGTTAGGCGGTTGTAGTTGAGGCTGGCGCTGTAGTTCCACTCGCCCTTGCCTCCGCGGAAGAAGGCCGCCACCTGATGGCGGTGCCACTTGTCTGTTGAGAGCGAATGCGAGCGGATGGTGTCCTCCACGTTCCCGTCAAGGTCGCTGCGAACAAGGGTCTGCCTCTGCCTTGTGTCTTTGTCGCTCCACATATACTGGTAGGTGAGGGAGACGGAGTTGTGGCGGTCGAACTGATAGTCCGTGGCTGTGGTGAGCTGATGCACCCGCTCGTGCCACGTGTTGTTCCGCGTCCCGTCGGGATTCTTTATGACGTTCTCCTCGTAGTTGTTGAGCAGATACCGCGTGTCCGAGAGGTAATCCTTGCTTTCCTGACTGAAGTTGCCGTAGTAGTAGGCGTAAAAGTTCCACTTGTTATGGGTGTATGTCCACGCTTGCCACCAGTCGCTGTGCCCGAACGGGTTGCCTGGCATGTTGCGACCCCCGGGGTATAGCACCGCGACCCCGTGGCCGTCGTTCTCCCAGCCCTGATATTTCTCCTTGCGACAAAGGTTTATCAGCACATCATACCCCGCGTACTTGCCCCTCGGATTAGGGATGATCTCTATCTTGTCGAAGCGCATGTGGTGCAACTTCTTGATGTATGAGGCGTCGTACTCCATCGAGTCCACCAAGAGCATAATGTTTTTCATCCCCTGATACCGCAGTTCCTCGGTCAAGCGGTTGTACACCATGCCCGGCACCTTGCCGAGAAGCTCCGCGGTGTTCAGGCTTTCCTGCCTCATCTCTCGGGTGATATGCACAATGTCCTTGTCCCTGAGGTGCACTATGTTCGAGGCGTTCACCTCCACCTGCTCCATCATCATCGCGTCTCTCTGCAATGTTATCTCCCCAAGGTCGGTCGCTCCGTCGGGAATATCAACATAACTAACCGAGAAGCCAAGGGCTGTGACACGCAATATATACGGGCCCGCGCTGTCGGGCTCAAGGACGAAGCTGCCATCCTCGTCGGACAGGACGCCCGTCTGCACGGTGCTGTCCTTGCGACTCAGCAGTCCAACCGCCGCATAGTCAACCGCCTGCCCGCGAGTGTCCACGAGCCGGCCCGCGATGCCGCTCTCTTTGTCGGGCATACGCTCCACGAATATGTTCCATCCGTCCAAGGTTACCCTCAGTGGCAGCCCGTCGCAGAGCTGACGCACCGCCTCAAGAGCGTTGTCAGCCCTGATGTCGCGCGTGACACTTAAGCCGTCCATCTCGCTGACGATGAACTGAAGCCTGTACTTCCCCGCTTGGCTGCCCACCCGAGCCAAGGCGGAAACTATCGGCGTGTCGGTGAACGTCTCCGTTATCCCCCTTGCCTCCGCTGCGAAAGGGCAAAGGCATAGTAATATTATAATGGTGTATTTCTTCATAAGGTTCAGTGTGATAAAGGGTCAGTGAGAGGAATCTCAGTTGACTGTCACGGTACTGTCCTGTCGGCTCAGCTCGAGGTTGCTGAAATGGTTGAGCACCAGCAGCACTTCGTCGAGGGTCATCGTGGTGTCTACTTGCAGGTAAAGCCTCACATGCCTCGCCTCCTCACGCTTGTACCTTACCTTGAAGTCGTATCTCTCCCGCAACGCTTCCATCACCTCTTGGAGTTCCACGTCGCAGAACACCATCTCCTGGCCGATACTGTCGGCGGTTAGGTCGCCCTCTTCAGTGTCCACGCTCGATGTCTCCCCGTCATCCGCCTCCAAGGCAGGCTGCGTGTCGTCATTTGTATACGTCCTCACCACCTGCACCGCCGCCACCGCAAGCCCCGACACCAGCACCGCTGCCACACAGGCCGCAGCTACTTTGCGCCACGTTCGGTGGACGTCGCTCGCATGGCGGCGCTTGAACTCGCGCCACTCCTTGTCTACGTCCACCCCTCCCAGGGCTTTCTCGCTCTCACCCTCGGCTCCCGCCTGCCGAGCCTCCGAGAGGAGCTCGTACATGGCTCGGCATTCGGGGTCGCGGAGCAGCTCCTCGAGCTCAGCCTCTTGGCAGGAATCGGGCTGCTGCAGCAAGTCAATCAGTCGTTCAATTCGTTGTTCCGTGTTCATATCTTTAATCTTTTATTCTTACTTCCCAAACCTTTGACGCAGCGCATAAAGGGCTTGCACTATGTACTTGTTGACTGCTGCGACGCTGCACCCGCACTCTGTGGCAGCTTGCTTGTAGGTGCGACCCTCAAAGAAGCAGAGCTTGAACGCGCGCCTCGCCCTAAGGGGCAGCTCAGTGTCGATGAAATGGCGCATTTCCTCCAAGCGGTCGTCCTCAGCGTCGGGCAGAACGAGCGGATCCATCTCGGTTAAAGGATAGAGCCGCCTGACTTTCTCCCCTATACGCAAATGTTTCAGGTGGTTGAGGCAGGCGTTGCGCACGCACACTGCAAGCCATCCCTCCGTCACGCCCTCGATATTCACATTTTTCTCCTCACAAAGCGACGCGAACACCCCGCTCACAACGTCCTTGCTCGCCTCCGTGTCCCTGAGACATCGGTAAGCCACACGGAACATCCTGGGGTAACACTCTTTGAACATCGCTTCTGTGACTTCCATCCTTTCCGCTTTTTACTTATATAACAACCGAAACGGCCGAATCATTACGCAAGATAGCAACTATTTCCCTCCATCAACAAGGGAATAGCGTCGAAAGACCAATCGCTAACACCCAGCCGTCCGTCGCCCTTCGCCCACGTTTGCCGCAGATAGCCCCGACGAATGCGCCCCGTGCTCCCGAGGCGTAACCCAAACCCCGGAGGGGTTTCAGAGGGATAGCCGTGGGTTTAGCGAAGCGATACCCACGGATTCAGGGCGTTCGTCTAATAATTCCCCCCTCGCTGTCGGGGGAGCGGGTTAGGGGGTGGGGTGGAAAATTCCCATTTTCCCCCGACGGATGCGCACCGTGCCCCCGAAGTTTTCGCCCCTCGCCCCCGAGGCGTAGCCCAAACCCCGAAGGGGTTTCAGAGGGATAGCCGTGGGTTTGCTTCCGCAAACCAATCGTTAATATCGGGAAACACTCCGTGTTTCTGGAACCCACGGTTGGGCGGTTCGAACAAATTGAGTGCCAGAGGTACTCAACTTTCGCCACAAAATGCGACAAAGGCGTTGAGTACCTCCGGCAC
>JAJPYQ010000014.1 GCA_021204865.1 Prevotellaceae bacterium | reverse complement strand
AGTACCTCCGGCACTCAACTTGGCTAACGCCTTGTTCCGTGGGTATCGCTTCGCTTAACCCACGGCTACTCTTCTTAAACCCCCGCTGGGGGTTTTATTCGTGGAGAACGCCAGCGACGCGCATTAGGGCATTGGTATTAGGCGTTAGGGCGTTAGGGCGTAGCGAACCCCGAAGGGGTTCTACTAAGATAGCCGTGGGCTGTAGCCCACGGTATGGGGCATCGCCCCAATGAGTGCCGAAGGTACTCCATATTGTAGCCGTGGGATATAGCCCACGGATCAAGCGTAGAGGGCGTAGCGAACCCAGAAGGGGTTGCCTTTTCGTAGCCGGGGGTCGAGCGTAGCGACACCCCCGGTTGGTCGGCACGACCAAATTTGTGCCGAAGGTACAACCCATTATCAAGGGGCTGTCGCGGCGAATATGGGTAGTACCTTCTTTCCGAGGGTTATTCAACCCCCGGCTATCCTTGTGCAACCCCTTCGGGGTTGTATAGGTAGCCTTTAATCCGGGGGTCTCGCCTGCGGCTCGCTGACGCGAGCAATCCGTATCTATCGGGAAGAACTCCGTTCTTCTGGCGGCTACGCAAATGTAGCCACGTTGGGGCTATTCGTGGCGAATGCCAGCGACGGGCATTAGCGTTAGGGCATTGGCATTAGGGCGTTAGGATGTAGGCATTAGGGCATTGGCATTAGGGCGTCAGGGCGACGGGGCGACGGGGCGATGACAAACACCACGGGCGGTTGAAATGAACCGCCCGCAACGCTACAATAAGGTCTCAGTGGGGCTATGCCTCAGCCTGCTCGCCGTAGTCCAGCTCAGCGTCAACCACCCAGCGCACGTCTTCGGGGTCGAACTTGCCGATGTTGTCCTTCTTTGCCTGCTCCACGATGTGAGCGGCGGCAGCCTCGATGTCAATCTCCATCTCCTCCGTGTCGCCTGCCTGGTCGATGAGGTCTGAGATGTACTCGCTCAGCACGTCGATGAAGTAGTAGAGGTCGTCGTCCTGGAACTTGTCCTTGATCTCCTGCGGCAGGCTCTGCTTGATATACTCCACGCAGCGCGCGTCGTCCTCAGCGTCCTTGAGGAGCTGTTCTTCAAAGTTATCCATGGTGCGCCTCCTTAGCTAAAGCATTTTCTTTATCCTCTCCTCCACGGCCGCCTTGCTTTGCGCCCCGACTATACGGTCGGCCACCTGCCCCTTGCTGTCGATGAAAACGAGGGTCGGTATGCTCGTCACCATGAACTTCGTGGCAAGTTCTTCGCTCTCCTCCACGTTGCATTTTCCGATAAAAGCCTGCTCCTTGTATTCGTCCGCCAGTTGTTCCACGATGGGAGCCATGCGGCGGCAGGGCCCGCACCACTCAGCCCAAAAGTCTATCACTATTGGTTTGCCAGTCTGAAGCAGCCGTTCGTAAATCTTTTCTGTGATGTTCAATGCCATAGTTCTGTTTCAGTTTATTTTATAAGTCAGTTGTTCGTTGTCTTCGAGGAAGCGCACCAGTTTGCGTGACACCGCCACCTTCGTCTTTGCCCTTAGCTGCAAGTGAGAGAGTCCGTCATTGTCGATGAAATGGAAGAAAAGTTGCACTGTGCCGGGGCTTTCCTTTGCTATTTGCGCAAGCGAGAGAGCAATGTCCTCGTTCAGGTTGCCGAGGGGCATGCTCACCGTTATGCTTTCCACAATATTGTCCTTGACATCATTGAGGAAGTCAACCTTTATTATACGTAATTCCTTCTGCGTCTCGGAGAAGCGGCGGCATTGCACCTTCGCTGTGACGAGTATCATGTTGCCCACCTCCATATAGCTGCCCCACTTCGCCCATTCTTGTCCAAAGAGTTTTATCTCGCCCGCGTGTTCGGAGAAGTCCTCGATGGTGGCGATGCCGTATGGCATATTGTTCTTCTGTCCCACGCCCTTCTTCACCGCAGTCACGATGCCGCCAATCTTCACCTCCCTCTCAGCCTCAAGCTGCTCAATGTCAGATAGTTGGTCAGCGTGCAGGTTGCATATTTTGTTCAGGATAAAGCTATATTCGTCGAGGGGATGGGCGCTGAGGTAGATGCCCACAAGTTCCTTCTCAAGGTTCAGGCGCGCAAGCTCCGTCCACAGCTCAGCCTCGGGCGGAGCGGGATGGTTGATGCTCACCGCCTCCATGCCGAACAGTGAGAACTGCGCCTCCTGCTTGGCGTTCTGGTACTGCGTGCCATAGCGCAGCAGCACCTCGCAGAAGTTCGTTGCCTGCTCGCACTTGCAGAGATACTGCTCTCTGCGGATGTGGGGGGTTGTAAAGGAATCGAACGCACCGCTGAGGGCAAGGCTCTCGAGCGAAGTACGCTTCAATGCCGAGACTGGCACACGCTCCATAAGATCGTAAATGCTGCTGTATTGTCCGCCTTTATTTCGCTCTTCAACGATGGCGACGCTGCATTGCTCCCCCATCCCCTTTATGGCGGCAAGCCCGAAGCGTATCTGCCCCTTCGAGTTCACAGAGGCGTGCATATTCGACTCGTTAACGTCAGGACCAAGCACCTGTATGTTCATCGCCTTGCACTCCTCCAGCAGCTTCGAGAGTTCCTTGATGTCGTCTTTTCTGCGTGTAAGCAAGGCGGCCATAAACTCCTCGGGGTAGTGCGCCTTGATGTAAGCTGTTTGGTAAGCTACCCACGAGTAGCAGGCGGCGTGCGACTTGTTGAAGGCGTAGCTGGCGAACTTCTCCCAGTCGCTCCATATCTTCTCAAGGATTTTGGCATCGTGCCCGTTGGCGGTGCCTCCAGCTATGAACTTCGGCTTCATCGCATCAACGATGTCCTTTTTCTTCTTGCCCATCGCCTTGCGCAGAGCGTCGCTCTCGCCCCGCGTGAAGCCAGCGAGCAAGCGGGAAAGGAGCATCACCTGCTCTTGGTAAACCGTTATGCCGTAAGTTTCCTTCAGATAGGTCTCCATCACGGGCAGATCGTAAGTTATCGGCTCTTTGCCGTTCTTTCGGGCAATGAACGACGGTATGTTGTCCATCGGGCCTGGGCGGTAGAGGGCATTCATCGCTATCAGATCCTCGAAGACAGTGGGGTGGAGCTCCTTGAGATAAAGCTGCATGCCCGACGACTCGAACTGGAACGTGCCCACTGTCCTGCCCTCTTGGTAGAGTTTGTATGTCAGCTCGTCGTCGAGCGGCAGGTGATCGAGGTCTATGTCGATGCCTTTCGACTCCTTCACCAGTCGGCAAGCCTCCTTAAGCTCCGAGAGTGTCTTCAGTCCGAGGAAGTCCATCTTTATCAGTCCCGTCGACTCGATTACGTGCCCGTCGTACTGCGTCACGGCGGTCTTTTGCTCGGGGAAATCGGGGTCGTCGGCCGTTGACACAGGCACGTGGCAGGCGATAGGGTCACGACAGATAATGAAGCCGCAGGCGTGGATACCTATGCCACGTATATTGCCCTCAAGCATTCGGGCATACTTTATCACGTCCGCCTCCAGGGGGTCGTTCGAAGCCTGCGCCGCTTGCAGCTCGGGTGTGCAGAGGATGGCATTGTCGAGGTTCATCTTAAGGTCCTTGCCGCCGAGGCTCAGGCGGTTGGGTATCGCCTTGCAGAGAGCCGTGGACTTGGAGAAGGGGTACTTCAGCACCCGAGCCACGTCCTTGATGCTGTTCTTCGTCGCCATTGTGGAGTAGGTGATGATGTGCGCACAGTTCTCTTGTCCGTATTTGTTCATCACCCACTGCAGCACCTTGCCGCGGCCGTCGTCGTCAAAGTCTGTGTCGATATCGGGCAGCGAGACGCGGTCGGGGTTAAGGAAGCGCTCGAAGAGGAGGTCATACTTAAGAGGGTCGAGCCGCGTTATGCCGAGGCAATAGGCAACAACGCTGCCTGCCGCAGAGCCACGCCCTGGTCCCACCCACACGCCAAGCTCGTTGCGGGCGGCGTTGATGAAGTCCTGCACGATGAGGAAGTAACCCGGGAAGCCCATCGTCTTCATCACGTGCAGCTCGAACTGTATGCGCTCGTCCACCTCCTCGGGCAGCGGGTCGCCGTAGATGCGGTGCGCCCCCTCGTAAGTCAGCTGAGCGAGATAGTCCGCCTCCAGCTTTATGCGGTACAGCTTCTCGTAGCCGCCCATCTTCCTTATCTTCTCGTTTGCTTGCTCGTCGGGCAGAGGGTTCTCGCCCTTCTCGTCGCTGGTGAACTCGCGCTTAAGCTCGCTCTCCGTGATGCGCTGGCGAAGCTGCTCCTCAGTGCCGAAGTCAGCGGGGATGGGGAAGAAGGGCATTATGGGGTCGGAGTCGAGGTCGTAGGTCTCAACTTTCGAGAGAACCTCAAGCGTGTTGTCGAGTGCCTCGGGAATGTCTTGGAATATTTCCTCCATCTCCGCCCTCGTCTTGAACCACTCCTGCTTTGAGTAGAGCATACGCTTCGGGTCGTCGAGGTCCTTGCCTGTGCTTAGGCAGATAAGTATGTCGTGGGCTTCAGCGTTATCTTCGTCGACAAAATGCACGTCGTTGGTGCAGACGAGCTTAATGTCGTGCTTGCGTGCCAGATCCACTATCACTTTGTTCACTTTTTCTTGCAACTGGAACGTCTCCCTGTTGGCACGCTGAGAGGGGTCGGTCACCTTGTGCCGCTGAAGCTCGAGATAGTAGTCGTCGCCGAACACGCTCTTGTACCACAGCACCGTCTCCTCGGCCTTCTGCACGTCGCCCTTCAGCAGGCAGTGCGGCACTTCGCCAGCGAGGCAGGCGGAGCACGCTATGATGCCCTCGTGAAAGCGCTGGAGGTCGTCGTGGTCGGTGCGCGGCTTGCCGTAGAAACCTTCCGTCCACGAGCGGCTCACCAGCTGTATGAGGTTGTGGTAGCCCGTCTCGTTCTTCGCCAATAATATAAGATGATAGCGCGCGTCGTCGCCCATCTCGTGGCTCTTGTCCTCTTTGCGCCGCGGGCAGACATACGCCTCGCAGCCGAAGATGGGCTTGAACGGCTCCAGCCCCTCTTTTCGTCTCCGCTTGTTCACCGCCGAGCAATAGTCGAAGAAGTCCTTTATGCCGAACATATTGCCGTGGTCGGTCACAGCCATCCCCCGCATGCCGTCGGCTATCGCTTTGTCTACAAGCCGAGGGATGGAAGCCTGCCCGTCGAGCAGGGAATACTGGGTGTGGACATGCAGGTGGACGAAGTCGCGCATAGGGCAGTGTGTTAGGTTGAGCTCGTTTATTATCAGCGTAAAATTACAAGAAGTTCGCTTTTGCCGCAAGTCAGTAGCTTATTTGTATAGAGAAAAGTGGCAAATGAAATAAAATAGCAATGCAATCGTTGCAGATAAAGGATAATAAGCATAACTTTGCTGCGATAGTACTTAACAGTCTGGCTTACGTCTCATAACCCAGCGTTCGTATAGGATGGTCAACCGCCTTAGGAAACTGCGCAAAATCCGCCTGCACCGTGAGGGCACTCACATTCTCGTGTTGAGCGCCATTGCCTTGGTGGTGCTTAATGTCATCGTTATCGTCACCTTCGAGTTCCCCTTCGTGCAGAAGACGTGGCACTACGTCCCAGTCATCGCCCTGCTTACCGTCAGCCTCTTCGTCTATCTCGCCATGGTCAACTTCTTTCGCTGTCCGCCACGCGTCTTCGACGGCGACACTGTTGGGGTCGTTGTAGCCCCTGCCGACGGCAAGGTGGTTGTTGTGGAAGAGGTGTATGAAGGCGAGTATTTCCACGACACGCGGCTGATGATAAGCATCTTCATGAACATCTTCGACGTGCACGCCAACTGGATTCCCGTCAACGGCAAGGTGAGGCTCGTGCGCCATCACGAGGGCAACTACCACTGCGCATGGCTGCCAAAGGCAAGCGTGGAGAACGAGCGAAGCACGGTGGTCATCACCACTCCCGAAGGAGTGGACGTGCTTGTCAGGCAGGTGGCGGGAGCTGTCGCCCGACGTGTCGTGACGTATCTGCACGAGGGCGAGAGCTACGAGATTGACGAGCATCTTGGCTTCATCAAGTTCGGCTCGAGGGTGGACGTTTACTTGCCTGTCGGCTCAAGGCCGTGTGTCAAGCTCGGGCAGCGCGCCACGGGCAACAACACTGTTATCGCTCGCTTGGGATGAGGATTAAGGAGAATATTCCCAATGCCCTTACTTGCTGCAACCTAATCTGCGGCTGCTACGCAACGGCTGTTGCCTTCTACGCTGCCGACATCAATGCGTTTTATACTTACAGCGTCTGTGCCATTATCCTTGGAGCTGTGTTCGATTTTCTCGATGGAATGGTCGCGCGTTTGCTTGGTGTCAGCTCACCGATAGGGAAAGAACTTGACTCGCTTGCCGATGTCGTCACGTTCGGTGTCGCACCTTCCGCCATAGTCTTCTCGCTGTTCGCCGAGACTGTCTGCCCGGCTGTTCTGCAGCCCGTGCGCAAGTTCATACCATATCTGGCGTTCCTTATGGCTGCCTTCTCGGCTCTGCGCTTGGCGAAGTTCAACATCGACCCTCGTCAAAGCTCCAGCTTCATCGGCTTGCCCACGCCTGCCAACGCCCTCTTCTGGGGTTCGCTCGTGCTTGGCTGCCACTCGTTCCTCGTGTCGCCGAGGTTCAACTGCGTGTTTCTCGCCCTCTTCATGTTCCTTTTCTGCATGCTGCTGGTGGCGGAGATACCGCTGTTCGCCCTGAAGTTCAAGAACCTCAGCTGGCGTGACAATTGGGTGCGCTACGTGTTCCTTATTGGCTGCTTGCCTTGCCTGCTGCTCGGCCGCGGCTGTTTCGCGGCGATAGTGGTGTGGTATCTCGTGCTTTCGTTTGCGGTGAACATGGCTCACCGCTGATTTGTCGCAGTATGCTTATCCTCACGTTTATCCTCTCTTTCCTTATTTCCTTCGTCGTCATCGCCGTTGCCGTGGCGTTATATATTTTCCTTACGATGCGCTCCTTCCTTCGTGGAGGGCGCAAGCGGAAAGCGAGCCGCAAGCAACAGGCAACGCAGCCGAAGAAGAAGATTATAGCAGACGACGAGGGAGAATACGTTGACTTCGAGGAGCTGTAACCCTTATTAAGGGGTGTCACACCAAGCTAAGTGACACCCTCTTCTCCATATCATTAGAGAGGTTTTGGGGTGGTTACGGGAAACCCCCAGCGGGGGTTTAATACGAGTAGCCGTAGGTTTGCTTCCGCAAACCAGTCGTTAATATCTGGAAACACTCCGTGTTTCTGGAACCCACGGTATGTGGCATCGCCCCAGTTGAGTGCCGGAGGTTGCTCCGCAACCTATAAAAGCGCTTAAGAGTGGCGAAGCCACTCGACCACATCCGCTAACTCATACTCACACACATACGGGCTCATGCCAGAGTACCTCTGGCACTCTTATTTGCGTGCGCCTTGATCCGGGGGTGTCGCTTCGCTTGCTAACGCAAGCAACCCATACCTATCGGGAAGAACTCCGTTCTTCTGGCCCCGGCTACTCTTATTGAACCCCTCTGGGGTTCTTCATTCCTTTTCGTCCATTTCATCGAGGATTTTTACCCTATAACCTTTGAGCTTCTGTCCAACACATCGTGGGTTTCGGTCTCAAACATCGTAGGTTTCGGCCTCAAACTTCGTGGCTTTCGCGCTAAAAGCTTAGGGAAGAAGAGCAAAACCTAATTAGGTTTTGACTGAAACCTAATTAGGTTTTTGGTGAATCCTAATTAGGTTTTGCTGAAAAGCTAATTAGGTTTTTATTTCCCCGTGGGGCGCAGCCACGGGTCGAAGACGTTCCACAGCGGGGACAGCAGCTTTTCCGTCGGTCCGACCAGCAGTGCGGAGATTATCGTCCCTTCCCTCACGCCGACTATCCTGCGCATAAAGAGGAAGGACAGCAGCAGCGAGATCAGGACCAGCGACGAGTCGAAGCACAGCTTCACGTTGCCGAAGGCGTGGCGGTAGCGCTTGCTGATTACGCTCACAAGATACTCGCCCGGGTTCATCGTGACATCGGCCTTCACCGCCCAGCCTATGCCCGTGGCGAGTATGACGCAGCCAATGACAAGGCTCAGCAACATCTCCCAATAGCTTCGAGGCACGTAGCCTTTCATCAGGAACATACTCAGATCTATCGAGAGGCTGAAGACCACAACCACGGGCACCTGCCACACGAGCTCCGCCCCCTTGCCGCGCACCTCACGCCCTCCCATCAGCATCATCTCTATGAGCATAAACAAGAAGTTAAGAGCGAAGGTGTACGCCCCGAACGACGGCGCGGTGGCGAGCGAGAGAACGTAGGGGACGCTCGATATGGGCGACGTGCCGAGGGCGGCCTTCGTTATGAAGACTATGCCGAACGCGTTCACGAAAAGGGAGACAAACAACAAAACGTACTTCCTTACAACCCTGTTCTCCATTACTGTCCTGCCGTTTCAGCCTGCAAATATAGCAATTATCCCGCCTCGTTGTCCTGCCTACGAGAGCTTTCCCCTCAAAAATATCGCCCCACATTCCCTTCCGCTTTCAAATTATCCCTAACTTTGCGCCAACTCAGTTAGCCCGGCGGGGCTGGTGGGTTATTTACTGAAGAAAGGACGTTTACGGAACGTTATCTTGGAGCGTCTAAACCTCGCAAGTTTAATTCTGTCTCCAAAGATATTGCAACGGGCGTCCACGTTGGGTATATTTCTCCATACGCTTCTACGGTGTAGATATATGTATGCTGTGAATATCTCACGGCGTGGGCTAACTGCGTTGCTTATCTCGAGACAGAGGGCAATGCGAGGGCCTGGACGCTGAGATAAGCGAGAAGTATAGACTCCCACGCCTTTTCTGGTATCTTATCAATCAATTTTAAGAACCGCCTTTCTTGGGAGCACAGGGGCAAAGAAAGATTACTTATGAAAAATGCAAAAAGATGTAGAACTCAGTGGCTTCGCAGAATGAGTAGCTTAAAGATTTGTGTCCTTTTGATTGTCTTCATAGTTCCCTACTTAAATGGCTATGGGCAACAAATATGCTTCAATTACAAAGGTTCATGGTCGAGTTGGCATAAGATTCACACCAGTGGAGACAGCTGGCTTGCTTATTCGTATTCTGATCCTATGTCAACAGTATCAAGATACAACGATGGATCGGGCTTCACCTTAAAGTCAGACCCAGGAGAGATTGTATATTTTGAGTTCCGAATAACAAATTACAGAGCTCCATCAAAAGACGAAATCAAAAGGCATTATAAAACTAATCAGTGGTACGAATACCAAGGCACTGTATCATATTATGTGAGTGACGATTACCCAACATCAGAAGAAATTGCGAAATGTAGCGAATTCGTTATCCCAGATCCACGAAAAGATGTATCTCCGCGTGTCAAGAGGACTGCAAAAGCTACTATTAAAATTGCTCCTTATAAATATAATCCCTCTGTTTATAATATATGGTTCGACGATATAGGCATTGGCTTTTCGAGTCAAGGCTTGAGATTCCCAGGTGAAAAAAGACATAAGAAGAAAGGTGTTGTAGCAGCCAAAGTAATTCTATCTACGATATTCTTCCCCTATGGGTTGTTATCTTTGATGATGAACTCTTATTCTGATTAATATTATGAAGGAAAACGAAATCTACACAAGAAGACAGTTCTTCAAGAAAACCCTATCACGGATGCTGCCTATTATAGGCGCATTAGTTGCTCCCTCTCTCACACAAGCGGCAACTACTCTATCATCGCCTGATTATTGTCCTGGCTCATGCACAGGCTTATGTGTTTCCACCTGTACAAGTGCCTGCAAGAATAGTTGCAAGAGTGGATGCAGGGGTAGTTGCCAAAACGGCTGTGGCGGAGATTGCAAGAATACGTGTACAGGAGAATGCAAGGGCAGTTGCACTGCGAACTGCGCTAACGGATGTGGTTACAATTGCGCTGGTAGCTGCGATACAGGTTGCCTCGAAACGTGTGCCTTTAAATGCAAAGAAAGTTGTTTAACGGGATGCCAAGAGTCCTGTCGCGGTAGGTGCGATGGCGGATGCAAGAGTGGATGTGAAGGTTCGTGCACGAGAAGTTGTAAAGGTGGGTGTGGAGGTAATTGTATTGGCTCTTCGTCTTTTTTTCCCGTATATGAATGACACTATAGAAAGCAAGAAACCGCTGTCGAGGCGTGAATTCTTCAAGAAGACGGCAAAAGCGTGTTTGCCTTGGATTAGTGCAATTGTATTATCTACAACTCCAACCATCGTAAAGGCAGGAAATACCCCAATGGGATGTACTCTCAGTTGTTATTCTTCGTGCAGTGACGAATGTGCTGGAACATGTGTTAGTACCTGCAATCTTAATTGCAGCCAAGAATGCAAAGGTGGTTGCACAGGAAATTGCAAAGGAGGATGCATAGGAAGTTGCAAGGTAGATTGTATGGGAACATGTTCATGGGGATGTGGTTCATCATCTTACTCAAAATAACAAATGCGTGAAGAAACTAAGCCTTGGCAGTCCGGAATGGCTAAGAACATCACGTTCATAGTCACGAAGGACTGCCAATTGGCTTGCAAGTACTGCTACCTTGTTGGCAAGAACTCAAAGGAGCGAATGCCTTGGGAGGTGGCGAGGCAAGCCATTGACTACATCCTCGACTGCGAGGATGAGATGAAGGAAGCCTCAGTAATCTGGGACTTCATAGGCGGCGAGCCTTTCCTTGAGATAGATTTGATAGACAAGATATGCGACTACCTTAAGACGGAGATGTACCGTCGCAACCACCATTGGTTCAACTCCTACCGCTTCAGCTTCTCAACGAACGGCATCAACTATCACACAGATAAAGTTCAGAACTTCATCAAGAAGAACCACGACCACCTCAGCATCGGCATAACGATAGACGGCACGCAGAGGAAACACGACCTGAACCGTATATATAAAGGAGAGGGAGAGGAGAGAGGCTCGTACAATGATGTTGTGAAGAATATACCGCTTTGGCTTGAGCAGTTCCCCTACGGCAGCACGAAGGTGACGATAAGCAGTGCAGACATACCTTATATTAAGGAGAGCGTGCTGCACCTCTACAGCCTCGGCATTCACGAGGTGAACATCAACTGCGTGTTTGAGGACGTGTGGAAGGAGGGCGACGACAAACTGTTCGAGGAACAGCTGATGCAGCTTGCCGATGCCATCATCGACGGAGGATATTACGAGAACTATGCCTGCTCTTTCTTCTCGGAACACCTTGGCAAACCGCTCGACAAAGAGCTTATGAACCAGAACTGGTGCGGCGCAGGCAGAATGCTCTCCGTAGACGCAGAGGGAAACTTCTACCCCTGCACCCGCTTCGCCCAGTATTCGCTGCGCTCGAAGAAGGCTCTTATCATAGGAAACATACGGGACGGCATAGACAAGAACAAGCTTCGCCCGTTCCTGACGCTCGACCGCTGCACGCAAAGCCGGCAGGAATGCATAGACTGCGAGGTGGCTGAGGGCTGCGCCTGGTGTCAAGGCGAGAACTATGACGCTGCTGAGACACCGACCATCTACCAGCGAGCCACGGCGATATGCAAGATGCACAAGGCTCGTGTGCGCGCCAACAACTACTACTGGAACAAGCTCTTCCGCAAGCTGGAGCTGGAGGGAAGGCGCGAGGAGTATGAGGCGAACAAGCGTGAGACTAACCCTGTAACCTGCTAAGAAAGATGGTACAATATTTAGTTATACTGCTCGACGACACGGCGGTGTCCTTCTGC
>JAJPYQ010000012.1 GCA_021204865.1 Prevotellaceae bacterium | reverse complement strand
CAGAGTACCAACACTTATGCGCATAGGGTTTGGGACTCTGGGATTCTTCCCTCTTTCGCCCAAGGAAAAGAAAACCTCCCCCTCGCCTTTGCGCCTCAAACCCTTTTCCATATATTTGCCCCCCAGAAGAAACATCTAATCCTTGATAGCTATGAAGCACATACTCCTATTCGCCTTGCTGCTCTCTTGCGGCAACCTGCTTGCGCAGCCCGCCTCGTGGACTGCCGACAACGGCAACGGCACGTACACCAACCCCCTCTTCTACGACGAGTTCTCCGACCCTGACATCATACGTGTGGGCGATGACTACTACCTTGCAGGCACAACCATGCACAGCGTGCCGGGGCTGGTTATCCTGCACTCCCGCGACCTTGTCAACTGGGACAACATCACCTATTGCTTCGACCGCTTCGACTTCACGGACGATGCCTTCTCGCTGAAGAACCACAAGGAAGTCTACGGCCAAGGCATCTGGGCGCCCTGCATACGCTACGCCAACGGGCAGTTCTACGTCTTCTCCAACGTGAACGGCAAGGGTCTTCAGTGCTACACGAGCAAGGACATACACGGCCCCTGGGAGCACCACAACCTCACGGGCAAGATATACGACCTTAGCGTGCTGTTCGACGACGACGGCAAGATATACGCCATCCACGGCTACGGCGAGGTGCACTGCACCGAGCTTAAGCCCGATATGAGCGGCCCGATAGACAGCACCGACCGTGTCATCATCCCCAACGGCACCGCTGTGGGCGAGGGACACCACATGTACAAGATAGACGGGATGTACTACCTTATATCAACCGACTACAAGCCCAACGGCCGCACCCTCTGCTCCCGTTCGCAGAGCATCTGGGGACCGTACGAGACCTGCGTCATCACCGCCGACGAGACCTTCGGCTACCATGCCGCCCCGCTCACTCAGGTAAAGGGCAGGATAGTGCCCGACGGCTCGGATATTAAGCTCGGCCCGCTCGACAAGGACGCCACAGCCGCCAGCAACGCCCACCAGGGAGGCATCGTCGAGACGCAGGAGGGAGACTGGTACGCCCTCTTCATGATGGACTTCCACTCCATAGGCCGCACCGTCACGCTCGCCCCCATCACGTGGAAGGACGGCTGGCCTATGCTCGGCCTCGAGGGCAACCTCGGCAGAGCTCCCCGCACGTGGTTCAAGCCGAACATACCCGCAGCCAAGGACGAGCAGCCCCACGCCCCTTACGAGCGCAGCGAGACCTTCGACGGCAAGCAGCTGGGGCGCGTGTGGCAGTGGAACCACAACCCCGACGACTCCCGTTGGAAGCTCAAGGGGGGCAGGCTTCAATTGCAGAGCCTTCCCGCCGAGCAGCTCCTCTGGGCTCGCAACACACTCACGCAGAGAGCCATCGGGCCGAAGAGCGTCGTCACCGTTGAGCTCTACACGAACAGCCTCAAGGACGGAGACGTGGCAGGCCTTGGCAACATCAACCTCCCCTGCTCGTGGCTCGGCATCGTGTGCGACGAGGGGAAGAAGACCCTGCGTTGCTTCGAGCAACTCACTAACGACACCATCGACACCGCCATCGAGCTGCCCAAGGACGGGCGACTGTGGCTCCGCCTCACGGGCGACTACGACAACGACCAGGCGCAGTACGCCTACTCGCTCGACGGCACCAGCTTCCAGCCCGTGGGCCCTGTGATGAAGCTCTCCTACCAGCTCATCACCTTCCAAGGCTCCCGCCCCTCGCTCTTCTGCTTCAACCACAAAGGGCACGAGGGAGGCACTGCCGAGTTCGACAACTTCACCGTCGAGGAGACGGAGGCAGACCGCTCCGGGAACATCCCCTACGGCAAGACCTTCCGCATCCTCAACCTCGCCACGGGGAAGCCTATGATCGCCCTGCCGCACGGCCTTATGTACGACACCGCCCCCTCCGACCACTCCCAGCAGACGCTCTTCCACCTTGTGGACAAGGGCGGCGGCAAGGTGCTGCTGCAATGCGAGGACGGGCGCTACGTCTTCGTCTCGGGGCTCGGGCTGCCGGGAGACGTGCGCCTCACCACCGACGAAGGGAAGGCGGAGGAGTTCCTCTGGCAGGACTACCTCGGAGGGGAGTTCATGCTCTTCAGCCTACGCACGCATACTTACGTGGGCAAGAGCCCAACGACGGGCAGCCCCTACAGCATGGACTTCAAGGGCGCTGACCCCAACCGCCGCAACGGGGCGGTCTTCCGCTGGGAGGAGCAGTAAGCATATTATATATATAAGGTAAGCCCCGGAGGAGCTGCGCAAATGCAACCCCTTCGGGGTTACGTTAGCCGTAACTCGTCCGTCGGACCGTTTGGAGCTCGTCCGTCGGACCTCTTGCAACTCCTCCGTCGGACCGTTTGGAGCTCGTCCGTCGGACCGTTTGCGGCTCGTCCGTCGGACCGTTTGCGGCTCGTCCGTCGGACCTCTTGCAACTCCTCCGTCGGACCGTTTGCGGCTCGTCCGTCGGACCTCTTGCGGCGATTACGGCTGTTTTTAGCCGTCGTGATAAAATAATCGGTAAAAAGCTTGCGCCAAACCGCGTGTTTCGATACCTTTGCCTTGCATTAAACTACACTTACACACTTTAATTACATACGATATGAGAAAACATCTTTATTCTACGCTCGCCGTGGCAGCCCTCCTACTCCTTGGGGGGGGGGGGCAGAAAGCTATGGCTGACGGGCTGGACACCTCAACAAAAAAGGTAACAGCAATCAGTGCAACAGCCACTACCTCTATCTCCACAGACTCGTGGTATCTACTCAAACAATCCCGTAACGGCATATCTCCAGCCTACGACGCTGGAGCGGGCTCGACCATTATGCGTGCCGCCTCCGACGACGCGGTTACGGCTTGGGGCGATGACGTTATCGGCTCTTATGGCTCAGACTTAGCCAAGTACCTGCTCCACTTCGTAAGCACAAGCACCACAGCGTCAACCGGCACTGTCTACAACCTTCAGTTCGCCACAGGCAACTACTGGGCAAGCGGCTCTTATGGCAAAAATACCGAGGTGACGACCACTGCCTCCTCAAGCGATGCAGGCGAGTGGTGCGTCTACCCCATTGGCTCCAGTACCGAATACATCGCCATCAACTACTATGCTGATGGCAGTATGGGGTACGCCGTGAACAACAATGGCGCTGGCGCTCTTGTTAATACTTACAACAGCGGAGAGGTCACCGAGACCACTGGCAACGACGCTTGGCAGATCTTCGAGGTAACTCTCGCAGACATGACTGACGATGACTACGAGGCAATAGCCCAGGCAGAGCGCAACGCAGAGCTGCTCACCCTCATCCGCGAGGCGGACGCACTCTACGAGAGCAACAACACCTGGACGTACGAGACAGACAAAGCCCTTATCACCAGTGCAGACCAGCTCTCCTCTCCCTACACCGATTCAAACGAAAGTACAGGCGAGATAAGCGCCTTGATTGACGGAGACGGCACCACTTACTGGCACTCCTACTGGGAGGGCGGCGGTGTCGACGACGATGTTCACTACTTCGAGGTAGAGCTTCCCGATGACTTCGAGGGCGGCGACCTTATCGCTTACATACAGCGCCGCAGTTCCAGCAGTGACCAAATCACCAAGATGGGAGTGAAGGATGCCACAAATGTTGATGACGATGAATATACCGATGACGACGTGATAGCTATCCTCGACTACCCGTTCTCGGCAGCAGGCGAGGTGCTGACAGACCACTTCTACTGCCCCTCAGGCGTGACCAAGCTGCGCTTCTACGAGGAAGAAAAGAATAGCTCGTCTACCGCTGGCGTCTTCCACCTTGCGGAGTTCCAGCTCTATCCCGCCACCGTCTCCGACGACTGCCCCAACGCCCTCAAGGAAGACGTGGCAGAGGCATTCTCCGCCGCCATCAAGACCGCCAGCGAGACCTACAAAGCCGGCACCACCACCGACAATGACATCTCCGCCCTTCAGGCAGCCATCGACCAGTACACCGAGGGAATGCTCGACCTCTACACCCTCCACTCCTGCGAGGCAGACATAAGCCACTGGACAACGACGGGCAACAACGGCACGCACGAGCAGAACACTTGGAGCACTGAGGAAGATGCCTCTGGTATGAAGACCCCGTTCTGCCAGAACTACGTATATGAAGGCGATGACAAGAGCACAACGCTTACCTCTGCCACCATCAGCCACACGCAGATAACGGGCTTGAAGGAAGGGCACTACCACGTGTCCCTCGACGTTCGCATCTTTGCTGAGAGTGGCGAAACCATCACGGAAGGCACTTACCTTAAGGTTAACGACGAGAAGGAGGACATCGTGGACGACGGCACAACAGGCAGCTACGGTGATGCGAGTGAGGTATACGGCACTTACACCGTGACCGCTGAGGTGGAGGACGAAGGCACGCTGGACATCTCCCTCGTCATCCCCGAGAGCGCTAACTACAGCTGGCTTGCTTGGAAGAATCTTAAGGTGACCGGTCACAGCCTGCCCGACCTCACAGCAGTAGAGGGCACGATGAACAATGACGTTGCGTCAGCACAGACCTCAGCCCTCGAGGCTTACGAGGCAGAGGCTACCCAAGACACCTACGACGCAGCCGTAGAGGCTATAGAGGCTGCCGAGGCTTCCGTTGCTTACTACGCAAGCATTGCAGAGCAGCTCGAAGCCCTCGGCCTCGACGAGGCAGGCACAAAGGCTTGGGAGGAAAGCACAAGCGGCAGCGCCTACACAGCTTGCACGCTTACTAATGATGACGACATCACTGCTGACTTGGCAACGGCAGTGAAGGCTCAGACCACACCAGAATCTGATATGACCTACGCTATGCTTAACGACGGCACGTGGTCGGCATCCCAAGGCAACGGTCCTGCAGCTTGCTACGCTATGCCTACTGCCACAGAGACGTATAGTGACGGGACAACGGAATATCCAGCCTTCACTGCTGGAGAGATAATGCACAAAGAGATAACGGGCTTGCAGAGCGGCTATTACGTAGTCTCCTTCTATGCTCAGGTCAACGCTTGCAACAGCGTTACTACTCTTTCAGGCAATGAAGACACTCAGGCTTACGCCAACGACGAGACAGCTAAGCTTACCGTAGGCACAACGGGCGATGCTGGCTACAGCGACAGCGACCTGTTCACCTTCACAGTCAAGGTGACGGACGGCACTCTTAAGTTCGGGGTGAGCAACGTGGCGGCTGGCGGCAACTGGTGCTACTGCCAAGAGGTGAGCCTCACCTACTACGGCGAGGTCGTCGGGGCTACGCTGCACCTTAACAAGGACGACGGCAAGTACTACGGCACGTTCAGCAACGCCTCGGCTGCGACCTGCGAATACGTTGACGGGCTTAAGGCTTACTATATCACCGCCGTCACCGAGAGCGAGGAAGAGGACAACGTGGCTGACCTCACGACCGTGGAGATTGAGGACGGTGTCATCCCAGCCTCGACTGGCAGCCTCCTTGTATCCGATAACGACGAAGGGAGCGAAGAGGAGACTATGACAGTCTACCTGAACGTTACCACCACCGAAGCCACTTGCGAGGGCAACTTGCTTAAAGCCTGCCTTGAGGATGAGGAGATAACCGCAGATACCTACTCAAGCATCTACGTGCTTAACTACGTCAGCGAAGAGACCGTAGTGGGTCAGGACGCAGACGAGAATGATGTCTACGGCATAGGCTTGGCGTTCTACCACATGGATACCGATAACTCTGTGGCTGCCGGCACGGCTTACCTCAGCTGGACGAGCAGCACCTCGGACGTGAAGATAGGCAGGCTGGTGTTCGGCTCCTCCGACACCACGGGCATCGAGACAGTAGCCCCAGCCGCTGAAGGCGCAGGCGCTATCTACGACCTCGCCGGCAGGAAGGTGTCGAAGCCGCAGAAGGGCGGCATATACATCAGCCAAGGCAAGAAGGTTCTCTATTAATCACGACTAAAACGAAGACAAGACTATGAAGAAAGCATATATCCGCCCCACCCTGGGCGCAGAGCCCGTGGAGGCAAGTGAGATGATGGCCGTCTCGCAGCTGGTTGAGACCGAGACCGGCGGCGTTGAGGACAACTGGACGAAGGGAAGCACCTTCGGCAGCAGCAACCTCTGGGACACGAGCTGGTAACCCCCGCCCCGATTGCCGCCCTCCCGCACGGGAAGGAGGCAAGACACAGATAACGTTTCATTACTCCCCCGCCTCCCCCTTGTGGAGAGGCGGGGGTTCTCGTCGTCACGCCTATATAACAGCCGTCGAAGTACCCCTAACAAGGGGCGCAACGGTACCCCTAACAAGGGGTAGGATTGCACCCCTAACAAGGGGTACCTTCACGCCTATTATACAGGGACCACGCTCCCCATTATACCGTCGCCACGAAGCCTACGTTGAGGTGTCACGCCGCCTCTTATACCGTCGTATGATTGCCAAGAAGACCAGAAGGAGCTGACTTACCCCCTTTTGTGTGAACGAGGGGGTAAGTTAAGGGGGTAAGTTAAGAGGATAAGGTCGTGTGCGCAACTGATTATAACCCGAAGGGAAGCCCCATAAATGCTTGCAACGCTCACGCTTCAAGGCTCAAAGCCCCGTGAGCTAACTTACCCCCTTTTGTGTGAACGAGGGGGTAAGTTAAGGGGCTAAGTTGGAGCTAACTTAGTGCCTTTTTGTTACGAAAGGCACCAAGATAAGGCACCAAGTTAAGGGGATATAGGGGGGGGGCGTTAAAGGGACTATTTTGTTATGGCGATATACTTCTGCCTTTTGCTTCTCAGCTTTTCGGGTATAGTGTAGCTAAGCAAGTTCTTCTCTAATAAGGGAAGTATATACCTTCTCTTTACGTTATCCCTTTTCTTTCTCCCTATGTGTTCCATAATCTCGGAAAGGCTTCGTGGCTTTGAGCAGAACTCCAACACCATGCTTTGAATGTCCTCTGCCCTGTGTGAAGACTGCTTACTCTTCCTCCTTGCGATGGCAATGGCTCTGTCTTCCGACAGCTCCTTCACCTTCACCTCAAACACGGTAAGCTTGCCCACATCGAACAAGGGCTCATTATTACCGTTCTCTGCCAACAGTTCCTTGACACGCAGTATGCCACGATTGAACATGTTCACGTATCTCAGCCCTCTCATAGCCTCTGCGATGACGGGATTGCGGTAATCGTTTACCAGAGGGAAGTTCTCAGGGCGTGCCTCCCCATATAACCCGCCTGCATTCATAATCTCGATACGGTTACTATACTGGTAAAGGCGTATGGGCATATTTGATTGGTAATCACGATGCATGCAGGCATTCATCATCAGTTCCCGCAGAGCCATATAAGGATAGTTGTAGACCGTCTCTTCTCTTAGGATGGAGACTGGTATCGGCTGGGCAGTGACAATGGCGTCCCGTATAAAAGCCTCAAGCTTGGGCAGCATCTTGCTTAGGCAACCTTCCAGTCTTCGCTCGTTGAGTATCTTGCTGCCATTCGTCTCCCCTTCGAAGCGCACGAACTGAACGTATGCGCCAGGTAAGAAGTAGCGAGGTCTGTATCCGAAGAGGATGATTGCGGCATAGGTGGGGCAGTCGTGCTCGAGGTCGTATAGGCGCAACGAAGCCATCTGCTCCTTTATGTCGCGTTCGTCCGCCTTTAAAGTATCCTCTTCGATGACCGTGGGCAGGTACTCATCCCTAATGTACTTGGTGTCTACATCAGTAATCTTTGCCTGAAAGCAAGGTCGTGCGTCGAAAGTCGCCATATAAGCGGTTCGCCTTTCGGTTAGGACTCTTTCCTCTGCTTCAGTCGCTATGTCACGGCGCGGTCCTATGCGAATGAATGTGCGTCCCCGATAGCGATGAGGCGGTATGGGCGATGGTGTGACCTCTGCGACCAAGACATCTCCCTCCGGGAAAGAGAACTTCTCCACTGACATAATTGGTAAGGGCAGGATGTTACCGCTCGAGCGTAATGCTACAATCTTTCTCGTCAGCTGGTCGTCCGCTTTTAAGCCAGACAGGCTGCCATTGTCATTAGCTCCCAAAATAAGGAACCCATTCTTGTTAGAAGCGGGAAGGTCATTGGCAAAAGCACATATAGCCTCTTGAAATTTGTCGACATCGGTCGTGCTTGCAGTACGCTCAATACGATAGGTCTCATCGCTATGCAGTAGTTCCTGAAGTTCCTCTTTTGTTATCATATTCTGAAATAATCGTAAGCAAAAGTACAACGTTTCTTTTAATTAGCCGTTTAATAGGGCATATTATTTCCTCTCTGTTAAGGCGGTAAGACAAGTCATTGCGAGCCGTTTTTTAAGCCGCCCAGCAGCTTTATCCGCTCTTTTTGCTTATCTTCGCGGCTGTACCCTAAGCTACTGGCTGACACGATGGGCATTCTTGGCAAACTGTTCCCCCGAGAGAAGAAGGAGACGCTCGACAAGGGGCTGGAGAAGACGAAGGAGAGCCTCCTTATGCGCCTTGGCAGGGCTGTGGCGGGCCGCAGCACCGTGGACGAGGGCGTGCTCGACGACCTTGAGGAGACGCTTGTGGAGAGCGACGTGGGCGTTGAGACTACCCTTAACATAATCCGGCGCATTGAGGCTCGTGTCAGGAGAGACAAGTACCTCGGCACGTCGGAGCTGAACGAGATACTCAGGGACGAGATTACCTCCCTGCTAACGGAGAACGACTGCGGCGAGGGAACGGAGGGCTTCAACATCCCGGGGGACGTGAAGCCTTACGTCGTTATGGTGGTAGGCGTGAACGGGGTGGGGAAGACCACGACCATAGGCAAGCTCGCCTACCAGCTTAAGCGGCAGGGCAAGAGCGTGGTGCTCGGGGCTGCCGACACGTTCAGAGCTGCTGCCGTGGAGCAGATAGTGGTGTGGGGCGAGAGGGTAGGCGTTCCCGTCATTAAGCAGCAGATGGGGAGCGACCCCGCGAGCGTTGCCTTCGACACGCTCAGGAGCGCTGTGGCAAGCGGGGCGGACGTGGTGCTGATAGACACTGCGGGGAGGCTGCACAACAAGAAGGGCTTGATGGACGAGCTCTCGAAGATTAAGCGGGTGATGCAGAAGGTAGTGCCTGACGCCCCGCACGACGTTATGCTGGTGCTCGACGGAAGCACTGGGCAGAACGCCTTCGAGCAGGCAAGGCAGTTCACGGCGGCAACGGAGGTGACGAGCCTTGCTGTGACCAAGCTCGACGGCACGGCGAAGGGGGGCGTGGTGATAGGCATAAGCGACCAGCTGAAGATACCAGTGCGCTACATTGGCTTGGGCGAGGGCTTGGACGACCTTCAGCCCTTCAACCGCAGGGAGTTCGTCGACTCCCTCTTCTCAAGATGAAGGAAGGCACAACGATAGACCTTATCACGATGGGCTGCAGCAAGAACCTTGTGGACAGCGAGCGGCTCATAAGACAGCTTGAGGCGAACGGCTTCAGGGTCACGCACGACGCTGAGCAGCCACGAGGGGAGATAGCCGTGGTGAACACGTGCGGCTTCATCGCCGACGCTCAGGAGGAGAGCATACAGATGATATTGCAACTGGCGGGTAGGAAGAAGAGGGGAGAGCTGAGGCGGCTCTACGTGATGGGCTGCCTCCCCCAGCGCTTCCCCAAGGAGCTGAGGAAGGAGCTGCCAGAGGTGGACAAGTACTACGGCAAGTTCGACTACCTCGAGCTGCTCTCTGACCTCGGCAAGAGCGTCAGGGAGGAGCTTCGGCTGGAGCGGAGGCTCACCACCCCGAGGCATTACGCATACCTGAAGATAAGCGAGGGCTGCGACCGCCATTGCGCCTTCTGCGCCATCCCCCTCTCCACGGGCAGGCACAAGAGCCGCCCCGTGGAGGAGATAGTGCAAGAGGCTCGGTGGCTCGTCAGTCAGGGCGTGAGGGAGCTGCAGGTGGTGGCGCAGGAGCTGACTTACTACGGGCTTGACCTCTGCGGACGGAGGCGCATAGCCGAGCTTGTGGAGAGGCTTGCGGACGTGAGGGGCTTGGACTGGATAAGGCTGCACTACGCCTACCCCGCCGACTTCCCCTTGGACTTGCTCCGCGTGATGAGGGAGCGGGAGAACGTGTGCAAGTACCTCGACATTGCCTTCCAGCACATCTCCGACCCAGTGCTTAAGGCGATGGAGCGGAACATCACGTCGGGGCAGACCTACGAGCTGATAGACAAGCTCAGGAGCGAAGTGCCGGGCATTCACCTGCGCACGACGCTTATGGTGGGCTTCCCAGGCGAGACGGAGGAGCAGTTCGAGGAGCTTGAGGGCTTCGTAAGGAAGGCACGCTTCGAGAGGCTTGGGGCTTTCGCCTACAGCGAGGAGGCAGGCACTCGCTCAGCCTTGCGCCTCAAGGACGACATACCGCAGGAGGTGAAGGAGCAACGGCTCTCACGCATTATGCGCCTTCAGCAGCGCATCTCCGCCGAGGTGCAGGGGGCGAAGGTGGGCAAGGTGATGAAGGTGATGGTAGACCGTGTGGAGGGAGACTACTATGTGGGCAGGACGGAGTACGACAGCCCCGACGTTGACCCTGAGGTGCTGATAGCCAAGGACAAGGAGTTGAGGGAGGGGGAGTTCTGCCAATGCCGCATAGACGAGGCGGACGACTTCGACCTGTATGCCAGTGTAATACCTTAAACGATATATGAACAACAACGAGTTTATCGCAGAGATGGCAAGGCGCACGGGAGCGTCGGCAAGGCAGGTGAACGACCTCGTGGACGGCTTCCTCGCTGAGTTCACCAGCCGGCTGGAGGAGGAGGACGTGGTCTCCATCCCCAGCTTCGGCTCTTTCTCGGTGAAGAGGAAGATGGAGCGAGTGGTGGTGAACCCGGCCACCAAGCAGCGCATGCTCGTGCCCCCGAAGCTGAGCGTCAGCTTCAAGCCGAGCACGGCATTGAAGGAGAAGGCAGGCAAACCCTCGAAGGCTTAGGGTATGGAAGAGAGAGTGTCATTGCAGGAGCTGGCGCAGGGGCTTTCACGAAGGAAGGAAACCACGAAGAGGGAGGCGGAGAGCTTCCTGAGGACGTTCTTCGAGGTGGCGGAGGAGTTCACCCTCAAGGAGGGCGTGGTGAGGATTAAGGCATTCGGCACGTTCAAGCTGCTTTCGGTGGACAGCCGCCAGAGCGTGGACATAAGCACGGGCGAGCGCATAGTGATTGACCCCCACAGCCGTGTCACCTTCACCCCCAGCACCTCGCTGAGGGACGCCGTCAACAAGCCCTTCTCCGAGTTCCAGACCGTGGTGCTGAGCGACGAGACCCCGACGAGCGAGATGGAGTACGTGCCCCAAGAGCAGCCTGCTGAAGCGCCTATAGAGGAGCCTGCGGAAGAGCCTGTGGAAGAGCCTCAAGCGGAGGAAGCTAACCCTAATAATGATATGAACGAGCAAGAAGAACAGCCCCAGCCCGCACAGCAGGGCGTGGGAGGCACGACAGTGGTGAACCAGAGCGTGGAGGAGATGCAGGTGAACGCCCAATACGTTGAGAACCAGACCATTCAGCAGGTCGTCTCCTCGGCAGTGAGCGAGGAGCTGGCGAAGCGCAAGCGTATGATGATATCGAGGGGAGGTGTGGTGGCCTGCGTGCTTGCGGCGCTGCTGCTTATGCTCGCCGCCTTCCTGCTCGGCTACGTCTGTGCGGGAGGCACCGTCTCCCTCGGGCTTAAGGATAAGCCCCAAGCCGTGCACACCCCGAAGCCCCAACCTAAGCC
>JAJPYQ010000091.1:28585-44246 GCA_021204865.1 Prevotellaceae bacterium | reverse complement strand
GGTCTTGCGAATGTGCGTATCTTTGTGGCGTGTTAAGTAAGCCTCAACAACCCAAGTCAGGATACGAGTACGGTCTAAGTCAGGGCGCACAAGCGCTCCAAGTTAGGGCGTTGAAATGGTCCAAATTGGGGTGTAGTTGCATGTAAAACCAGCCATAAATTAAGGAGGAATTAACCATGGCATTAGAAATGAGTGTATTAAGCAAGGTTATGCCCATCGGCACGAGAGCAGGCGTGACTCTCTACTACGCCTGGCCAAAGCAGAACCAGCACATGACGAACGACGAAGTCATCGAGCACATCGTCGACGCCACGTCGCTTGCACGAGGCGACGTGAAGAACGCTCTCATCTCGCTCAGCGACATCGTGAAGGAGGCACTGCAGAGGGGCTCCAGCGTTGACCTTGCGGAGCTGGGCAGCCTGAAGACGGTGGTGACCTCGAAGTACATGGACACAGAGGAGGATGTCACCGTGAGAAAGGCCCTGAAGACACCTAAGATTCAGTTCACCCCTAAGAGTGACATGCTGGCCGCGGCCAAGTCGGTGAGCATCAGCATCAGCCACTCATCGGGCAGCGTCAGCACTGGCACTGTATCGGGCTCTGACAGCTCGGGCGCGGGCAGCTCGGGCGCGGGCAGCGGCTCTGGGGCCGATCAGGGGGGCGACTAAGAGGTGAAAACCTTTCGACTAAAAGGTAGGTGGATGGCTTAAGGCTATCCGCTGGCGGCGCAGATAGGAGGGGAAAGTTATAGGCGCATCGACCAGCTGAAAGTCTACATCCCCTCCTTCTTCTTTTCATTTTCCTGATCGAGGGTCTGCAGTGATGCGGGCCCTCTTTCTTGTTACTCTTCCGCAAGCAGGACGGGCGGCGGCGAGGGCAGGACCACGGCGGAGAAGACCCTCGTCGGGGCTCTCGAGACGCTGATGGACACCTACAACGGGGAGGAACACAACAGAACAGTAAGCAGGACACAGGGGCTGTCCAGTCAGATGAGGCTGGGAGACGAGGAGGCGGGGATAGTGAGCCGCGCGAAGGCCGACGGCACGTACGGCAAGGCTCCTGGTGGGGGCGAGTCGAGGCTCTTCGGGGAGTACGGCGAACACGTGTGGGCCATGGTGCGCGCGAAAGCCTTCAAGGACTGGTTCGGCGACTGGGAGAAGCCCTTCAGGATAGAGAAGCTGAGGCGGAGCGAGCCTGTGGAGATAACAGGCAGGGAGTACGAGGGCAAGTATGAGCTGAGCCACGGAAGCGCAAGGAGGTGGATGTATGACAACCTGCACGGGGATTACGTGAACTCCGACACGGGGGATGTAATCACCGTGGAGAAAAGCGCCGCCGGCAAAGTGCCGTCACACGACGAGAGGGACAAGGCACACTTCCAGTCAATAGCGGCGATACCCGACCTTATACGGAATGCCGTCTTCGTTGACGAGCTGCCCAACAAGAAAGGTAACGGCAAGTTCCAGAGCTACAGATACTATGTTTGCGGCCTCAGGATAGGCGGCGAGGACTATACGGTGAAGATGGTGGTGGGAGTGAAGAACGGCAAGAAGTACTACGACCACAGCCTGACGGGGATAGAGAAAGGACGGCTGCTCGACCTTATCGGGGGAGCAGCCGGTGCCGAGGGCTTTAAAGCAACAGCGGACGAATCCCCGTCTTATGCCCCCGGCAAGCGCAAAGATACTCGTTTATTCGATATCCTGCAAACAAACCACTCGAAAATGGTGGACGAGAACGGCGAGCCGAAAGTGTTCTACCATAACACCGACGGCAGCTTCACAGAGTTCGACCCGTCAAGAAACGGCACCCACAATGACGCAGGGTGGCTCGGTGACGGCTTCTACTTCTATGGTGACGAGAGGGAGGGCTGGGGCTACGGGAGCAAGCAGATGCCCGTGTTCCTTGATGTGAAGAACCCATACTACGCCACGCAGGAGGACAACGAGCGGCTGGCGGAGAAGAACAGCCGTGAGGCGAGCGTGGAGTTCAGAGAGCAGCTGGAGAGCGAGGGCTATGACGGGGTGTACTACAACGGAGACCTGAGGCAGGAGACAGTCGTCTTCAAACCCGAGCAGATAAAGAGTGTTGACAACGAGGGCAGCTTCTCGCGAGGTACGGGCGGCACGCGCTTCCGCGAGACGGACCCCGACAAGGTGGGCGAGGCGACCGACAAGGCGATAGCCGAGAGCGCGCGGAAACTCGCCAAGAGCCTCGGCGCGGAGGTGGAGATTGCCAACTCGATAGAGGAGGTGACAGACCCCGAGGCGAGAAGAGCCATCGAGCAGGGGAGGAGCATATCGGGGTGGTACGACACGGAGACGGGGCGCGTGGTCATCTACATGCCCAACGTCAAGGGCGAGGCTGACGCCACGCGCACCGTGCTGCACGAGGTGGTGGGGCACAGGGGGCTGAGAGGCCTGATAGGCGAAGAGCCGTACGACGCGATGATGCGCTCGCTGCTGGAGGCTATGCCCAAGGGGAAAGCGAAGAACGCCTTGACGGCAAAGGCTGAGCGGATGGGCTGGACTGCCGAGGTGGCCATGGACGAGTACCTCGCGGAGAAGGCGGAGACCGCGGAGAAGCCCACGTGGTGGGGCTCGGTGGTCTCCACCGTGAGGGCCGCCCTGAGGGCGATGGGCCTCGGCCTCGACCTGACGGAGGCTGACGTGAACTGGATGCTGTACCGCTCAAGGCGCAACCTCGAGGGGAAGAGCGACCTGCTCGGACGCGCCACGGACATAGCCCTGAGGCTGAGGGCTGACAGGGCGTGGAAAGAGGAGAGGCGGAAAGCCGACATGGAGACGCTGGAGGGAGTGAGCGGGCAGAAGACACCCGGACGACCAGCGGCTGCCTTTGGGGACGACCAGCGGCTGCCTTTGGGGACGACCAGCGGCTACTCTTCGGGACAACCAGCGGCTGCTCCCCGGGGCGGCCTGCGCTTCGGCACGAAGAGCCTCGGCAAGAGACGCAGGGCGGAGATGCTCGCCACGCTGAACAAGAGGAGAGACGACATGACGGACGGGCAGAAGGAGGCTCTTCTGAACGTCGTGGCGGACACCTACGAGCGTGACGGCGGGGCTGTGGCGGAGGCCGCCTTCAAGTGGTTCACAGACGGCACGGTGCGCCTGCCGGAGGACATGGACAAGGTGCGCCAGGCCGTGCAGGTGGCCAAGAAGGCGGGCGTGGACCCCGCCTCCTACAAGAACCCGATGGACCTCATCAACCAGCACGCGGAGTTCCGTGTGACTGAGGAGCGCGTCAACCCCGACAGCGTCCCCACCCTGTCCAACAAGAGGGAACTCGCCAACGGCATAACCGTCTACGACGTGGCGGAGAGCGAGGAGAGCCGCCGGAACATGCGCGGGATAATCAACACCCACTGGGGCAGGGACTGCAGCCCGTGGTGCCTGCTGCAGGGAGACAAAGAGGGCAACCTCACGGAGCAGAGCGCAGGCTACTGGCAGCACTACGGCCGTTACGGCAAGCGCGTGGCGTTCAAGGACGGCAGGCTGCTGGCATTCTTCGCCGCGGGAGAGGATGACGAGCCGACGTGGTGGGACAGGCAGGACAGCCCGCACAGAGGCATACCCGTGACGAGGAAGATGGACGACGGCTCGGGGCGCGTGGCGACGTACGAGATGGACGAGAAGACGGGGGAATTCAGTAATCCGACCAATATCCACAAGGGCAACAGGCAGAACGGGGAGTACGAGGAGTGGTACGACGACGGCAAGACACCGAAAGAGCGCAGCCGCTGGGAGGACGGGGTGGAAATAAGGACTGATTGGTGGTACGAGAACGGTCAGCTGAATTGTAGGATGATTCCTGGCCAAGGGTTGTGGCAATGGTATTCAGATGGTCGTCCTTGTGAAATACAACTGGGTGGCTTCTTTGACCACGGCTTTTCGGGGTATTGGTCACCGGAAGGGGAGTTTACCTACCTGAGTGGCAGATACCCCGACAAGAAGGAGGTGGAGGCTGCCTACAAGAGCATGCTCGAGGAGGGCAAGGAGAAAGCCCCCGCCCTGGGCGAGCTGCGCTTCCGCGAGGACGACGGGGAGGAGAGGCGCAGGGAAGAGCCGTGGGAGCGTGACGAGGGCGAGCGCAGGAAGCTCGCTGACTACCTTATGGGCAATGACTACGTGGCGGAGCTGACGGGGCAGGAGTTTATGGATGCCAGTGGAGACCTCATCCAGAAAGTATCTGATTACTATAACGATAAGTTCGGAGGGAAAGTGGAACGTGAGGGCTATGGTGACGTTGCGCTTTCAAAAGATGGCGTGCGCGCAAGCCTCAGTCACGGCAGAATGACGAAGAGGAAAGCTGCGGCATACATGGCTGTGCCGTACATCATCCGTGACGGACGCGAGATAGACAACCAGAGAGACTGGAAAGGCAGGGGCTACGAGAGCGCGACGTTCGCCGCTCCTGTGAAGATAGGAGATGACAGCTATGTTGGAGTGGTTGTCGTGAGGAAAGGAGAAAACGCCCCGAATTTCAGGTTCTATCTCCACAAAATAACGGCACAAAAAAGCCTCTTTCATGAAAGCTCTACGACAGGTTCTTCACCTGGATGGGGCGAGCTCCAAGAAAGAGGCATCGCAAAGGTACTGAGAGATATAATACAACCCAAGGAAAACGGGATAAAAATCACCGAGGAGGGAGAGGAAAGCTCCAACGACACCGTAAGCGACAGCGCGGCGAACGCCCCGGAAGACGTCAGGCGGACAGACGGGAACCCCTTAGGCGAGCAGGCGGGAACTCCCCCGTCGGACAAGCCGGGAAGCGCGGGCGAGGGGCTGGGAACGACGGAGCGGAACACCAAGATACCCCGCATAAGGGGCGGCGAGAGGGTGGCGGACAGGATTTACCGGGCCATAGCCGGGCGGCTCGGCGTGAGCGAGGCTGAAGGTCGCAGTGAGTCTCCTGGACGGCCAGCGGCTAACCGCCACAACGCCCAGCGGCTAACCTCCAGGGCGGGTAGCGGCTACCTGTCCAGGCGACTCCTTAGTAGGGGCCGTAACGCCTCAACTTAGGCTTCGTGAAGCCTATACTGTAGGCGCTGGACACCCCCTAACAAGGAGGTGTTTTGAGGTGCTAACAAGGAGGTGTCTGGCAGCTCTTATACAGGCGTGACGGCGGCTCTTGGCTAAGCGCCGCGGCGGCTTCAGCTGGGTGTCGTCAGTTCTTATGGGCGGCGCAGGGTGAAGCGCTGCTCTTTGTCGAGGAATATCTCCTCCTGCGTGAGCATCGTTCCTGCCACCTGAAGGAAGAGGTCTTTGTGGAAGCCCGTTGTGTCCACCTCGTTGGGGAAGAGGGGCGAGCGTTCGAGCTGGCGGCGGATGGACTGGCGTATCGCCCTCTCCTCCTGCTCCTTCCGGGTGCCGGCAGTGCACACGTCGCAGCGACCGCAGTCCTTCGCCTCGGTCTCCCCGAAGTAGTTAAGAAGGAAGCGGCTGTGGCACGTGCCTTTGTCCGTCACGTACTCTATCATCGCCGTAATGCGCCTCTCGTATTGCTCGCGCCTGTCCTTGTAGACGTGTGGCGGCAGCGCTATCTCCTCCGTCTCCAGCCTGCGCTCGAGGAAGGTGATGTAGCTGGTGCGCTTGCGTGGGATGTACTCTATGATGCGGAGCATGGCGAGTGCCTTGAGCGTGTGGTAGACTTGGTCGGGGGAGAGGCCAGTGTCGTGTGCTATGGCGCTCTCGGCTATGTACACGAAGCCTGAGAACAAGCCGCTGTACTTGCGCAGGAGCGTGTGCATGACCTTCTCCCTCGTCGGGTTCTCGTCGTTGAGGCGGTAGAGGCTGTCCCTCGTCAGGATGAAGCGAAGGCGGCTCACCGTCTCGTCCTCCTCCCGGTAGTCGATGTACCTGGCGTTGGAGAGCAGAAGCAGTGCGTTGTGAGCCACGACGGGGAAGTACTTGAAACGGTAGCAGAACTCCTCGAGGTCGAACTCCCGCGTCACTCCCTCCCCGTCGCCCATAGCCATCTGGAGGTAGTAGCAGAGGTGCTCGTACACGTCTCTGACGTAATCAGGTTCAGGGTAAGTCTCCTTCACCCGCCTCAGCAGCTTGGCGCAGTCGCTGCGGTCGTATATCAGCACGGCGTATGCGGGCTTGCCGTCTCTGCCCGCTCTGCCCGCCTCTTGGAAGTAAGCCTCAGGGCTGTCGGGCATCTCGCTGTGCAGGACAAGGCGCACGTCAGCCTTGTCTATGCCCATGCCGAAGGCGTTGGTAGCCACCATCACCCTGTACTCCCCCTTCTGCCAACGCTCCTGGCGGTCGTCCCTCAGTATCTGTGGCAGCCCGGCGTGGTAGCAAGTGGCGGAGATGCCCTCGTCCGTGAGCAGCTTCGCTATATCGTGTGTCTGCTGTCGGTTGCGGGTGTAGATGATGGCGCAGCCCTTTATCCCTCGCAGTATGCGCAGGGTCTCCTGCATCTTGTCCCTTGCGTTGCGCACGATGTAGGTGAGGTTCTTCCTTTCGAAGCTCATCCTAAGGACGTTGCCCTGCGCAAAGTTGAGCTGTCGCTGTATGTCCTCCACCACAAAGGGCGTGGCGGTGGCAGTGAGGGCGAGCACTGGGGCTTGCGGCACGACGGCTCTTATGCGTGCTATCTGCAGGTAGCTTGGACGGAAGTCGTAGCCCCATTGCGAGATACAGTGCGCCTCGTCCACTGTTATAAAGCTCACCCTCATGTGCGCGAGCTTGCGCAGGAACAGGTCAGTCTCAAGCCTTTCTGGCGATACGTAGAGCAGCTTGTAGCCGCCAAGGATGCAGTTCTCAAGGGCGGCTATTATCTCGTTCCTCGCCATCCCCGAGTACACCGCTGTAGCCTTCACCCCCAGCTGCCGCAGCCGCTGCACCTGGTCTCGCATAAGAGAGATGAGCGGCGTGATGACAAGGCACGTGCCCTCCACCGCCAATGCCGGCACTTGGAAGGTGACGCTCTTCCCTCCTCCCGTGGGCATAAGGCCGAGGGTGTCCCTTCCCGCTGTTATGCTCTCGATGATCTCACGCTGAATGCCGCGGAAGTCGTCGTAACCCCAATATTGCTTGAGTATCTGCTTGAACAGCTCCAAGCCCATGCTTTAAGCCTCGGTGGGTCGGATGTCCTCGATTTGCAGCTGCACCTCGCCCCGCTTGTGCGTGTTCTCCTCTATGGCGTATACGATGTCGAAGGAGCGTTTGGACTTGATGTACCTTGCCTGCGAGCTCTGTCCGAAGGCTATGCCGTTCATCACGTTGCTGCTTCGGCTGTCCACAAGCTCCAGCTTTATGTGCTCCTGCTCTCTGCCCACCACCTTGCTCGTGCCGTAGTCGTAGACGTGCCTTGTGCAGAAGTTGGGGCGGGGGTTGTCGGGTCCGAAGGGGGCGAAGCGTTTAAGGTCTGCGAAGAAGCGCTTTGTTATGTCTCGGAAGTCGATGCAGGCGTCCACGTCAATCTGCGCCGTTGTCTGCTCCTCGCTTATATGCTCCTCCACGTACGCCTCGAAGCGTCGCTTGAACTCCGGCACATTCTCCACCCTAAGCGAGAGACCAGCGGCATAGGTGTGCCCGCCGAAGTTCTCCAGCAGGTCGCGGCAGTTCTCTATTGCTTTGTACACGTCGAAGCCTCCTACCGACCGGGCTGAACCCGTCGCTATGCCTTCAGAGCAGGTAAGCACCACGGCGGGGCGGAAGTAAAGCTCCGTCAGCCTTGACGCCACGATGCCTATCACCCCCTTGTGCCACTCCGCGTTGTATATTACAATAGCCTTCTGTTCCCCCGTGCTGTCGAGGCTCTTAACTATGTTATTTGCCTCCTCCGTCATACTCTTGTCGAGGTCTTTGCGCTGGTCGTTGAAGTGGTTGATGAGGCTCGCCTCCCTCAAGGCAACCTTAGCGTCCTGCTCCACCAGCAGCTTCACCGCCTCCTTCCCGTTCTGCACACGCCCTGAGGCGTTGAGCCTCGGTCCTATCTTGAAGATGATGTCGTTCAGCGTCACCTCCCTTTCCGTGAGGCCGCATATATTCATTATCGCCTGTATGCCCACGCTCGGCCGTGAGTTGAGCTGACGCAGTCCGTGGTAAGCCAGTATGCGGTTCTCCCCCATTATCGGCACAATGTCTGAGGCGATGCTCACTGCGCAGAGGTCGAGCAGGGGGTAAAGCTGCGAGAACTCAATGCCGTTGCTCTGGGCGAAGGCTTGCATCAGCTTGAAGCCCACTCCGCAGCCAGAGAGCTCCTTGTAAGGGTAGGCTTCGCCGGGGCGTTTGGCGTTGAGGATAGCCACCGCAGGAGGCAAGACAGCGTCAGGCACGTGATGGTCGCAGATGATAAAGTCAATGCCCTTCTGCTTTGCATACTGTATCGTCTCCACCGCCTTAATGCCGCAGTCAAGCACGACGACGAGCCTCACTCCAGTCTCCTCGGCGTAGTCAACGCCTTGGGTCGACACGCCGTATCCCTCCTCATAGCGGTCAGGGATGTAGTAGTCCACGTTGCTGTAGAAGCGACGTATGAACTTAAAGACCAGCGCCACTGCCGTCACCCCGTCCACGTCGTAGTCGCCGTACACGAGGATACGCTCCTTCCTGCCTATAGCCTCGTTAAGTCGAGCCACAGCGACGCTCATGTCCTTGAACAGGAAAGGGTCGTGAAGCTCGCTCAGCTGAGGGTGGAAGAAGCGTCTCGCCTCCCCTGTGTCAGTGATGCCCCGTCGCACCAGCAGGCAGCAGAGTACAGGGCTCATGCCCAAGGCTTTGGCAAGCCCGGCAGCCTTCTCCTCCTCTTGCTGCTTAGGCTCAGGCAGGTTCCAGTGGTAATGCGTCATTAAGGCCTAAATGCCGAGCTTCTTGCGTATGTCCTTAGGCACAGCGTTCTTGTTGATGAGGATGTTCATTGTCTTGTAGGCGACGTAAGGCTTGGAGACGTACCACAAGCCCTTGTACGGTCCCATCTCGCCCCAAGAGTTCTTCATCATAAAGTACTCCTTGCCGTTCTGGTCCTTGGCAATGCCGTATATCTGCATTCCGTGGTCGTCCGTCGTCTCCCAGTTGTCGTAGCCAAGCTGCCGCAGTTCCTGCGTTATCTCAAGCTCGCCCTCTTGGTCACTCTCGGATATCTTCGCTCCCTGGGGCTCTCCCGTCCAACGGCTCTGGTCGCTACCCACCGACGGTCCCTTCTGTGGTATGGGCACTGTCGCCACGCTTAGGTGCTTACCCTTACGGCGACTAAAGCCCTCCTCGCTCACGTCTGCGCCCCAAGCGAAGGTGTAGCCGTTGCGGATGCCCTCCTCCATCACACGCATAAACTCATCGAGGGGAAGGTTATAGCTGCTTGCCCACCGCCAGTTGTCCTGTATCTCGAGGATGAAGGGCTGGTAGAAGGGGTGGTGCGTGTAGCTGGTGAGGCTCACGTAGTCGTCGGCGTTAAGCCCGAGGAACTCCACGAACGACTGCGGTGTGTAAGTCTTTCCTTCGTACTCGAACTGCTCGGGGCACTTGCCGAAGTAGTCGTCCAGCATCCCCTGCACGCTGTTCCTCCAGCTTGGGTTAATCCTCTTCGCCTCGCTCTTGGATATAGCCTCCACGTACGCCTCCATCGGGGGGAAGAAGCTGGAGAAGTTGTAGAGAGAGTCGCCGTAGAGCGTCTCAGGGTAAGGCATAACGCCCTCGGGTGCGAGTCCGTAGTTAGTCATGCAGTAGATGACATCGTAGAACGAGCCTCCCTGCGAGAAGCTTGCGTCGCCGTGCGTGCGTATGTTGCGGTCGGCGCGGTCGAGGTAAGTCTTGTTCACCACGAACGACTCGCAGAGGTCGATGTCCTTCATCTCAGGGTGCTTCTTCAATACCTCGCTCTCAAGGAAGGCGAGCGAGGAGTAGCACCAGCAAGTGCCGCTGTTGTTCTGGTTCTTGATGCTTGTGATGGGGTTCTCCACGACGGTGGTGAAGATGAGCGTGTCCTTGTTCGCTTCAATGCTGTCTTCCTGTGCCATAAGGGGCGCGGCAGCCACGATTGCCCAAAGGGCTAAGATACTCTTCATGTTGTTATATTGCTTTGGTTATTGTTCTAAGTGCGAACTCTCGGCTGACGTAGTTATCCGTCGTCTGGCACGCCTCAGCGGCGAAGGCGACAGCCGTCCCTATCACCCTCTGCCAGCCGTCCTCGGTGAGGCTCGTCAACACCTTAAGGGTAATGCCCTCGTGTATGAGGGCGCACACCAGTCCTGCGTTGAAGTTATCGCCCGCCCCCACTGTGCTTACCACCTTGTCCACTCTTCGGGCATCGAAGCGGAGTGTCCCACGGGGAGTGCAGACGGTCACCTCCCCTGCGCCGTCGGTGCAGATGAAGAGAGGGCAATGCCTGGAGATGTGCTCGTGGTATATCTCCTCTGCGTCACGGGTGCGGTACATTATCTCGAAGTCGTCCGCCGAGCCTCTCACCACGGTGCTGTGCCTCATGTTGTAGCGGATGGGCGGCAGCAGGCGGGGGAGCTCAAGGAGGTGGGAGCGGCGGAAGTTAAGGTCGTAGTAGACTATCGCCCCGCTCTCCCTTGCCTCGGTGAGCAGCTGGCGCATCTTAGAGCGAGTGCCTTGGCATACGGCGAAGTAAGAGCCGAGCAGAAGCACGTCGTCACGCTGGAGCTGGGGCAAGGGGTAGGAGGGAGGCAAGGTGGGGCGGAACTTGTAGAAGATGTAGTCAGCGTCGCCCCTCTCGTTGAGGAAGGCCAGCGAGACGCAGCTCTGCTCGCCCGGACGAAGCTCGAAGTAGTCCGTCCGCACACCGTTAGCCTCGAGGAAGCCGAGCGTCTGACGGCCGACTGCGTCCTCTGCTGAGTAGCCTGCGAAGAAGCAGGGAGTGCCGGTGCGGCCCACGGAGACGATGCTGTTGAAGCAGCTGCCCCCGGGCACGGCAGCCACGGGCTTTCCCCCTTGGAAGATGATGTCGAGGATGGTCTCCCCTATACCCACTACGCTGCGTTTTCTCACCGTCTCTGCCATACCAATGGCACAAAGGTAGTAAAAAGAAAGGATAAGCCTATGGATGGGAAAGAAATACTTGACCTTTTGCGGGAGGTCACTACAGACCTTTCGCCAAAGGCCTCTACACCCCTTTTATCGAAGGGGTCTACACCCCTTTTGCGGAAGGCCTCTACACCCCTTTTGTCGGAGGGGTCTACACCCCTTTTGTCGGAGGGGTCTACACCCCTTTTGTCGGAGGGGTCTACACCTCTTTTGCGGTGGCTAACACCCCTTCGGGGCTTGCGTTCGGCTCTCCTCTACTTATTCAATGTCCAACTGAAGCCGTCCTTCGTGTCCTTCACCTCGAAGCCCAGCTCCGAGAGCTCGCTGCGGATGCTGTCGCTCAACATCCAGTCCTTCTGCTCCTTTGCCCTCTGCCTCTGCCTGAGCACCATATCTACCACGCTGGCGAAGGCTTGCTCACGCTCCTTGTTGCCTTGGGCGGTGTCCTCCTGAAGTCCCAGTATGTCGAAGATGAAGGTGCTGAACAGCCCCTTGAGAGCCTCAGCCACCTCGGGCGTGACGCCCAGCTTGCGGTCGGCGAGCAGGTTGATGGTGCGTGAGGCGTCGAAGAGGAGTTGAAGGACGATGGGCGAGTTGAGGTCGTCGTTCATGGCGTCGTAGAGCTTCTGGCGCAGCTCGTCCACCCACGCCATCTCAACCACGGGCTGCCCCTTCACCCTCTGCCCCTCGGTGAGCCTCAGGAGCTTCCGCCAAGCGTCCATCAGGCGGGCGTAACCCTTCTCGGCAGCCTGCAGGGCGTCGTTGCTGAAGTCCACCGTCGAGCGGTAGTGCGCCTGGAGGATGAAGAAGCGTATGGTCATAGGGCTGTAGGCTTGCTGTAGAAGCGGGTGCTCCCCCGTGAAGAACTGGGGAAGGGTTATGAAGTTGTTGTACGACTTGCCCATCTTCCTGCCCTCGATGGTTATCATATTGTTGTGCATCCAATAGCGCACCATCTCAGAGCCTTGGCTCGCGACGGCCTGCGCTATCTCGCACTCGTGGTGGGGGAAGACGAGGTCCATCCCCCCTCCGTGTATGTCGAAGTGCGAGCCGAGGTACTTACGTCCCATTGCCGTGCACTCGCAGTGCCAACCGGGGAAGCCCTCGCTCCAAGGGCTTGGCCAGCGCATTATGTGCTGGGGCTGCGCCTTCTTCCACAGGGCGAAGTCTGCTTGGTTGCGCTTCTCGTCCACTCCCGCAAGCTCACGGCTCGCGTCCTTGGCGTTCTCCAACGTGCGCCCGCTCAGGATGCCGTAGCGATGCTCCTTGGCGTACTTCTCCACGTCGAAGTAGACGCTGCCGTGGCTCTCGTAGGCGTAGCCGTTGCGGAGTATCTCGCTCACCAGCTGCTCCTGCTCTATGATGTGCCCCGTGGCACGAGGCTCTATGCTTGGCGGCAGGCAGTTGAGCGCCTTCATCGCCTCCTCGAAGCGGTTGGTGTAGAGCTGCGCCACCTCCATCGGCTCAAGCTCCTCGAGGCGAGCCTTCTTCTGAATCTTGTCCTCGCCCTCGTCAGCGTCGTGCTCAAGATGCCCCACGTCGGTGATGTTGCGCACGTAGCGCACACGGTAGCCCTGATGCAGGAGGTAGCGGAAGAGGAGGTCGAAGGTGATGGCGGGGCGTGCGTGCCCGAGGTGAGCGTCGCCGTAGACCGTCGGTCCGCAGACGTACATGCCCACCCTCCCCTCGGTGAGGGGGCGGAAGAGTTCCTTCTGCCGTGAGAGGGTATTGTAGATGATTAGAGGTTGCCTTGTCATATCGTTAGTGTTAGTCGTTATCTTCTTCAATAAGCTTGAGCAGCCGCTCCACCGCCTGCTCCTCAGGTATGTTGCGCTCAAGGCAGGTCTTGCCCTTGTAGAGAGATATCTTCCCCCTTGCCGCACCCACGTAGCCGTAGTCTGCCCCTGCCATCTCCCCCGGTCCGTTCACTATGCAGCCCATCACCGCAATGGTCTTGCCCTTGAGGTGAGGGGTGGCAGCCTTTATGCGTGAGAGAGTGCCTTGCAGGTCGTAGAGCGTGCGCCCACAGCCAGGGCAGGCGATGTATTCGGTCTTGCTGATGCGTTCCCTTGAGGCTTGCAGCAGGGAGAGGGCGAGCCGCTCGTCGGGCATAACCAAGCCGTCGGCAAGCTTGTCTATGAGCGGTGCGCCAAGGAGGGAGGCAGCCCTGAGGGGGTCGGTGTCGGTGTGCTGAAGCAGCAGAGGGTTCTGGAGACCGAGGTGCATAAGGGCGAAGGCGAGGGCACGATGCTCTGCCACCACGTCCTCCCCTCGTGGCTGACTGACGACGATGGTGGAGGGGTCGCTCCTAAGCTTGTCGGCAGCCGCCTTGTTGAGGGTGTAGGGGTTAAGGGGCATCACCCCCGAGGCAGGCATCTCGGTAAGCACGACGGGAGGCTGCCCTCTGCCTACGTCTCCCACCCTCGTGGTGAGCCTTCGCTCAGGGCTCAGCCAATTGAAGGAAGAGGGCACTTCCGAGCCGAAGATGCTTGGAACGTCAGAGGAGCGGCTCTCAAGCACGTGCCGCACTATCTCCCTCGCCACAGGTATCTCCCTCTCGGGCGGCTCGCTGAGGCTAACACGCACGGTGTCGCCTAAGCCGTCGGCGAGCAACGCACCGATGCCCACGGCACTCTTAATGCGCCCGTCCTCCCCGTCACCAGCCTCCGTGACACCAAGGTGCAAGGGGAAGTCCATCCCCTCTCGCTCCATCGCCGTGACGAGCAGGCGTACGCTGCGCACCATAACAGCCGTATCCGATGCCTTCACGCTTACCGCCACGTCGGTGAAGCTGTGCCTTAGGCATATCCTAAGGAACTCCATGCACGACTCCACGATGCCCTCAGGCGTGTCGCCATAGCGGCTCATAATGCGCTCCGAGAGGCTGCCGTGGTTCACCCCGACACGCAGGGCGGTGTGGTGCTGGCGGCATATATCAAGCAAGGGGACGAGCCTCTGTTGGTCGGAGTAGTTGCCCGGGTTGACGCGCACCTTCTCGCAGTAGAGGGCAGCCACGTCAGCCACCGAGGGGTTGAAGTGAACGTCGGCTATGAGGGGCACTTGGCAGCCTGCCTGCCTCACCCCGGCGTGTATTAGCTGCATATTGCGAGCCTCACGAGTGCCTTGGGTGGTAAGCCTAACGTACTCGCCTCCAGCCTCAGCAATGCGCAGCACCTGACGGACGCTTGCCTCGGTGTCCATCGTTGGCGTGTCCGTCATAGACTGAAGGCGGATGGGGTTGCTCCCTCCCATAGGCACGTCGCCCACGTCTATCTCCCTGCTCTTGCGGCGAGCGTAGTGAATAAGGTCAGTCATCAGTTAACCTTGAAGCGGAACTTCACTGCCGAGAGGTCCTCGTTCGCCTTCACTATCTTCTGCTTGAGGCTCTCCTTGTAAGCCTTAAGCCGCTGTGCAATACCTTCGTCAGAGAGAGCGAGCATCTCGGCAGAGAGGATGGCGGCGTTGAGAGCGCCGTTCACCCCTACCGTCGCCACAGGGATGCCGGGAGGCATCTGCACGATGCTAAGCAAGGCGTCCAGCCCGTCCAGCATACCCTTGATTGGCACGCCTATGACGGGGAGCGCAGTCTGTGCCGCTATCACGCCAGGCAAGGCGGCAGCCATCCCAGCCCCAGCTATTATAACCCTCACGCCACGGCTAAGCGCTCCCTTTGCGAAGCGTTCCACCTCCTCGGGGGTGCGGTGAGCCGAGAGGGCGTTAAGCTCGAAGGGTATCTCCATCTCGTCGAGGAACTTGGCAGCCTTCTCCATCACAGCGTAGTCGCTGGTGCTGCCCATCACTATACTTACTAAAGCTTTCATCATATCTGTACTATTAATGTTCCGAGTAATCCGCAGCCGATGCCCACGATTGTCCCTCCCAGCACCTGCCAGAGGGAGTGCTGCCTGAGGAGCATACGGCTTGAGCCCGTCAGTCCGCTCAAGAGTATCGCCCCCGAGAGCCACCACACGGGGTTGAAGGCGAAGACCGAGGAGTAGACCACTAAGCCTCCTATCACCGTGCCCACGGCCGCGGAGTGCACGCTTATCTTCCACCAGAAGGAGATGACGGTGCAGGCGGCTTGCAGGATGATGCTTATGACGATGACGCACAAGAGGAACGAGGGCAGGCGCATGCGCCACACGAAGTCGAGGCAGACGAGGTAGCTGACGATGTGGATGGCGTAAGGGACGATGCGCGCCTTGCGCTCACGCAGCTGTTGCTTGCTGAGACCCTTGGTGCGCCGGTAGAAGCGCACTCCGAAGTAAGGCACGGCGTAGGTGAGGATGTAGACGACGGCAAGGACGCAGAGCCTGTACACGAAGGGCAGCATACGCAGGAAGGTGAACGTGAGCAGCACGAAGAATGCCACCGTTGGGTAGAAGCTGGGGCGGAACACCGTCGATAGCGCCCTTGCCGAGAGCAGGAGCCAGCGGCTCGAGGAGCGTCTCGCCCCTGGGTAAGCGGTGTGGTTGCCAAAGTGCGTCTCTGTCATCACGGTCTGCTTTCAGGTGCGGTCATTGGTAGCGAATATGCGCCGCAAAAGGGAGCGGCTGGTTGTCGCAAAGAGGAGCGGCTGGTTGTCGCAAAGAGGAGCGGCTGGTTGTCGCAAAGGGTGTAATACCCCTCTGTCACCGTCTCTCTTA
>JAJPYQ010000091.1:18617-28485 GCA_021204865.1 Prevotellaceae bacterium | reverse complement strand
AGGAGCGGCTGGTTGTCGCAAAGGGTGTAATACCCCTCTGTCACCGTCTCTCTTAGCTTGTCAGTCCCGCTCATCTTAGTCTGCTTTCGGGAATGCCCAGCTTGGCGCGGTACTTGGCCACGGTGCGGCGGGCTACGGTGTATCCCTTCCGTCTGAGCGCCTCTTGCAGCTTCTCGTCGGTGAGGGGATGCCTCTTGTCCTCGCTTGCCACTATGTCCTTCAGGGCGGTGAGTATGTTGCGCACCGACACCTCGTCCCCGTCCTTCAGTGCGGCGGAGGTGAAGAACCAGCGCAAGGGGTACGTGCCGTATGGGGTCTCCACGTACTTGCTGTTGGCGACGCGGCTCGTGGTGCTTGTTGACAGCTTGGTGAGCGCCGCGACGTCCTCGAGGCGCATTGGGCGCAGTCGCAGCTCGTCGCCCGTCGTGAAGAAGGGCCGCTGCAGGCGGATGATAGCCTTCATCGTCAGCAGCATCGAGCGCCGGCGCTGCTCGATGGCGTTGATGAAGAGCTGAGCGCTTGCCACTTGGTCTCTTATGTATCGCACCGCCTCACGGTCCTCCTTCGTCACGACGGGCATACTCAGCGACATCTCAGCGTCGGGGCTGAGGGTGAGCGTTGGCAGGTCGCCCTCGTTGAGCCTTAGGCGCAGGCGTCCCTGCTCGTCGAGGGTGACGATGAAGTCGGGCGTGACGGTTCGGCTCTCCTGGGTGTTAGTCGTGCCTATGCTTCCCCCGGGGCGGGGGTTAAGCCTCCTGACGCTTCTGAGCAAGCTCTCCATCTCGTCGCTGTCGAGCCTCATCGCCGTTTGTATCCTCTGCCATCGGGTGTGGCAGAAGTCTTCCCAATGCTCAGTGAAGAGGCAGAGCAGCTGCTCCCTCCTCTGCCCGTCACTGAGGCGGCTTGCCTGCAGCGTCAGGCACTCTTGCAGGCTTCTCGCCCCCACGCCCGCCGGCTCCATCTGCTCGACCACGCTGGTGAGAAGTGTCTCCAGCTCCTCCTCGCTCGCCTGCACGTTCTGGTAGATGTCCAGCTCGTCGGCTATCTGCCTAAGAGGCGTGCGCAGCATCCCGTCGTCCTCGAGCGAGCCGATGAGGTAGCAGGCTATCTCCTTCTGCCGAGGGGTAAGGTCGTACTCAACGAGCTGACGGGTGAGGTGGTCGTAGAAAGTCTCGGTCGTGTCCTTAAGCTCCCGCTGCGACTGCTCACGGCTTCCCCTTTGCGCCCGTGGCAGGTTGTCGTCGCTGTCGTCGTAAGCGTCCTCAGGCGAGGGGTTGTCGCCTTGCTGGGGCTGCTGAGCCTCTTCCTCGGAGGCTTTGCTTCCCTCCTTCGCCTCGAGCCACTGGTTCTCCTCCAGCTCCTGCTGAATGCGGTCACGCAGTCCCTCCACGGGCAGTTCGGTGAGGCTCGAGAGCATAATCTGCTGTGGCGACAGCACTTGCTGCTGCGTCTGCACCTGCCGGGTGGTCTGCGAGAGCGTGTTGTCCATCACCGCAGTTTAGCCGTGATAATGTTCAAGCTGAAGGGTGCGACGTCGAAGCTGAGGCGTGTGCCTGCGGTGTTAACGTCCACGTTGGCGGGTCGGGGCAGGATGTTGAAGGGGTGGTCGGCAGTGTTCTCGTCCTGTCCGCTGCCGCTTGAGAGGCGCAGCATCTCAGCCGAGGCAACCGAGCCGCTCACGAGGTTCACAGTGCCCGTCGTCGTCTCCCCTCCCACGTTTATTACCTTTATGTATACGGTGTTCGTAGCCTCGTCGATGGAGGCGTTGCTGTATATCCCCCGCATGTTAGCGTTGCGGTGGCGTGTCTCGAACTGAAGCTCTCCGTCCACGTAAGCGGCAATGCTGTCCCCGTCCACGTCAACCCTCACGTCGTACCATCTGTCCTCCTCCACCTCGAAGGGTGTGTCCTCCGTTATCGTTATGCGCCCTCCGTCCACGCTCTGCTCGATGGAGTTCTGCGTGTTGCCCCAGCCTCCCACGTTGAGCCAGTCGAAGTCCCGCTCGCTCTTGTAGTTGAACACCACGAGGAAGCCCTCGTGTCCCCACGTGCGCTTAGCCTTCACGGTGAAAGAGTATCGCTTGGCGGTAAGCTCAAGCGGGCAGAGCCACTTGTTCCCCTCGCCAGCGCCCACGTTCGAGGCAGTCCCCTCGTCCTCGTCCACGCTCCACTGCTGCCGTTGCCTTATGCGCCTTGGTCCGCCCTCACGCTGCGCAGGGGTGCGCTGCGACGAGATCCACTGCGTGATGTCAGGCAGCTCCACCTCTTCTCCTTCTATGTATAGATGAGGCTCTTTGAAGGTAGCCTTCGTCCCCCAGGTAGACACGCCCACCTCGAAGGGTCTTGCGTCCTCCTGGAGCGGCTCAGCCTCAGGCAAAGACCACTCCAGCTGCTGGTTAAGCAAGCGGTTGCCCACGTGCGTGGAGAAGAGCTGCTGCACCCAGTAGGAGGGAGTGCCGAAAGCCTCGCTGCTGTCGAAGTGAATGAGGTTCGTCGGCCAGTTGTAGGCGTTCTCGTTCACGAAGAGAGGGGCGTAGCTGTTCATTATCACGAGGTCGCTGTTGTTCTCTATTCCCAGCATATACACCGCCTCGCCAAGGGCGGCGTTAAGGTTGCCCACCGTGCCGAACTGGCTTGTCACTGCGTACTCCCCCGCGTAGATTTGAGGTCCCTTGCGGTCGTACGTGTCGTACTTGTCATACGCCTCAGCGAACCACGAGGGGTCGCGGTAGTAATGCTCGTCGAGTATGTCCACGGGCTCTGCCGAACGCCACGAGGGAGTGTCTGTGTTCCAGCCCTGCGTGTTGCCTATTATCTTCATGTCGGAGTAGCGTTGCTTCACAGCCTCGTAGAACTTCTTGTACCGCTCGTAGTAGCGGTTGCTCTGGTCAGTGTCGTCCTCGAAGTGGTAGTTAGCGTTCTCGTTGCCTATCTCGAGGTACTCAATGTTGAAAGGAGCAGGATGCCCGTTGTCCGCACGCATCTTGCCGTACTTAGTGCTGACATCCCCGTTGGCGTACTCAAGGGCGTCGAGACACTCCTGCACCCACGTGCTGTCTATCCCCTCCACAGGGTCAGAGCCACCGTGCCATATCCCCACGTTCACCACGTAGAGAGGCTTAGCCCCAAGGTCTTCGGCAAGCTGGAGGAACTCGTGGAAGCCCATGCCGTCGCTCACCCAGTAGTGCCAGTTAACGCCCTGATGCCCCGGTCGCTCCTCTATAGGCCCTACGGTACGCTCCCAGTGGAAGGCACTCTCAGGCGTTCGCATACCCTCCACGAAGCAACCGCCGGGGAAGCGCACGAACTTAGGTTGCATCGCCTCCAGCATCTCAGCCAACTGAGGGCGGCAGCCGTTGGGGCGGTTCTTGTAGGTCGGGGGGAAGAGGCTCACCACGTCGAGGGCGAGCTTGCAGGTCGCCTCCGCCGTCAGCTCGAAGTGCGCCTTAGGGTCGTTGCCCTTGCTGACCATCGTCGCCTCCACCTTACGCCAATCCTTGCCCAGCTTGTCCGTGATGCGCACCGTAGCTAAGGTCTCGCCCTCGCCGCTGACGAGTGAGGCGTTAAGCGCCCCAGGATTGCCGCTAAGCACCTTAACCCAAAGACTGAGCCTGTACTCCGTGCCGTTCACAGCGTTGATGCCCCAGTAGCCCGTGTTCTGCACGCCTGCGCCCGTCTCCTTTATTTCAAGCGAGAGGGCGTGCCCCTGCTTGTCGTTAAGCAGACCATCAGTGATAAGGGAAAGCTCACTCTCCCCCACGCTGCTCCACGCCTCTATCCTCGTGTCCTCCTCCTCGTCGGGCATCCAGCCCCACTCCTCGTCCTCGCCGAAGGGTCGCCTGCGCCGCCACTCGTCAATCTCCTCGAAAGAGCGGTTGCGGATAAGCTCCGCGTAGATGCCCCCGTCGCTGGCGTGGTTGATGTCCTCGTAGAAGATGCCGTTGAGGGTAGGGCTTATGGTGATGCCCTTGTCGGAGGGGTCGAGGGTGATGCTCACCTGAGCGAAGGCCGAGCTTGCCATTAGGCTAAGCAAGGCTAAGGTGAAGAGCTTTTGCATAATGTAAGTGTTCGTATTGCAGGGCAAAGGTAAGAAGATTATCCTTACGAAAGCCACGCCTCTTAGCTTATTTGCCTATCTTTGCGTCATCGCTATGGAGAACATCAGACACGGATACGGATTACTCATTAAGGTCATCGTGGCGATAGCCTTGGGCGTTGCGGCGGGATGGCTTCTGCCCCTCTGGGCGGCGAGGGCGTTCCTCACGTTCAACGCCCTCTTCAGCGAGTTCCTCGGCTTCGTCATTCCGCTTATCATCTTGGGTCTCGTCACGCCCGCCATCGCCGAGCTTGGCAGAGGCGGAGGGCGTATGCTCCTCGTGGCAGTGCTGCTCTCCTACGGCTTCACGCTCTTGGCAGGGCTGCTGTCCTACGCTGTCAGTGTCAGCTGCTTCCCCCCGCTCTTGGCCTCTTCCCTCGCCGGCGGCGTTGAGGCGGGGCAGGGGCAGGGAGCCGAGCCCTTCTTCACCGTGCAGATACCTCCGCTTATGAGCGTGATGACCGCCCTCTGCCTAAGCTTCACCTTCGGCCTTGGCATTGCCTACTCCAAGTCGCCCACCTTGCGCTCCCTGTGCCTTGAGGCGAGGGCGGTGGTGGAGAGGGTCATCAACCGTGTGCTCGTGCCCTTGCTTCCGCTCTACATCTTCGGCATCTTCCTCGAGATGACAGCGCAGGGTGAGGTAGCCCGTATACTGAGGGTCTTCGCGGGCATCATCCTCGTCATCTTCGCCATGCACATCCTCTGGCTGCTGCTGCTCTACTCGCTTGCGGGAGCCCTGACGAGGCGCAACCCCCTGCGCCTGCTCCTCACTATGCTGCCAGCCTACTTCACCGCCCTTGGCACGCAGAGCAGCGCTGCCACCATCCCCGTCACCCTGAGGCAGACCCTTCGCAACGGGGTGAGCGAGCCCGTGGCGGGCTTCGTGGTGCCACTGTGCGCCACCATACACCTCTCGGGCAGCATGCTCAAGATTGTGGCTTGCGCCCTCGCCCTTATGATAATGCAGGGGCTGCCCTACGGCCTTGGCCTCTTCGCGGGCTTCATCTGCCTCTTGGCAATAACCATGGTGGCAGCCCCCGGTGTGCCGGGAGGAGCCATCATGGCTGCCCTTGGCGTGCTCGCCTCAGTGCTGGGCTTCGGTGAGCGGGAGCAGGCGCTGATGATTGCACTCTACATCGCCATGGACTGCTTCGGCACGGCTTGCAACGTCACGGGAGACGGGGCAATCGCACTCTTAATGCAACGCATCTTCGCCAAGCCCCTGCCTTAGAAGGCCACTTTCCCTAAGCTTAAGAACCATAACCCTTACGGGCTATTCGCTGCAGTGTCTTCAGTGAAGGCACTTAGGTGTTCTCAGTGAAGGCACTTAGGTGTTCTCAGTGAAGGCACTTAGGTGCTCTCGGTGAAGGCACTTAGGTGCTCTCGGTGAAGGCACTTAGGTGTTCTCGGTGAAGGCACTTAGGTGTTCTCGGTGAAGGCACTTAGGTGCTCTCGGTGAAGGCACTTAGGTGTCTTCAGTGAAGGCATTTCACCCCTCTCACTGAGGGCCCTGCTACGTGTATAAGGAAAGCCCCTCGCTTCCTGCGAAAGAGAGGGGCTTGCGTGCGGGTGTGGTTTTTGTCAGTACTTAAAGGAGCTGCCTCCCCAGAACTCCCTTAGCAGTGACGTTGGCGGCACTTGGTCGGCTGGCAGGGGTGTCTGCGCCTGGAGTATCTCGGTCAGGCGTTGCGCTTTGGGGTGTTCTGGTGTGTCCTCGGGCACGTCGCCAAGCAGTGGGAGCGCTTTGTCGCGCAGGACGCTGAGTTCGTAGAGCAGTGAGGAGTTGAAGGTGGCGTGTGCTTGTTGTTTGAAGGGTAGTATCCACCGTCGCTCCCCACTGAGGACGGATGGGTTTCTGCGTATGGTCTGCTGTGCGGTGAAGCCACGGAACTGGCTGTCTCTGAGGATGCGTCGGAGCAGGCGCACGTCCTCGGGCTTCACTCTCTCTGTGTCGCTCAGTGGGAGCTGTGAGAGTGGTGAGACGAAGACTTTGAACTTTTCCCTGTCGGGTAAGCTTTGGGTGAGCAGAGGGTTGAGGGCGTGGTTTCCCTCTATGATGATAATGTCCTTGGGCTTAAGCTGGAGCTGCTTGCCTTCGTACTTGCGCTCGCCAGTGGGGAAGTCGTAGCGTGGCAGCTCCACCTGCTTGCCCTCGAGCAACGTCTTGAGCTGGCGGCAGAGCAGGGCAGTGTCCACCGCCCCGATGCACTCGAAGTCGTACTCTCCCGTCTCGTCCCGTGGTGTGTCCACTCTATTAACGAAGTAATCGTCGGTGGAGAGGGTGTGTGGGCGCAAGCCGCGGCAGAGGAGTTGTATGGCGAGGCGCTTGCTGAAGGTTGTCTTGCCGCTGCTGCTGGGTCCTGCAATGAGCGCGAGGCGTGCCTTCCTTCGGGCTATGTTGTCTGCGATGAGGACTATGCCTCGCTCTTGCAGGGCTTCCGCCACGTTGATGAGCTGCGCCGCCTTGCCTTCCTTCACTCTCTGGTTGAAGTCGTGGAGGGTGTGTACTCCTGCGATGTCAAGCCTCCGAGGGTACAGCTTCATTTGACGACCACCTTCCTTCCGTTGTGGATGTAGATGCCCTTCGCTGGGCGTGCTATCTGACGGCCTGAGAGGTCGTAGTAAGCGCTGCCGTCCTGCTCGAGCTGGTCTGCCTCGATGGCCTCGACGGGCGTGACGTCGCTGGAGGAGTAGCCTCCGTAGAAGTAGAGGCGGAAGTTGTCGAAGCAGGTCCAGTAGGTTGTAGAGCCGCTGGAGGCGCACTTGAGCCCTACCTTGACGGTAGCCTTGGAGGTCGTGGTGACGGTGACGCTGTTGTCGTAGAGTCCGTTCTTGAAGAAGTTCTGCGCCCCTTGCATAGTGTTGGGTATGTAGACCTTGGTGGCTGCGGCTACGCTGCCCGTCCCCTGCGACTTGGTCTGATAGTCGGCGTAGATGTTCTTGATGGTGGTGGTCTTGGTCTTCAGGTAGAGCATAGCCTTGACGTTGTCCTTGCCGTTGGTGACGTAGTCGGTGTAGACATCGGCGTAAGAGCCTGGCCGCTGGAACGCCTGAGCCCTGAGCTCGTAAGTGCCGCGGGGCAGTTTGAGGGAGGTAGTCTGGTTGAAGTCGAACTTGCTTGTGGTGTAGTACTCGCAGCAGCTGTAGCTGTAGGTAGGTGTGTCGCTCCATCCGCTGTTGTCCTCGTCGAAGTCGGGGTTGACGAGCAGGAAGGTGAGGTCGAAGGGGTTCTCTATGTCAGCGGGTGTGGCGGAGGCGAGGAAGGAGACGAGAGCCTCTTGTACGGTGTTTATAGCCTCGTCGAACTCTTCCACTGTTGTGTAGCCGCTCTCGGCTGTCTCGATGGCTTGGAGAGTGTCCTTGAGGGCAGTGTCTATCTCGTCCACGTCACCGTCCTCGTCTGTTGCCACGTGAGGTGTTGCGGCTGTGGCGCGTACGTTAGCTATCAGTTCGTCGAGGTTGGAGGAGAGCTGTGCCCGCTCCCCGGTCTCGTAGGTGTCGAGCTGGTCGGCAGTGAGGAAGAGCCATCGCTGCGAGCTTGCGTTGCTTTGGTTGTCGTAGGATGTGGTGGAGCAGCTTGATGTGCCGGCCTTCAGTGCGTAGGCTCCCTTGCTGCTTGTCATCCAGTAGCTGTGTTGGGAGAGGCCTCCCACGGTGATGAGTTCCCTTGAGGGCAGGAGGTGGAAGGCGGCGGCGGAGCTTGTGGCCTTGAAGGCGTTGCTGCTTAGGCCGATGCTCTTGCCAGTGCCTGCGTTCTTGAAGGAGTAGTAGCACGTCTTGGGGTTGTAGGAGATGTACCAGGCGAGGTTGTCGTCTTGGAGAGCCTCCTCAGTTGAGGCGCTGACGCAAGCGAGTGTGCCGTTGCTGTTATGCCCGAGGAACGTTCCGTCTCCGTAGCTGCTGTCCTCGCACTTGATGTAGTACTTCACTCCGTCCCACTGCTCGAAGACGAAGGCGGGCGTGGCGAAGCCGACGCTTGAGGAGTAGGGCAGTCCGTCCTTGTGCAGGGCGTGTGTGAGGAGTATGTTGCCCCAGTAGAGCTCGTAGTCGGCGGGGCAGTAGGAGTCCTCGTCCGCCCCGTTGATGCCGTAGTTCTTCATCGTTATGCCGCTTGTCGTCGCTCCCCACATGTGCTGGTAGTCGCCCGTCATGTAGGCAGCCGCGTCGTTCTGGAGGAACTGCACCATCTCGTTGGCGCAGGGTCCGAGCCATTTGCCTGAGGAAGTGCTCTCGCGGTAGACAGAGCTGTTGCTCCACTCGTTGGTAGTCCCCACGCCCACGCCGTGGTTAGTCTCGTGCAGGATTGTCCCCGTCTGCTGGTAGTCTGACGAGGGTCCCACGTTCATCCAGCCTCCGTAGCTGCAGTCAGCCGTCGATGTGCTTGCCCCGTAGTGGCAGTTGATGCCGAAGCCCTGTATGTCAGCCACGTTGTTGTACATCCACTCGCACTCCGCCAGTGCGCTGTTGATGCGGTAGTTCTCCTGCGTCGAGCCCCCGTAGTCGTAAGAGTAGGTCACGCCTCCCATAGGCTCGGTGGCGATCTTCACCACGTCTCCGTATCCCACTTGGTAGCCGTCCGTCATGGCGTAAGCCCTCACGTAGTAGACGGTTGCGGGGGAGAGTCCCTCTATGCGGTATATGCGGCCGTTGTTGGTGAAGTACTCCGTGGTGCGGCCGTCCAGCACGGTAGGCTCTTGCTCGAGGCTCCAGCAGAAGCCCTGCTCCGTTATGGTAGCCCCGTTAGAGGAGACTGTGCTGCGCCCGAGGGCGATGGTGGTGCCCATAGCCACGAAGGGGTTGGTGACGACGGTAGGCGTGCTGCCCGTGGCGTTGCTGAGGCGGTAGTTAAGTGTGGCACGCTCGAGAGCCTTGGCCGCCTCCGCCACCCCGTCGGTGGCGGAGCTGGAGAGCAACGCTTGGGCAGTGCTGAGGGCAGCGTCGAGGTCATCTGCCGAGCCTTCGAGGCTTTCCGCCTCGTCGATGAGAGCCTGCAGCCCCTGGTGTATAGCGTCCATGTCGTCGCTGAGCTGCGTGAGGCGGAAGTTGTCGAAGGCGACCCAGTTGCCCGTCGCGCTGACGGTCTTGAAGCCTACTGTCACCGAGCCGTCTATGACGCTGAAGGTTACGCTGTAGTCCTGCTGTGCGCTGACCTCCGTCTCAATGTCGCCTGCGAAGACGTACGCCCCGCTCTGCGTGGCGGAGGCGCTGTCCTGCTGTATGTTCTGTGCGTTGACAGTGAGCTGGTACGTTCCCACGGGCAGTGTCAGCGTCTGGCTTATAGAGCAGTCGCTCACCTTGCCTCCCGCTTTCACCCACTTCTCCATGTACACCTCGCCGCTCTTGCCGGCGAAGTCGGAGTTAGTCTGATGCTCGAAGCCCCCGACGGCTCCCTTCGTTGCTCCCTCGTTGAGCCACGCTGCGTAGCGCGCCGAGAAGTCGGGGTTCTGGATGTAGGTGTCTGTCACGTCTGTCTGGGCGTGGGCGGCAGCGGCCGAGAGCAGCGCCAGCAGTAAGGTCTTTGTCTTCATTGTCGTCTTATGTAAGGTTTTAATGGTTATAGCTCGTGTTAGGCGCGGCTAAGTTACCCTTTTTGCGATTACAAGCAAAGATGGGGCGGGATAATTAACAGTGGTTCTTCGCAAAAAGGGTCTACACCCCTTCGTCCAAAGAGGTCTACACCCCTTCGGTCAAAGAGGTCTACACCCCTTCGTCCAAAGAGGTCTACACCCCTTCGTCCAAAGAGGTCTACACCCCTTCGGTCAAAGAGGTCTAC
>JAJPYQ010000091.1:0-18517 GCA_021204865.1 Prevotellaceae bacterium | reverse complement strand
ACCCCTTCGGTCAAAGAGGTCTACACCCCTTCGTCCAAAGAGGTCTACACCCCTTTCGCGAGATTAAGCCGTCCACGTTTGGAAAGGAGAGCTAATATGCCTACCTTTGCCGCACGGACTACTGTGGAAACCCATTATGGACAACGACGAGAGATACTTGCAGAGGGGCGTGAGCGCGGCTAAGGAGGACGTGCACAACGCCATAAGGAACACGGACAAGGGCCTCTACCCGAGGGCTTTCTGCAAGATCATTCCCGACATACTTGGCGGCGACCCGCTGTGGTGCAACATAATGCACGCTGACGGGGCGGGGACGAAGACGAGCCTCGCCTACGCTTACTGGCGTGAGACGGGAGACCTCAGCGTGTGGAAGGGCATTGCGCAGGACTCCCTCATCATGAACCTCGACGACCTGCTCTGCGTGGGCGCGGTGGACAATATCCTCGTGAGCAGCACCATAGGCAGGAACAAGATGCTCATACCGGGGGAGGTGGTCTCGGCCATTATCAACGGCACAGACGAGCTGCTGGAGGAGCTGAGGGCGATGGGCATAGGCATACACGCGACGGGAGGGGAGACTGCTGACGTGGGAGACCTGGTGCGCACCATCATCGTTGACAGCACCGTGACGTGCCGTATGAAGAGGGCTGACGTGATAGACAACGCCAACATACGCCCGGGGGACGTGATAGTGGGCTTGGCAAGCTTCGGGCAGGCGACGTACGAGAGGGAGTACAACGGGGGGATGGGCAGCAACGGACTGACCAGTGCGCGGCACGATATGTTCTCTAAGTACCTCGCCCTGAAGTATCCTGAGACCTACGACCACCAGGTGAAGGAGGAGCTTGTCTACAGCGGCAAGTACCTGCTGACTGACGAGGTGGAGGGCAGCCCTCTCTGCGCGGGCAAGCTGGTGCTGTCTCCCACCCGCACCTACGCTCCTATTATAAAGAAGGTACTGGAGGAGATGCGCTCCGACATACACGGGATGGTGCACTGCACTGGCGGAGCGCAGACGAAGGTGCTGCACTTCGTTGGCGACGACTGCCGGGTGGTGAAGGACAACCTCTTCCCCGTGCCTCCGCTCTTCAGGGCAATACAGGAGGCGAGCGGAACGAGCTGGAGGGAGATGTACAAGGTCTTCAACATGGGGCACAGGATGGAGGTGTACCTCCGCCCCGAGAACGCCCAAAGGGTCATCAGCATCTCCCGCCAGTTCGGAGTGGACGCGAGGGCGGTGGGGCGCGTGGAGCAAGGCAGGCGCTCCCTCGTGATTAGGAGCGAGAAGGGGGAGTACGAATACTAACGCTATGGCTACGGACAACCTATTGAAGAGACTTGACGGGCTCGTGGGCAGGTACGAGGAGCTGACAACCCTCGTCACCGACCCCGACGTGATACGCGACCAGAAGCGGTACGTGAGGCTGACCAAGGAGCGCAAGGACCTGGGCAAGATAATGACGGCACGCAAGGAGTACATGGGACACCTTCAGAACGTCAGGGACGCCCGTGAGCTTCTTGCCACTGAGCAGGACAAGGAGACACGTGAGATGCTCCGGGCTGAGATGGAGCAGAGCGAGGCAAGGCTCGCCGCCCTTGACGGGGAGATAAAGCTGCTGCTCGTGCCCGCCGACCCCGAGGACGAGAAGAACGTGGTGATGGAGATACGCGGCGGCACTGGAGGCGACGAGGCGGCTCTCTTCGCGGGCGACCTGTTCCGCATGTACTCGAGGTACATAGAGGGCAGGGGCTGGAAGCTGAGCGTGAGCAGCTTCAGCGAGGGTACTGTTGGGGGCTACAAGGAGATTATCTTCAATGTGACGGGCGAGGGGGTGTACGGCATCCTGAAGTACGAGAGCGGGGTTCACCGTGTGCAGCGTGTGCCCGCCACCGAGACACAGGGGCGGGTACACACAAGCGCGGCGACGGTGGCTGTGCTGCCTGAGGCGGAGGAGTTCGACGTGGAGATAAACGAGGGGGCGATAAAGTGGGACACTTTCCGCTCGTCGGGTGCGGGAGGGCAGAACGTCAACAAGGTGGAGTCGGGCGTGAGGGCTCGCTATATGTGGCACAACCCCTTCACCAATGAGGACGAGGAGATACTGGTGGAATGCACAGAGACACGCGACCAGCCCAAGAACAAGGAGCGGGCGTTGGCGCGCCTGCGCACCTTCATCTACGACAAGGAGCACCAGAAGTACCTCGACGACATAGCCTCACGACGCAAGACCCTCGTCAGCACGGGCGACCGCAGCGCAAAGATAAGGACGTACAACTACCCGCAGGGGCGCATCACCGACCACCGCATAGGCTACACGGTGTATAACCTCCCCGCCTTCATGGACGGGCAGATACAGGACTGCATAGACCACCTGATAGTGGCGGAGAACGCCGAGCGCCTGAAGGAGAGCGAGCTTTAGAGCATACATTAAGCAATGACACGGCAAGAGATATTTGAGAATATAAGGCGGAAGCGGTCGTTCCTCTGCGTGGGGCTGGACACGGACGTGCGCAAGCTGCCTGAGCATCTGCTCGAGGAGAGCGACCCCGTCTTCAGCTTCAACAAGGCGATTGTGGATGCTACCGCTCCGTTCTGCATAGCGTATAAGCCTAACCTTGCGTTCTACGAGAGCCTCGGCACGAAGGGCTGGGAGGTCTTTCTCAGGACAGTGCGTTACATCAGGCAGAACTATCCCGACCAGTTCATTATAGCTGACGCTAAGCGCGGGGACATAGGCAACACGAGCGCCCTCTATGCCCGCAGCTTCTTCGATGAGGCGGACGTGGACGCGGTCACCGTTAACCCTTATATGGGGGAGGACAGCGTAACGCCCTTCCTCGGCTACGAGGGCAAGTGGGTGATAGTGCTTGCGCTGACCAGTAACAAGGGCAGCCACGACTTCCAGCTGATGGCGGACGCACAAGGGGAGCGGCTCTTCGAGAAGGTGCTTCGACGCAGCCAAGGTTGGGCAGACGAGGAAAGGATGATGTACGTCGTGGGAGCCACACAGGGACAAGCCTTCGAGGGCATCCGCAAGATAGTGTCCCGGCACTTCCTGCTCGTCCCCGGCATAGGCGCACAAGGCGGCTCGCTTGAGGAGGTATGCCGCTACGGGATGAACAGCGAGTGCGGCTTGATAGTGAACAGTAGCCGAGCCATCATCTATGCAGACCACTCTGAGAGGTTCGCCGAGGTGGCAGCAGAGAAGGCAAGAGAAGTGCAACAACAAATGAACGAACAACTGGCGAGATATGGACTTTAGCGCAGAGACAATAGCGAGCTTCGTGGGCGGCACCGTTGAGGGAGACCCTAAGGTAACCATCCACGACTTCGCTAAGATAGAGGAAGGTCGCCCCGGCTGCATCTCATTCCTTGGGAACGAGAAGTACATTCACTACATACACGAGACGAAGAGCAGCATAGTCATCGTGAACCGCAGCTTCAACATCGGGGGCGAGACAGCCGCCACGCTTATACGTGTGGACAACGCTTACGACACAATAGCAAAACTTCTCACTATCTATGACCAAATGTCGCCTAAGAAGAAGGGCATAGACCCGCTATCTTTCGTCGCCCCCTCGGCAGAGATTGGAGAGGATTGTTACGTGGGCCCCTTCGCATACATAGGCGAGAGGGTGAAGATAGGCAAGGGTACAGCCATCTACCCGCACGCTGTTGTCTATGACGGAGCGTCCGTCGGTGAGAACTGCACTCTCTATCCCAACGTCAGCGTCTATCACGACTGCAAGATAGGCAACAACTGCATCATCCATTCGGGCGCAGTGATAGGGGCTGACGGCTTCGGCTTTGTGCCTACGCCTGAAGGCTACGAGAAGTTCCCGCAAGTGGGCATCGTCACCATAGAGGACAATGTGGAGATAGGGGCGAACACCTGCGTGGACCGCTCAACGATGGGCAGCACATACGTGCGCAAGGGCGTTAAGATAGACAACCTCGTGCAGATAGCCCACAACGACGACATAGGTGAGAACACCGTGATGAGTGCGCAGACTGGCGTGGCGGGCAGCACGAAGATAGGCCAGTGGTGTATGTTTGGTGGGCAGGTGGGCATCGGCGGTCACTCCACTATAGCCAACCGCACTATGGCGGGTGCGCAGGCGGGCATCCCCAACTCAGTGAAGAAGGAGGGAACAGCCATTCAAGGCTCTCCCGCTATAGACGGAAAACGTTTTTGGCGAGCCAGCGTCGTGTTCAAACAACTGCCTGAACTCAGCGCCACGGTCAGCCAGCTCCAGAAAGAAGTAGAAGAACTTCAAAAAACCCTGAAGGGGTTTCAGAGGGATAGCCGTGGGCAAATGCGACCCATAGAGGAGCATTTGGGAAATATCGAGGCTGATGGCTCGATGTTTCGGGGGGCGAGCGAAGCGATACCCACGGAACGATCCGTGACGAACGAAGAATTATGACCAACAGACAATATACACTTTCAGGCAGCTTCACCCTCAGCGGCAAGGGCTTGCACACGGGGTTGCAGCTGACCGTCACATTCAAACCCGCCCCCGAGGACTATGGCTACAAGATACAGCGCATAGACCTCGCGGGGCAACCCGTTATCGAAGCCACTGCCGAGAACGTCATAGAGACTACACGCGGCACTGTTCTTGGCAAAAACGGAGTGCGAGTGGGCACAATAGAGCATGCCATGGCGGCTCTCTACGCCCTTGGCGTGGACAACGTGCATATTGAGGTGAACGGCCCTGAGCTTCCCATCCTCGACGGCAGTGCGGAGATCTACGTCCGCAACATACGTCAGGTGGGCATACAGAGGCAGAACCGCTCCAAGAACTTCTACGTCATCAACCATAAGATGGAGTTCAAGGACGAGGAGACGGGCAGCTGCATCACACTGCTGCCCGACGAGAAGTTCTCAATCACCGTGATGATAGACTTCGACTCCCACTTCATAAGCAGCCAGTTCGCCACGCTTGATGATATGGCTTACTTCGAGAAGGAGATAGCTCCGGCGCGAACGTTCGTCTTCGTGCGTGAGATAGAGCCGCTGCTTACGGCAGGTCTCATCAAGGGGGGCGACTTGGACAACGCCATCGTTATCTACGAGCGCAAGATAGACCAGCAGAACCTCGACAAGCTCTGCGAGCTCACGGGTACGGAACGCCACAACGCCGACGAGCTTGGCTACCTTCAGCACAAGCCCCTCGTGTGGAAGAACGAGCCTGCACGCCACAAGCTGCTCGACATCATAGGCGACATGGCTCTCATCGGCAAGCCTCTCAAGGGGCGCATCATAGCCACCCGCCCGGGGCATACCATTAACAATAAGTTCGCCCGTATGATGCGTAAGGAGACAAGGAAGCACGAGGTGCAGGCTCCCATCTACGACCCCAACAAGCCTGCCCTGATAGACAACAACCGCATCCGCGAGCTTCTTCCTCACCGCTACCCTATGCAGCTGGTGGACAAGATACTGGAGATAAAGGATAACTACATTGTAGGGCTGAAGAATGTCACCACCGACGAGCCTTTCTTCGTTGGGCATTTCCCTGCCGAGCCAGTGATGCCTGGAGTGCTTCAGGTGGAGGCATTGGCTCAGGCGGGAGGATTGCTCGTGCTTAGCACCATAGACGACCCTGAGAGCTGGAGCACTTATTTCCTTAAGATAGACGACGTGAAGTTCCGTCAGAAGGTGGTGCCAGGCGACACACTCCTCTTCCGTGTCTCGCTCATAACGCCCATACGTCACGGCATCGCCACTATGCAGGGCTACGCCTTCGTGGGCGAGAACTGCGTGATGGAGGCTACCTTCACGGCTCAGATAACGAGGAACAAATAGCCATAAACAGAAAACCTATGATTAGTCCATTAGCTTACATCCACCCAGAGGCAGTGATTGGCGAGAACTGCGAGATAGGCCCTTTCTGCTTCATCGACCGAAACGTGGTAATCGGTGCGAACAACACCCTCATGAACAGCGTCACCGTGCTGTATGGGGCAAGGATAGGAGACGGGAACATCTTTTTCCCTGGCTCGGTCATCAGTGCTATCCCGCAGGACCTTAAGTTCAGGGGCGAAGAGACTCTTGCCATAATAGGCGACAACAACAAGATACGTGAGAACGTTACCATAAACCGTGGAACGGCTGCCAAGGGAAGAACTATTGTGGGAAGCGGCAACCTCCTTATGGAGACGGTGCACGTGGCTCACGATGCTACTATGGGAAGCGGCTGCGTGGTGGGCAACGGCACTAAGTTGGCAGGCGAGACAATAATCGACGACAATGCCATAATCAGTGCTAACGTGCTGCTCCACCAGTTCTGCCGCATCGGTTCGTATGCAATGGTGGGTGGAGGCACTCGCACAAGCCAAAGCATCCTTCCTTATACAATCGCCGCTCGTGAGCCTGCCTCTTACTGCGGGCTTAACTATGTGGGGCTGCGCCGCCGCAACTTCCCCAACGAGACCATCGAGCAGATACACCGCGCTTATCAGATCATCCTCAGTGGCGGCAAGCTCTCCGACAACCTCGAGCGGGTGAAGGAGGAGATTGGGCTGACCCCAGAGGTCGCATACATCTTGCAGTTCATCGAGGACACGCAGAACCGCGGCTTCACCCGCTAAAGGATCGTCCTCGCCTATCCTTCCCACTTATGCCCACGCTGATAGTGCTGCTTGGATCCACTGCCGTGGGCAAGACGGAGCTGAGCGTAAGTATTGCCAAGACGCTCTGTTGCCCCATCCTCAACTGCGACAGCCGCCAGCTCTTCCGCGAGTTGCGCATAGGCACTGCCGCCCCCACAGAGGAGGAGATGCAGGGTGTGAGGCATTACTTCGTGGGCACGCTCTCAATAGACGACTACTACAGTGCGGCTCGTTACGAAGAGGAGGCGATAGCCTTGCTGACGGAACTCTTCAAGCAGCTCGACAAGGTTATACTCTCAGGAGGAAGCATGCTCTACATTGACGCAGTTTGCAAAGGTATCGACGACATCCCCACGGTGGACAGCCGCACAAGGCAGCTCATCAAGCGGCGGCTCGCCACCGAGGGGCTAAGCAGACTGGCGGAAGACCTCGAGAGGCGTGACCCTGAGTACGCAGCCATCGTTGACAAGCAGAACACCCGCCGCATAGTGCACGCCCTCGAGATATGCGAGATGACGGGCAAGACATACACCTCCTTCCGCATCAGGGCGCATAAGGAACGCCCCTTCTCCATTCTTAAGATAGGGCTTAACCGCCCCCGAGAGGAACTGTTTGAGCGCATCAACAGGCGTGTGGACGCTATGATGGAGCGGGGCTTCCTTGAGGAGGTGAGGCAGCTTGTGAGCCACCGCAATGCCAACGCCCTCAACACCGTCGGCTACAAGGAGCTGCTACGTGTGCTTGACGGTGAGTGGGAGCTGCCGATGGCGGTGGAGCGAATAAAGAAGAACACCCGTGTCTACGCCAAGAAGCAGCTCACCTGGTTCCTAAAGGACAAGGAGATACAATGGTTTCACCCCTCAGAGACAGAGGCGATAATGCGACTAATCAACAAGCGATGAAAGACATACTCTCTAAGGCCAAGCGCCTCTTGTCGCGCCTTGGCAAGGGCTTTCTCTCCCTCTACCGCGGGGCGTGGTGGAAGAAGCTGATAACTTGGGCGGCAACCCTTGTGGTGCTGTTCATCCTGCTGCTCGTGGCGGTCGATGTGAACTTCCTTTGGCTCTTCGGTCGTTCGCCAGGGTTCGCAGACATCAAGCTGCCGCCCGTAACGGAGGCTTCCATTATATATAGTGCCGACAGCGTGCAGATAGGCACTTACTACAACGAGAACCGCACGCCTGTCTCCTACGACGAGATAAGCCCAGTGCTTATGCGCACGCTCGTAAGCACCGAGGACGTTCGCTTCTACAAGCATCACGGCGTTGACTTCAATGGTCTCTTCTCCGCTACGAAGGATATAGCCACTGGTCACGCCCGCGGGGCAAGCACCATCACTCAGCAGCTCGCCAAGAACCTCTTCAAGGTACGTAGGGCAGACGGCAAGTACTCAACGGGGCTGCTGGGCAAGATACCGGGCGTTAAGATACTCATCCTCAAGGCGAAGGAGTGGATAGTGGCCATCAAGCTGGAGATGGTCTACGACAAGGAGGACATCCTGACGATGTACCTCAACACCGTGGACTTCGGCAGCAACGCATACGGCATCAAGACCGCCTGCCAGACCTACTTCGACACCACGCCCCACCAGCTCACCTACGAGCAGGCTGCCACCCTCGTGGGGCTGCTCAAGGCGACAAGCACCTACAACCCCAAGCGCAACCCTGAGAGAAGCCGAGAGCGCAGGAACGTGGTCTTGGACAACATCTTCAAGAACGGGCAGATGGTGATCAACGGCTACCCTGCCTCAGAGGCGCAGCTCGACAGCCTCAAAGCCCTGCCCATCACTGTCGTTGAGCACGTGGACAGGCAGAGCAACCTCGGCACTGTGCCTTACTTCCGCAAGGCGCTTGAGGAGTACGTCGACATGCTCTGCGAGAAGGGATACATCGAAGGCTACGACGCTGAGGACAAGCTCGACCTCTACACCTCGGGCTTAAGGATATACACCACCCTCGACACCCGCATTCAGCGCTACGCCGAGGAGGCTGCAAGGAAGCAGATGCAGGTGGTGCAGCGCAACTTCGACAACCACTGGCGGGGGATGAACCCTTGGCAGGACGCTTCGCACCGTGAGATACAGGGCTTCATTGAGGACATCGCCAAGCGCACGGGGGAGTACAAGTACCTTGTCAGCAAGTTCGGTGAGGGGAGCGACTCGATTGACTATTACCTCAACCTGCCGCACACGGTCACCGTCTTCACCTACGACGGGCAGCAGGAGCGAGAGATGAGCGTGCTGGACTCCATAAGGTATATGGTAAGCTTCATGCACTGCGGCTTCGTAGCCATAGAGCCTGACACCCGTCACGTCAAGGCTTGGGTGGGCGACGTTGACTGGGACTTCTGGCAGTATGACAAGGTGACCGCCATGCGTCAGCCCGGCTCAACGTTCAAGCTCTTCGTCTACACCGAGGCGATGAACCAAGGGCTTACCCCCTGCGACCGTCGCAGGGACGAGTGGGTGGCTTACCCCGACACCGTGGACGGAAAGCCTACAGTATGGGCACCGCACAACGCCAACGGCTACTTCACGGGGGCGGACATGCCCCTTAAGAGCGCCTTCGCCCAGAGCATCAACAGCGTCGCCGTAAAGGTAGGGCTTGAGGTGGGCATAGCCAACGTCGCCCGCACCGCCCACGCCATGGGCATAGAGAGCCCCCTCAAAGAGACTCCGTCCCTCAGCCTCGGCTCAAGCGACGTGAACCTGCTTGAGCTTGTCAACGGATACTGCACTGTCGTTGACGACGGCAAGTACAATATGCCTGTGCTCATTACCCGCATAGAAGACCGCAACGGCAAGGTCGTCTACGAGCCCCGGCGACAGGACACGCAGGCCATCCCCTACCGCTCAGCCTTCCTCATGCAGAAGATGCTCCAGGCAGGGCTCACCGAGCGGGGAGGCACGACGGCTGCCCTCTGGCAGTACATCCATCCTATACTGCAGACCGGCACGGACTTCGGCGGGAAGACAGGCACAACGAACAACCACTCCGACGCTTGGTTCGTTGGTGTCACGCCCGGTCTCGTGGCAGGGGCGTGGGTAGGGGGAGAGTACCGCAGCATCCACTTCCGCACGGGGGAGCTGGGGCAAGGCAGCCGAACAGCCCTTCCCGTCTTCGGCTACTTCGTGCAGAGCCTCCTTAAGGACGGGCGCTTCAGCAAGTACTACCGCAAGTTCCCCTCCACCCCCAGCGAGCCCATCGACGCGTCGTGCTGGACTTGCGCGGGCTACTATGCCCAGCCAGACACCCTCGCCCACGACACCATCAGCGAAGACCCCTCAGTCATCGCGCGCCGCACCACCGTCTTCACCTCCGAGACTATAGAGGAAGCCCCCCAGCAGAGCGAGGAGGGAGAGCAACAGTAGTATAACACCCTTCGTTACGCCTCACGGTGAGGCTTCGTTACGCCTGTATAGTACCCGCCAAAGAACCCCTCGCAAGGGGTTACTTGAAGGGTGTTATACAGGGACCGCGAAGGGTACTATATAGGGACCGCGGCGCCTCACTGTGACCCTCCGCTGCGGAAATAGTAAAAACATCGCGTTAAGTGTACGGGATACAAGAGAAATGATTACCTTTGCGCGTCAACTTTCTTAGTACTAACATCTTTAATTAACTACTATGACGAACAGATTACTAACACTGACTGCGGCCTGCGCCCTCTGCCTTGCCGCTACCGCGCAGACGTGGACTGCCCCCGAGCTGCCCACCGAAGCGTCGACACTGGTATCCGGCAACAGCTACCAAATCAAGAACACAGCCTCCGTCATGGACGGCTACTTCCTCTCAAGTTCTTCCACTTGGTACTCGGGTTGGAGCACCTCACTCGCCCTTGTTGAGAGGAACGAGACCAACACCATTATCACCTACACGGTGGAGCAGACGGCCGACGGCTGGACGCTGGTGAACGAAGCCACTGGTAAGTACACCTTCGTCTCCGGCTTGATAGAGGCGGAGGAAGGCACACAGCTGGCTGAATACAACGGTCTTGGCGAGATGCACGTGGATATGGCTGAGCAGGGACACCAGTACTTCAGCATCACCTCAAGCGGCACCAACACCTACCGCATCCAGATTGCCGCAAATGACACTACCTACGGTGATTACACCTCGGGCAAGTACGTCGGCTTCATCGACAACGCCGACTACTTTCCCAACGCTGTCTACGCCTTCCTCGACCCGAGCGGCGAGCACAACTGCTGCGACTGGCAGTTCGTGGACATGACCACCTACAGCGCCCGCCTCGATCTCTACAACGCCTTGCTTGAGGCTGAGGAGGCAGGCGTAAGCACCACTGAGGCAGGGGCTGTCTACGAGAACAGCAGCTCCACAGTGGACGAGCTGAAGGAGGCTTACACCTCACTGAAGGAGGCGATTGCCAAGCAGATAATAGGCGATGTGGTTGACGGGTCTGCCAACGACGTGACCGCCCTCATTGTGAACGCTGACTTCTCCGACGGCACACTCTCGCCCTGGGTAAGCACCACTGGCAAGCTTGTCTACAGCGGTGATACATTCCCCAATGGCGAATGCAACGTGGCTGACTACAACGACAATGAGAGCTTCAGTATGACTGTCCAGGCATGGCAATCTTCCAGCAGTGGTGGTCTTGCCGATGACGATGTTTATCAGACCATAGCTTGGGTTCCCGCCGGCACATACAAGCTGACGTGCAGCCTTGTGGCGCAGCACGGAGACGAAATGCCTGAGGGTGTCTTCCTCTACGAGACCAACAACGGCGAGACGAAGGAGATAGAGTGCAAGCACGACGAGACCCTTTGGAATACCCTCGTGGCTGCCGGCACTTATAACCAGCTCATCATGCACCCGACGCTAACGTTCAAGATGGAGACAGCAGGCGAACTGACCATAGGCGTGAAGATGGTAGACACCAACTGCAACTGGGTATACTTCGACAACTTCAGTCTGACCTACTACGGCGAGACGGACGCAAGTGAGGCTTACCTCGCCCTCGAGGCAGCCATTGAGGAGGCAAAGGAATACCTCGACACTGAGACCTACTACTATAGCACAAGCGGTGTCAGCACCTTCACACAAGCTATCAACACGGCAGAGAACGCACTGACAGGCTCCGACGAGGAGATGGAAGCCGCACAGGCCGCCCTTGAGGACGCAGTAAGCGTGGCTAAGGCCGACATTCAGGCTTACACCGACTTCGCCGCCTACCTGCAAGAGCTGCTCGACGACCAGGAGACCTACCAAGGTGCCTACGAGGACATAGCAGGCGCACTGGCTGACCAGTACGACAACCTGATTGACTACTACACCGACCGCTCCATAACCCCCGAGGCTATCCAGGAGTACGTCGACGCTTACAACGACTGGCTGGTTGAGCTCATCACCGAGTACGGTCTGCCCATAGCAAGCGCAGAGAACCCGCTTGAGGTGACACGCCTCTACCTCCAGAACGCTGACTTCACCGAGACGGGCAGCCTCTCTCCCTGGCAGAACACCAACGGCGTGCTGGTGTACAGCAGCAGCACATTCCCCAACGACGACTGCAACGTGGCTGACCTGAACGACAACGAGACCTTCTACCACGCCTTCGCCGCATGGCAGTCATCAAGCAGTGGAGGTCTTGCCGACGAGAAGCTCTACCAGACCATCGACGCTATGCCCCGTGGCTCTTATATGCTCACGTGCAGCATGGTGGCTCAGCACAGCACCGACCTGCCCTCTGGCGTCTACCTCTTCAGCGACGACGGCGTGGAGGCTAAGACAGAGTGCACGCACGACGAGACGATGTGGGAAGAGCTCGTGGCAGAGAAGGCTGAAGAGGGAACAACCCCCAACCAGCTGATGATGCACCCAGAGCACACGTTCTTCCACACAGCGGACGGCAGCATAGACCTCGGCGTGGAGCTGATAAGCACGAACTGCAACTGGGTATATGGCAGCAAGTTCAAGCTCTACTACATGGGCGTTAACCTTGAAGACCTCTACAACCAGATGATGTCCCTCGCAAAGGAGGCAGAGACGCTGGACGACGAGGTAGGGCAGCTGGTAAGCGAGGCTGACAACAAGCTGATCGCTGCAATAGACGCTGCTGAGGGATGCGCTGATGACGACGAGGACGCTATCAACGAGGTTATAGAGCAGCTCACAGAGGCTATCGCCTACGCCAACGAGGCTCTCGACCTGTACGACACGCTGGAGCAGAACTTCACGCTCTACTCTGAATACGTGATGCTTGACGCCCGCCTTGAGAACTGCGACGACGAGGATTATCCTGAGCTGCTCGACGAGATAGCAGCAGCCCTGGACGACGGCTTCGAGAACAACGACGAGATTGAGCAGTACACCAGCGACCTGGCCACTGGCTTCACCTCGTATGTCATCTCCGGCGTTGACATGGACAGCGCAAGCGAGGACAACCCAGTCGACATCACCCCAGCCCTGCTTAACGCTGACTTCGAGGGCTACGACACCGAGAACTACACCCTCTTCTGGACGCTCGAGAGGGATGGCGGCACAGAGGGCTCTAACAACGACGGTAGTAACTACGCATACGAGTGCTACAACAACAACTCGTTCAACCTCTCGCAGACCGTTAAGGGGCTGCCCACTGGCTACTACCGCGTAAGGGTGCAGGGCTTCTACCGCGCTGGCTCTAACGCCGACAACGCTGACTCCCTCCTCGTTGACCCGACATACGGGCAGAACGTCTTGCTGATGGCTAACACCGTGGGTCGCCCGATATGCAACGTGCTCGACGGCTTGATGACAGAAGACCCCCTCGTTGACGGTGAGGCTACTGTCACATACGGCGAGGCTGATGTGTACGTTGCCAACTCGATGTCTTCGTTCCTTGAGTACATCACTCTCAACGAAGACGTGGAGGACTACTACTGGACAAGCGCCGACGCTGCCGTGACGGACGGAACGCTGACGGTAGGGCTGCGCAAGGACGTTCACATCAGCAGCGACTGGACCATCTGGAACAACTTCGAGCTGCTGTACCTCGGCACAGAGACGCCCACCGGCATCGAGGCTCTGAGCGACACGGAGAACGGCTCTGAGGCAGACGTGGTAAAGACGCAGGTCTTCACCGTCGACGGCACGCAGCTGGCCCGTCCCGCCAAGGGCATCAACATCCTCCGGAAGACGCACGCCGACGGCAGCGTAAGCGTTGAGAAGGTGCTGGTGAAGTAAGACCCTTCCGGACAACCTGACCTAATCCCCCTCCCCTTCGCAAGAAGAGGAGGGGGTTCTTTATGCCCGCCGCGGTCCCTCCGTCGGACGCGTTGCAATCCCTCCGTCGGACGCGTTGCAGTCCCTCCGTCGGACGCGTTGCGGTCCCTAACGTTAGCCCCGAAGGGGCTTTCATTGCTGCAGCCCGCGGCTATCATAGAATAACCCCGAAGGGGTTGTGTTAGCTTGCCCGTGAAGCTCTTTTTAGCTACCTTAGCGGCGTGAGACTGCTAAGCGACCTTCTCAACCTGCTCAGCCCGCGCTACTGCGCCGTGTGCCACGAGACGCTCACCCCCTCGGAGAGGCTCGTCTGCGGCCGCTGCCTGCTGGGGCTGCCCTACACACGCATCAAAGACCTCGTGGAGAACGAGGTGACACGCCTCTTCTACGGGCGCTTCCCAATAGAGCGGGGCTACAGCCACCTCTACTACGGCAAGGACGCTCCCTCCCACCCGCTGCTGATGCAGCTGAAGTACGGACACCGCCCCGACATCGGCAGCAGTATGGGGCTGCTCATCGGACAGCAACTGAGAGGGAAAGGCTTCTTCGAGGGAGTGGACGCGATAGTGGCGGTGCCGCTGCACTGGCGCAGGCAGCTCAAGAGGGGCTACAACCAGAGCGCCCAGCTGGCCAAGGGGCTGAGCCGCGCGACGGGCATAAGGGTGGGCAAAGGCATTGTGAGGCGAGGGGTGAACAACGTGTCGCAGACACGTATGACGAGCGGCAGCCAGAGGAGGGACAACGTGCAGGGCGTCTTCGTAGCCCGCAAGACACCTTTAAGGCACCTCCTGCTCGTCGACGACGTGCTGACAACAGGGGCGACCATCAGCGTCTGCGCAGAGGCGATAATGCGGGAGAACCCCGACGCGCGCTTCAGCGTGCTCACCCTCGCAAAGGCGAAGTAAGAGGCAAGAGAGAACACAAAGGAAAGGGACAAAGGAATATGGAAGAGTTTAGCGTGCATATCTTGGGCTGCGGCTCGGCTAACCCTATGCAAAAGCACCGCCCCGCCTCGCAGGTGCTCTCCACGAGGGGGAAGCTCTTCATGGTGGACTGCGGCGAGGGCACGCAGACACGCCTTGCCCGCCAAGGACTGGGCATAGGCAGGCTGGGACACATCTTCCTCAGCCACGAGCACGGAGACCACTGCTTCGGTCTGCCGGGGCTCGTGAACACGATGGGCTTGCTGGGCAGGACGGCGCAGCTGCACATACACGCTCCCCAGTCGCTTGAGCCTTTCGTAAGCTTCGTCACCTCCCACCTCTGCCACGAGGCGGGCTACGAGATTGTGTTCCACAGCTTAGACCCCCGTGAGTACACCCTGATATACGAGGACAGGCGGCTGGAGGCGTGGAGCCTGCCGCTGAGGCACGGCGTGCCTTGCTGCGGCTACCTCTTCAGGGAGAAACTTGGGGCAAGGCACATCCGCCGTGAGATGATAGACGCCTTCGGCATACCCGTCTGCCACATCAACGGCATAAAGGAGGGGGCGGACTGGACGCTGCCCGACGGCACTGTTATCCCCAACAAGCGCCTCACCACCGACCCCACGCCTCCCCGCTCGTGGGCTTACGTCAGCGACACGAGCTTTGAGCCAAGGCTCTCGGAGTGGCTCGAGGGTGTCGACCTTCTCTTCCACGAGGCCACCTTCTCCGCCCAAGACGAGCTGCGCGCCAAGCAGACCTGCCACAGCACCAGCACGCAAGCCGCCACCATAGCCAAGCGGGCGGGCGTGAGGAAGCTATGCATAGGGCATTACTCCTCAAGGCTGAAGGACGAGCAGGAGTTGCTCAGGGAGGCGCAGGAGGTGTTCCCTAACACTGTGCTCGCCGACGAGGGGCTGCGCCTGTCCATAGGCGAAGATTAAGCGACACGAAAGAGCCCCTCGGGAAGCCTTAACAAGCCTTTTAAGCAATAAATAAGGCTAAAAGGCAAGAAAAACACGAAGAAATATTTGGAAGCAAGCGATTATTGCCTACCTTTGCCCCCGAAGAATGTACTTAACTATGCTTAAAGCTCTCCGTATCATAGCACTTGCCGCCCTTTTGGTGTGCGCCCCGCTCGGTGTTTCTGCACAGAGCGAGAGCGACGGTGACGTGGAGACGGAGATGCAGGCCGTTACTCTGACGGTGAGCGGCACAAGGGTGTCCATCAGCGGCGCCGAGGGCTTGGCGCTGGAGGTGTACAACCTCACGGGCGTGAAGATAGCCACTTACCGCATTGACAGCGACAGCAAGCAGCTGAGCCTCGGCAACCTGACGGGAGGCTTCTACATTCTTAAGGTGGGCGACGTGGTAAGGAAGATATCCATCCGCTGACACCGCCCCCGCATCAACACTAACAAGGTTCCCCAAAGGCAGAGACGACAGGAAGCCACACCCCCTTAACCGCCTCGAAGAAGTGTACGACGAAGAGAAGATAGTACGGCTGCTGAGAGACGAGAGGACACGCGCGCTTGCCTTCACGCAGGTCGTCGACCACTTCAAGGAGAAGCTTTACTGGCAGATAAGGCGCATGGTGCTTAGCCACGACGACACCGACGACATCCTGCAAAACACCTTCATCAAGGCGTGGACGGGGCTGGACGCTTTCCGAGGCGAGGCTAAGCTCTCCACCTGGCTCTACCGCATAGCAAGCAACGAGACGCTCAACTTCCTGGAGCGTCAGAAGAGGAAGGCGGTGAGCATAGACGACCAGGAAAACAGCGTGTCCGCCCAGCTGGAGAGCGACCCTTACTTCGACGGCGACGAGACACAACGCCTGTTGCAAGCCGCCATCGCCTCGCTGCCCCTCAGGCAGAGGCAGGTGTTCAACCTGAAATACTTCGAGGAGATGCGCTACGAGGACATGAGCCAACTGCTCGGCACAAGCGTCGGGGCGCTTAAAGCCTCGTACCACCACGCGGTGAGAAAAATATCGGAGTTCTTCCGCTCCAACGATTAAACCATAAAGACTTTTCCTCGTCTTAACAGCAAAGAGAAACAGACTATGCAAGAAGAAGACTTCATCAGGCAGATAACAGAGGGGGCAGACAACCCGTTCCGCGTACCGGAAGGGTACTTCGACAGCCTCACCGACAGGGTGATGAGCCAACTGCCCGCGAGGAAACGAAACGTGTTCAGCCTCCGATACGTGTGGCGCTACGCGGCAGTCCTGCTCGTGGCATTCGGCGTGGGGCTGACGTTCCTGTTACACTCAAGGCACGAGCAGCGGCTCGCCGAGAGCGACATTGAGCTGGAATATCAGGACGACTACATTGACGACGTGTTCGACTACGCCATGATAAGCAGCTCGGACATTGAGCTTTACCTTACCGAGGCGCAGTGACATGGCTATGAAGAGGGCAATATTATTCTGCTTAAGCCTCGCGCTGCTGCTCTCTACGGCTGCGGCGCAGCGTCCAGGCCGCTTCAGCCCCGAGGAGTTCAGGGCTAAGCAGGAGAGCTACATCACCAAGGCGGCTAAGCTCACCAAGGCGGAGGCGGACAAGTTCTTCCCCATCTACCGCGAGATGAAGGACAAGCAGCGCCAGTACGCCGGTCAGGCGCAGGCCCTGAAGCGCAACCATCCCGCCTCGAGCGCCACGGAGAAGGACTACAGCGCCACCGTCAGCAAGATAGCCGAGCTGGAGGCGGAGGCGGCCAAGATACAGGTGGAGTACTACAAGAAGCTGTGCAAGGCGGTGTCACCCAAGAAGGTCTACGCCGCCATCCTCGCCGCCGACGACTTCAACCGCCGCCTAATGCAGCACTTCGACGGCGGCAGGCAGCAGAAACCCCGCAAGTAGGCAGAACATATATACATAAGGTATAAGGACTTCCCCTTCCGAGGGGAAGTCCTTTTCTTTATTAAGGCGGCAGCAAAGGGCACCCACTGCATAAGCGTAGCCGTGGGTCGAGCCACGGAAGAACCCCCAGAGGGGGTTGCCTACGGCGAGGCTCGGCTGCGCTCGGCAAATCAAGCAAGCTTGTTTGCTCTCGCTTGCACGAGCGTTCAATACGAGTAGCCGTGGGTGGCCTTCGGCGAGGCTCGGCTGCGCTCGGAAGAGGCAGCAAGCTGCTCTTCTCTCACTTGCACGAGCGTTGAACAACCCACGGTTGGTCGGCACGACCAAATGAGTGCCGGAGGTACTCAACCCTTTTGCTTGCGTTTGTGGGTGTTGTTGAGTACCTCCGGCACTCAACCTACTATCGCACCGAATCCGTGGGTATCGCTTCGCTTAACCCACGGCTACTCTTCTGAAACCCCCGCTGGGGGTTTACTTCGCCACGCCTCACTACTGACCCTTTGCGGTCCCTGCATTGTACCCTTTGCGGTTCCTGCATTGTACCCTTTGCGGTCCCTGCATTGTACCCTTTGCGGTCGCTCCGTCGGACCGTTCGCAATCCCTCCGTCGGACCGTTCTCGGTCGCTCCGTCGAAGGCGTTGCGGTCCCTGCGCTTACTCTCCCCCGCCTGTAGCCTGATATTGAGGCGAAAGCTGCCCCGGCGCGTGCTATCTTACTTTTTCGCACCCCTTGCGCCAATTGTGCGCTCCCGCCCAAGGCGGGCTTTACTGACCCCCGGAAATCGCCCGCCAAGCCCCTTAAAGTCGCCACTGGGCCACCATCGCGGATTGTGCGCCCTTGGGACCACCGCGGAGGCGATATGGTTAAATGTGGTGTACCGTCTAAAATTATCTG
>JAJPYQ010000096.1 GCA_021204865.1 Prevotellaceae bacterium | reverse complement strand
GTTAGCACCTCAATTCACCTGCTTGTTAGCACCTCAATTCACCTGCTTGTTAGCAGGTATACGACACCTGTATAAGAGGCTTAACGGCGGGTCACTAAGAGAGGGAGGGCAAGCCCTGAGTGGGCCTGCCCTCCCCTTAGCCTTAGAGGCGCATTGCTCAGCGCAGCACCTTCCTGCCGTTCACTATGTACACTCCGGGCTGGAGGCTGTCGCCCTCGGGGATGCGCGCTCCCGTGAGGGTGTAGACCTTCACTGCGGAGGCCTGGGCGGAGACGGGGCTGAGACCGGTTGGGTCTTCCTCCTCCTCTTCCTCCCCGCTCTCGCCTTCGCCTTCTTCTTCACCTTCGCCCTCACCCTCTTCTACCTCTTCGTCAGGCGCCTGCCCGAGGTACTCGAGGGTGAAGGTGTCGAAGATAGCCCAGTCGTCTGAGACGGCGACGGTCTTGCGCACGCCTATGGTGAGGGTCTCGTCCTCCCCCACCTGCGGCTCGAGCGAGTTGGGGTAGAGCCCGGCGAGGAAGTACTGGTGCGTCTGCTCCATCGTGTTGGGCACGTAGCCGAAGCTCGTGCTTACTCCCACCGTGCCTATGCTTCCCGCCTCGGTGAAGATGGAGACGAGCGCAGTGTCCACCTCGCAGGCGGTGTCGCCCACGGTGCTCTTGGCGTAGAGGTAAGCGTTGAGCACCTCCTTGCCCGAGCTCCTGAGGGAGGCTGCCGAGGCGTAGCCCCCGTCACGGTAGAAGCCTTGGCACGAGAGGCGGTAGAGCCCCGGGGTGAGCCCCGTTATGGTCTGGTAGACATCGAATGTGGTGTTCCACTTCTCCGCGCAGCTGTAGCTTACCGAGGGGGAGCCTTCCCAGCCGTTGGTGCCCTCGTCGAAGTTAGGGTTCACGATGAGGCTCGTGGGGTCGTACTCTGCCTCAGGGAGGGATGTCTGCTCGTAGGTGATGTTGCCCTCCTGGTCGAGGGTGATGTAGAGGGTGTCTCCCTCCTGCACGCTTATCTCACGGCTTGCCTGCCCGATGTGGACGGTCAGGTCTCCGCTGGTTGCCACTGCCACGTAGGCGGAGCTGTCGTTGTCGAGCTGAGCCGTCAGCCCCGAGCCTTCGACGAGGAAGGAGAGCACGCTGCCCTCGGAGTGGTTCTGCTGGAGGGAGAAGGTGGCGGTGGACTTGCTGTCGGTGATGGTGGTCTCCTGCTTGAAGACTGGGGCTAAGCCGTTCACCTGAATGTCAGTGAGCGTGGCCTCCTCTGTCTCGCCTTGGAAGTTGGCGATGAGCAGGTAGCGTGTGTCGTCAGGGTCGGAGGCTATCAGGGCGTTCCATCCCTCGGGCACTTGGTCGGTGAGGGTGACAAGGCGGGAGTTCATCTCGGCAGTCGTCTCAGCGTCCACGCTGCTGTAGTACACAAGGCCTCGCCTGTCCACCACCGTGCCGCTCTTGAACGTGCGGCTCGTAGTGCTGTACATCGGGTAGAGCTTGGAGGTGTAGATGCTGTTGTTCTCCTCACGGTCGCCGAACGCCATCTTCTTGCCGTTCTGCCCGATGACCCCGAGCTCGTTGTCTATGTTCACCCAGTCGGAGCTGAAGGTGGTGAGGCTTGTGCCGTCGAGCTGCTTGTGGTCAGAGCCGTCTCCGCTGGCGTAGTAGAGGGTGCGCTTGAGCTTGGTCAGCTCGTCGGTGCTGATGGCGAGCAAGCCTCCGTACTCCCCGGTGATAGTGCCCGAGGAGAGCCCCGTCACGTAGTCGAGGTAGATGACGGCGTTGCCCGGCGTTGAGTAGATGGCGAAGCGATGGTCGAGGGTAGAGCCGTTGGTCTTAAGCTCCCCGTTCATTGTGTAAGCGTCCCCGTCAAGGTCGAACTCTCCGCTTACCACTGGCGTGGCGTTGGTGCTCTGCCCGCTCACGGTGTACCAGCCCAGCAGGTTGCCCGTGTTGTTGGCGCGGTAAGGCACGAGTATCTTGTTCTTGTCGGGCGTGTTGGAGGCGAAGTAGCCCGTGTAGCTGCTAAGTCCTGAGCTCCAGGAGAAGGTGGTGAAGCGGTCTTTCGTGAAGGCTCTCACCACGTCTTGGCAGGGGAAGACCTTAGCCTCGCTGTGAGAGGAGCGGAACGCCTCCCAGTCGGTCGGGGTGAGGTCTGCCGTAGAGATGGCGAGGTGCATGAGGTAGGTCATCATCACGCGGTGCCCCTCCACTCCCATACGCCTTGCTCCAACGTCGGGGCGAAGGAGCCAAGAGCCGTCCGAGGTGGTCTGCTGGCGTGCCTTGATGTTCTTGTACGCCATGTTCTCGAGCATGAGGGCGTTGGGGTCGCTCTGGAAGCAAGCTTGCGTCGTGTAGCTCGTTATCTGGTCGTAGAGGAAGAGGCTCCAGTCGTTGCCGTTAGGCATAGCCAGCTCCCCGTCGGTGAGTGCGAGCCAGTTGAGCACGCTGTCCATCACCTCCTGGTTGTTGTGCATAAGGGCGTTGGTCTGCCACTTCTCGTTGCTCCCTTGGAACATCTTCAGGGCGAGGGCTGCCTCGCCGAGCTCCTGCATAACGACGTTCTGGTAGCTGGTGTGGAAGAGGCTGTGGTTCTGCAGGGTGTAGTCCGTGTAGAGGTTGTCGCCTATGTAGAGGTCGGCTACCGTCTTATTGTCGTACGAGGGGTCGATGACCGTGGTGTTCGATGCGTCGGTGTAGTGAGAGTAGCTGTTGATGGCGAACTCCCTGAGGCGGCTGAACCACTTGTCGGCCAGTGGGTCGTCGGGGAAGAGCCCGAGGGTGGCAGCCAGTATGCCTGCCTCCCATCCGTTCTCCTCGGCCTTGGTGTCGCCCGAGTAGCCCGTGGGGATGGTGCGCTCCAGCTCGTAGTTGCACTCCGCCTTGAGCATTGCATAGATGTAGTTCTTCTGAGTGTCCGAGAGGCTGTCCCACTGGAAGTAAGCCGAGTAAGCCACCGAGAGCGCCCAGAGGGAGCTTTCCCACACGTAGTCGCTTGCCGCGGTGCTGCCCCAGTAGTCTCCGCTTGAGGTTATCTTCAGCTTGTTGGCCTTGTGGGTGGAGTAGGCGAAGATGAGCGACCTCTTGGCAAGGTCCTCTAAGGTTGACCACGTCACGCCCGAGGGCAGCGTGACCTTATTCTTGGCGTACTTCACGAGGAAGGCGCAGAGCATGGAGAGGTCGGCGTTGGTGCGAACGCCCTCCTCGTTGGAGGCTCCCGAGCTCTCGCCCTTGAAGTAGCCGCAGTCCTCGTTTATGCTGTTCGTCTCGACGCAGTAGTAGAAGTCGTTGACCATATACTGGCTGAAGTTGGCTATCATCTGCAGTATGTCCGCCATCATGTCCGCCTCGCGTACGAAGTCTTGCGTTATCACTCCCTCGGTGGGCGATGTCACGTCTGTCTCCTCAGGCTCCTCGTAGCCCTCGGGGTACTGGTAGAGGCGAAAGTTGTCGAGCAGCACTGAGCCTCCCTTGGCTACATTAGCAAAGCTAAGGGACACGCCAACATCCAGCGTGGTCTCCTCGTCGAGAGTGAACACCAGCTCTGCCGTGCTCCACTGGCTGGGCATTGAGCTTTGGAAGGTGAGGCTTGTGCGGGTGTCGCCCGCCACAAGGTTAACGGAGTGCCCGCTGCCCTCAGTCACACACTTGTTGTCCACAGAGAGGGCATAAGTGCCCGCAGGCAGTGTCACGCTCTGCATAAGGGAGGCGGAGGTGCTGTTCCAGGCGTCCCTGAGGTAGACCATCTGCGTGCCGTCGGAGGGGGAGCCAGGCGCTCCGTAGTCATTGTCGGTGGCAGTGGCTTCCGCCGTCATGAACTCCGCTTGACCGTAGCCTGAGCTAAGGGAAGAGGTGAAGGTCCAGTCCGTGACGGAGGTGAAGGGATAGCCTCCGCGGGTGGTCTCTTTGGTAAGTGAGCTGAGGTCGTCCTCCTCGAAGGAGGGGTTCTTGAGGTACTGGCTCGTGATGTCCTCCCTGTCCGTCTCAGCGAAGGCGAAGGCAGCGACCGAGAGGAGGGCGAGGGTAAAGGTAAGTTTTCTCATAGGTATAAGTATTATTGATGTGTTAGTCTGTGTCGTCGTCGAGGTCGAACTCAAATGCCGCGTCGGCATAGAACTCTGGTGCTGTCTCAGTGAACTCATCGAGGCTGCGGCGGTCTTTCTTCGTCGGCCTGCCCGTTCCCCTTGCCCTGCCCACGAAGCCGCCTATGCGGCTCATCTCCAGCAGCTCGTACTGCTCGGGGGGCGTGACGTTCTCCAGCACCTCGGGCAGGAGCCTCGCTCCCACACGCTTCTCTATGGCTTGCAGGACGCGGAAGGAGTAGGTGACGGGCGGCTTGCGCACGTCTATGGTGTCGCCAGCCTTTATGAGCCTTGAGGGCTTCACCTGGGCGCCCCTGAGGGTGACCCGCCCCATCTTGCAGGCGTCCGCCGCGAGGGTCCGTGTCTTGAAGACGCGGGCCGCCCACAGCCACTTGTCCACACGTGCCTCCTCGTTAGCCATCACGCATACCTAAGGTTAAGGTTCTCTCTATTATGGCGCCCGCGAAAGGGGTCTACACCTCTTTGGGTAAAGGGGTCTACACCTCTTTGGGTAAAGGGGTCTACACCTCTTTGGGCGAAAGGGTCTACACCTCTTTGGGCGAAAGGGTCTACACCTCTTTTGCGAAAGGGGTCTACACCTCTTTTGCGAAGGGCCTCTACAACCCTTTGCCGAAGGGCCTCTACAACCCTTTCTCGAAGGGTGCCATGCCTCGTCTCCTCTCTGTACCTCACGCCCTTTCCTCCGTTATCCTGCATATATTGACGATGGTCTCGACTGCCTTCTCCATGCTCTCTACTGGCACAAGCTCGTGCCGCCCGTGGAAGAAGAGCCCCCCGGCGAATATGTTGGGGCAGGGAAGCCCCAGGAAGGAGAGCTGCGCCCCGTCCGTGCCGCCTCGTATAGGCACTACCTTGCACGAGCCGCACGCCTCCTCGATGGCCTCTCGGGCGATGTCCGTGATGTGGGGCTTGCCCTCGAGCTGGCAGAGCATGTTGCGGTACTGGTCCTTGAGGGTGACTGTCACCACGCCCTCGCCGTACTTCTCCGTGAGGCTCTCGGCAAGCCGCACGATGGCCTGCTTGCGCCCCTCGAAGCGGGCTGTGTCGTGGTCTCGTATTATATAGCTAAGCTCCGCCTCCTCCACGGTGGCACGCACCGAGCAGAGGTGGAAGAAGCCCTCGTAGCCCTCTGTGGTCTCGGGGCGCTCGCCCTCGGGAAGCGAGAGGGCGAACTCGCTGGCCAGGAGCGAGGCGTTGAGCATCTTGCCCTTGGCGTAGCCGGGGTGCACGCTGCGCCCCCTTATGACGACCCTCGCCTGAGCGGCGTTGAAGTTCTCGTACTCCAGCTCCCCCGCCTCGCCGCCGTCCATGGTGTAAGCCCACTGGCAGCCGAACCGCTCCACGTCGAAGAGGTGCGCCCCGTTGCCTATCTCCTCGTCGGGGTTGAAGGCGATGCGCACCTTGCCGTGGGGTATCTCGGGGTGCTCCAGGAGGCGCTCCATAGCGGTCACTATCTCCGCGACGCCTGCCTTGTCGTCGGCACCAAGCAGGGTGCGCCCGTCGGTGACTATAAGTGTCTCGCCCTTGTGGTTGAGCAGCTCGGGGAACTGCTCAACGGTGGTCCTGATGCCTTCTGAGAGCTGGATGTCCCCCCCGTCGTAGTGCTCTATGAGGCGTGGCTTAACGCCCTTGCTTGGGGCATCGGGGCTGGTGTCTATGTGTGCGATGAAGCCTATCGTGGGCACCTGCTTGGTGGTGTTCCCGGGCAGCGTGGCGTAGACGTAGCCGTGGCTGTCCATCTCCACGTCCTCAAGCCCGAGAGCCTGCAACTCCTTGAAGAGATGCTCCGAGAGAGCCATCTGCCGCTCCGTGCTTGGGCAGCGGTCTGCGGTCTCCTCTGAGCTCTGCGTGTCGAAGGAGACGTACTTAAGGAAACGCTCTACTAAGTCCATCTTCACTTGCCGTTATATTGGTTCATTGCGAACTGCACCCCGCTGAGGGCGAACGCCTTCACAGCCTCAGCAGCCACCTTTACCTTCTGGTTGATTACCGCCTCGTCCTCCTCGGGGAAGCGCCCAAGCACGAAGTCTATCTGCCCCCCTCGGGGGAAGTCGCTGCCGATGCCCACCCTGAGCCTGGCGTAAGCCTCAGTGCCAAGAGTCTGGGCGATGTGCTTAAGCCCGTTGTGCCCTGCCGCCGAGCCTGAGGGCTTCATGCGGATGGTGCCGAGGGGCAGGCTAAGGTCGTCGCAGACGACGAGCAGGTTCTCCAAGGGGATGTTCTCCTTCCCGAGCCAGAAGCGCACGGCGTTGCCCGAGAGGTTCATAAGGGTGGAGGGCTTGAGCAGGGTAAGCTCCCTGTTCTTCACCCTCATCTTGGCTATGAGGCCGTACCTCTTGTCGGCGAACTGCGCCCCAGCCTCCTCGGCCAAGGCGTTCACCACACGGAAGCCCACGTTGTGCCGTGTGCCGGCATAGTCGTCGCCCACGTTGCCCAGTCCTGCTATCAGATACTTCATCTCAGCGGGTGTGCCTTGCTTCTTCCTTCTGAAGAACGAGAATAAGCCCATCTTACAAAAGCAAGGCGGGGCAGCAAACGCCCGTGGCTATTCGCTGTCCTGCCTCCTTCATACTCAGTTATCTTACTGTTCCTTAGCCGCCGCGCTTATGGCACTGCGGGTCATCTTCACTTGGCAGACAACCACGCTCGGGCTGGTTATCAGCTCCAAGCCCTCGAAGCTCAGCTCAGCCACCTTGATGGTCTTGCCAAGGGCGAGGGAGGTCACGTCTATGTTCAGGCGGTCGGGTATCTGCGTGTAGGGTGCCTTCACCTTAAGCTTGCGCACGTTAGCCACCAGCTTGCCGCCTGCCTTGACGCCGTCCGCCAAGCCGTTCAGCTTGATGGGCACCTCGAAGATGATGGGCTTCTGCTCCGTCACCTCGTAGAAGTCGATGTGCAGGATGCGGTCCGTCACGGGGTGGAACTGCAGCTCCTTCATCACCGCCTTGTGCGGCGTGCCGTCGATGTCGAGGTTCACCACAAAGATGTCGGGCGTGTAGACAAGCTTCCTAAGGTCTTCCGTCTTCACTGCGAAGCTCTCAGCCACTGGCAGCCCGTTGTCTCCCTTCTTCTCCCCGTAGATGTTGCAGGGTACATAGCCCTCACGGCGTGTCAGCTTAGCCCCCTTCTTCCCGTTGGCGGTGCGGCCTACGCCCTTGATGTCAATACTCTTCATTGTCTTTTCTCTTCTGTTTTGTTGTGTTACTATAAATTAAGTTCAGTGCTTAATTCGCCATCACACTCTCTGATGTGCCCGAAAAAGCGGGGCAAAATTACTGCTTTTCGCCGGCAATATCAAAAATCGATGTCGATTTTTATCTCGTCAGTGTCCTCCTCTCTCCTTGGCTCCGCCTTTCCCTGGCGCATCTCAATGTAGTCTATGGCCTCGCCGATAGCCTCCTTCAGCTTGTCGAAGTCCTCCTTGTAGACGAATATCTTGTGCTTCTCAAAGTTCACCAGCGAGTCGTCTCCCTCACCCGTCACAATCTTCTTGCTCTCGGTGATGGAGAGGTACATCTCGTCCTTGCGGTTGAGTTTCACATCCACGTAGTAGATGCGCCTGCCCGCCTTGATGACCTTGGAAAAGGCTATCTCCTTGGCTGGCATGGCATTAGGTCTAACATTGTCTTCCATAATTAATATATAGGTATTTACTGCCGCCAAAATTTGGAATTTTTTGTGAGACTTCCAAAAAAACAAGGCACTAATCTCTTTATTTCCCCGCGGATTGCCTAATCGCGCACTCGGGAGATAGCCCCGCCCCAACGTCCCCGACCCGTGCGGACGGGGGAAAAACATCGGCGGTTTTGGGGCAAAAGAATGCGCGGTCGAGGGAAAAAGTCGGCGCGACTTTTAGAAAAAGACCGTGCGTTCGCCACGAGGGGTTAACCTTAGCCACACAAAAAAACAAGGCGCAAATCGTGTCGTTTCCCCGCGAATTGCCTAATTTTGCACTCTACCGAAGCGAAGCGAGTATATGATCAACCGTGAATTAATCAGGCTGAAGACTGTCCAGATAGTGTACGCTTATTATCTCAACGAGGGCAAATCAATAGACACAACGGAGAAAGAACTCTTCCACAGCCTCGCACAGGCCTACAGCCTCTATATGCAGCTCCTCTCGCTCTTGCTTAGCCTCGACAGCATAGCCCGCAGGGTAATTGAGAGCCAGGTGGCGCGGGCCGTAAGGCTATGCGAGCCGACTCCCCCCGCAGTGAAGCTGATGAAGAACCGCTTCATAGCACAGCTGAGGGACAACGAGCAGCTGGAGAAGTGGCGCTCGCACCAGCACTTCTCTTGGCTGGAAGAAGAGGAGGACTTCCTCAGGCGGCTCTTCAGCAACATCTCCACGAGGGACTTCTTCCTGGACTATACCGCGAGCCCCGAGAGCTCCTACGAGGAAGACCGCGAGCTCTGGCGGAAGATATACCGGAACGTGCTGTGCGAGAACGAGGAGCTGGACGAGATACTGGAGGGGGCTAACCTCTACTGGAACGACGACAAGTTCATCGTTGACACCTTCGTGCTGAAGACCATACGTCGCTTCGACGAGCAGAAGGGCAAAGAGCAAGAGCTGCTGCCCGACTTCAGCAACGACGAGGACAAAGAGTTCGCAAGCCAGATACTCAGGAACGCCCTCACCAACCAGGAGTTCTACCGAGGGCTCATCTCCGAGCAGACGAAGAACTGGGAGCTGGACCGCATAGCGAGGATGGACCTCTACATCATTCAGGTGGCGCTGGCCGAGATACTCTCCTTCCCCGGCATACCCGTCAGCGTGAGCATTAACGAATACGTCGAGATAGCGAAAGACTACAGCACGCCCCGCAGCGGCTCGTACGTGAACGGGATGCTCGACTCCCTGTGCCGCCGCCTCGTGAAGGAGGGGCTGCTCGTAAAAGATATGGATAACTAACTCTAAGACAAGGATATGAACACGACACTACTGATCACTATGGCTGCCGGAGGCGGCGGGAACATGTCTTTTATCATTATGATGGTGGTTATCTTCGCCATCATGTGGTTCTTCATGATACGCCCCCAGCAGAAGAAGCAAAAGGAACTGCAGAACTTCCGCAACTCCATCGGCGTAGGCACGCAGGTGGTGACGGCTGGAGGCATATACGGGACGGTGAGGCAGATCTCTGAGGAGGACAACACGCTCATCGTGGAGATTGCCCGTGACGTGAAGATAAAGGTGGACAAGAACTCCGTCTTCGCCTCCGCTCCCTCAGCCGACAAAAAATAAACACCCCTACCCTACCCTAAGCCGCTCCCCGCAAGATGGACAGGTACAGGCTGCAAAGCTTCTGGAAAAGGATCAGCGACTTCCTCTCAAGCCCTCGCTTCAGGGAGTTCCTGGTCTTCCTCTTCTTCCTCGCCATCTCAGCCGTCTTCTGGATGCTACAGACGCTGGACGAGACCTTGGAGAAGAAGCTGACCGTGAAGCTTGAGCTGGTGAACGTGCCTGAGGGGGTGGTGATAACCTCCCCCCTGCCAAGCGAGCTGAGGGTGAAGGTGAGCGACAAGGGCACGTCGCTCATACACTACATCCGCTACGGAGTGCCGCCCGTTGAGGTCTCCTTCAACGACGTGGCAGCGGCTGGCGAGAGCGGAAGGGTGAGCATAGGCACCGCCGAGGCGCAGAGGCTGATAAGCGGAAGCCTGCTCTCAACCACAAAGATACTCAGCGTCTCGCCCGACACGCTGGAGTTCTACTTCAACCACGGGCTCTACAAGTCCGTCCCCGTTAAGGTGGCTGGCACGATAGACCCTTCGCCCGACTGCTACCTGCTCGAGGTCAAGCCCACGCCTGCCGAGGTGGATGTCTACGCCACGCAGGACGTGCTGGACACCCTCACTGCCGTTTACACAACGCCAGTAAGCCTCGAAGAGGTGGACGCTAACACCTCCCTCAACGTCGGGCTTGAGGGGCTTAAGGGAGCTAAGTACAGCACAGACCAGGTGAGGTTAGACGTGGAGGTGGACGTGTACGTGGAGAACTCCTTCGACGTGCCTATCCACACCTCCAACTTCCCGGCGGACAAGTTCCTCACCACCTTCCCCTCCTCCGTGCAGGTAAGCTTCACGGTGGGCTACACGAACAGCAAGGAGCTGAGCGCCGACGACTTCGTGATACTGCTAACCTACGAGGAGATACTCGCCTGCCAGCGGGAGGGGAAGACGAAGATACCGCTCTCCCTGCACAACGTGCCCGAAGGGGTCTCCAACGTGCGCATAGAGCCGCAGGAGGTGGACTACCTGATAGAGCAGGGCGACAACGCCGAGACCGACTCGCTGGAATGATGAGGCGCATCGGGGTGACGGGGGGCATAGGGAGCGGAAAGAGCTTCGTCTGCGGGATACTGAGGGAACGCCTCAACGTGCCCTGTTACGACTGCGACAAGGAGGCTCAACGCATCATGGGCTCTGACCCCGCTGTGCGGGAAGCCCTGAGAAAGCTGCTGGGCAGCGGGGTGTTCCTTAGGGACGGAAGCCTCGACAAGCCCCTGCTCGCGGCCTATCTCTTCGCCTCGGAGCATAACGCCCGCCGGGTGAACGCAATAGTGCACCCGGCCGTGAGGAGAGACCTCCGTGAGTGGCTGGGGAGGCAGGAAGCCCCGACGGTGTGCGTGGAGAGCGCCATCCTCTTAGAGAGCGGCTTCGACAAGGAGGTGGACGAGATACTCGTGGTGACAGCATCCCCCGAGACACGCCTGCGGAGAGCCATGAGGAGGCTCGGCGCAACGCAAGAGGACGTGGAGGCGAGGATGCGAAGGCAGGACACGGGGCTTGCCCTCGACCGAGCCACCCACGTCATCAGCAACGAGACGGGCACAAGCGAAGAAGACATACTTAACCAACTAAAGAAGACTATACTATGCTGAAGAAGATCCTCGCCATATCAGGCAAGCCGGGGCTGTTCCGCCTCGTCTCGAAAGGGAAGCGCACACTCGTGGTGGAGACGCTGGACGAGGCGCACCGCCGCATGCCCGCATTCGGGACGGAAAGGATAATATCCCTCGGGGACGTGGCCATGTACACCGACTCCGAGGAAGTGCCCTTAAGGCAGGTGCTCAAGACCATACTCGAGCAGCAGGAGGGCAAGCCCGTCGAGCTCGACCTTAAGCAGGCAAGCAAGGAGGAGCTCGCTGCCTTCATGACCAAAGCCCTGCCCAACTACGACAGGGACCGTGTACATCCCTCCGACATCCGCAAGCTCGTGCAGTGGTACAACATCCTCGTCCAGAACCAGATAACCGACTTCGAAGAGGAGGTGAAGCCCACCCAAGGGGACAACATTCAGGAGTAAGACCCTCCACGAGGGAACAAGATCTCAAATAGGCTCGCCCTTCTCGTAAAGGTATTCGGGGGCGAAGCCAATCTCGTTGTTCCAGTCAACGGAGAACGGGTCGAGGGTGAAGCGGCGGAAATAGTCAGGGTCTCTAAGCTTGTGGCATATCCCTCTCTGCATCTCCCCAGAGAAGTCGAAGCGGCGCGTCTCCCCATTGCTGAAGGAAAGCAGCAGGGTATAGTCCCCCACCTGCTCCGCATGGCTTATCGTGAGTATCGGGCTCATCATACTTTAGTTTAGAGGTTGTATCCTTAGAGGGGCTTCCGCCTGGGAAAGCCTCTCCCAGTTCTCGAGCAACTCGTCCTTATGCTGGTCGAGCCATTCGAAGACAAGGTTCAAGGCTCTCCTTGGCATGCTTCCCGTCACAATTCCGTCCTTGATGGTTATGATTGCCTTGTAGCCTTGATACGTGACGTGGAAATGAGGCGGGTTATGCTCGCTCATATACATATAAATCGCTATTCCGTAGAAAGTGCTTATCTCTGGCATATCTTCTTGCCTTTGTGTTCCCTTGGGCAAAGATAGTGCAACGAGAGCAACAAGCAAAGAAAGCGGAGCTTTTTGTCGCAAACTATCGTTTGCAAGTTAATCTCGTTTGCGCTATCTTTGCCCCAGAGTACTTAACCACTTAACAACAATTTACACACTATGACGACAAGACGTATCGCTCTCGCGCTGGCTCTCGCAGCCTGCCTCACAGCCAGCGCAGAGACCAAAGAGCCTTGGCTCGACCCCTCGGTGAACCGTGTGGGGACGGAGGACCTGCGCTCAAGCTTCTTCCCCTTCGAGACTAAGGAGCTCGCCGCCAAGGGGGACAAGGCGCAGAGCAAGCGCTTCCTCTCGCTGGAGGGCAACTGGAAGTTCAACTTCGCTAAAGACCACAACCTCGCACCCGAGGAGTTCTATAAGCCTAAGTACGACGACACGGGCTGGGAGGACTTCCCTGTGCCCGGGCTGTTCGAGCTCAACGGGCACGGCGACCGCATCTACAAGAACACGGGCTACGCCTGGTGCAACCAGTTCCCTAACCAGCCCGGCTTCGTGGAGGAGAAGAACAACTACACTGGCAGCTACCGACGCTCGCTCGTCATCCCCAAGGACTGGGACGGGATGCAGATATACATGCACGTGGGCTCGGCGACGAGCAACCTGCGCCTCTGGGTGAACGGCAAGGAGGTGGGCTACAGCGAGGACTCCAAGGTGGAGGTGGAGTTCGACCTGACCAAGTACCTCGAGCCGGGCAAGGAGAACCTGCTGGCAATGCAGGTGATGCGCTGGTGCGACGGCTCTTACGGCGAGGACCAGGACTTCTGGCGCTTCACCGGCATAGCCCGTGAGGTGTACCTCTACGCCCGCCCTACGTGCCGCATACAGGACATAACCGTCACGCCCGACCTTGAGAACAACTACCAGGACGGCAAGCTGAGCATCTCTGCCAACGTGCTTAACGCCTCGGGCAACCACATACACTTCCGCCTCGAGGACGCTGACGGCGTGAGGGCGTACGAGTCGATGACGGAAGGCAAGATGAACACTGGCAACCAGTTCGTGAACATCCAGCTGAAGAACTGCCACAAGTGGACGGCGGAGACGCCTTACCTCTACACCCTCTACGTCACTCTCACCGACAAGAACGGCGAGGAGCTGGAGACGATAGTGCAGAAGGTTGGCTTCCGCAAGGTGGAGATACAGGGTGGGCAGCTCCTTGTTAACGGGCAGCCCGTGCTCATCAAGGGCGTTGACCGCCACGAGCTCGACCCCGAGGGAGGCTACGTGGTGAGCATGGAGAGGATGCTGGCGGACATCAAGGTGCTTAAGGAGCTTAACATGAACGCCGTGCGCACCTGCCACTATCCCGACGACCCCCGCTGGTACGACCTCTGCGACCGCTACGGCATCTACGTCGTTGCGGAGGCTAACTTCGAGAGCCACGGCATGGGCTACGGCGACAGGAGGCTCGCCCAAGACCCCTTGTACCAGCAGACGGTGGTGGAGAGGAGCGTGCACAACGTGATGGTGCAGAAGAACCACCCGAGCATAATCGTATGGTCGCTTGGCAACGAGAGCGGCTACGGCGACAACTTCGAGGCTGCCTACAAGGCGGTGAAGGCTCTCGACCCCTCACGCCCCGTGCAGTACGAGCAGGCGGGGCAGACGGGGATGACGGACATCTTCTGCCCGATGTACTTCAACTACGAGAACTGCGAGAAGTACGCCCAAGGGGACAACCCACGCCCCCTCATCCAGTGCGAGTACGCCCACGCGATGGGCAACTCCCTTGGCGGCTTCAAGGAGTACTGGGAGCTCATCCGCAAGTACCCGCACTACCAAGGCGGCTTCATCTGGGACTTCGCCGACCAGGGCATCAGCGGCGTGAGCAAGGTCACTGGTAACCATATCTGGATGTACGGAGGCGACGAGGGGCGCTACCCCGCAAGCGACCATAACTTCAACTGCAACGGCGTTGTTGCCCCCGACCGCACGTTCAACCCCCACGCCTACGAGGTGCAGTACTGGCAGCAGAACATCTGGGTGAAGAGCTTCGACAGCGAGACTGGCACGCTTGAGGTGTTCAACGAGAACTTCTTCCGCCCCCTCGACGACGACATCACGCTCGAGGCGGTGGTGATGTGCGAGGGCGTGAAGGCTGGCTCGGTGAGCGACAACAGCCTCACTGCAGCACCGCAAGAGACGCAGACGCTAAGGCTGCCACGCCTTGCCGACCTCTGCAAGAAAGCCAAGGAGCAGAACCCGGGCAAGGAGGTGACCGTTAACATCAACTTCATGCTCAGCCACGACCCTTCGGGCATCCTCGACGCTGGCACTGTGATAGCACGGGAGCAGTTCGTCGTGGAGCCGTTCCAGTTCCCCTCTCGTGAGAGCGTCCTCGCCACCGACGCTGAGGCGACAGCCACGGTGGAGGTGGACAGCATGCTTGCCTGCTACACCCTCAGCGCCAAGGGCGTGAGCGTGACCGTGGGCAGATGGACGGGAACGCTCGACTACCTCGACGTTGACGGAGAGCCTATGCTCGAGGACGGCTACAGCGTCACGCCTAACTTCTGGCGAGCCCCGACGGACAACGACTACGGCGCAGGACTGCAAGGCAGGTTCAACGCTTGGAAGCACGCGGGCGGCAAGCTCAAGAGCGTAGCCCTCACGGGAGACGAGACGGCACGCACCATCACTGTCACACGAGAGCTTCAGCGGGTGAAGGCTCTGCTCACCACGTCCTACACCCTCACCTCCGAGGGCGAGCTCGTGGTGCGGGAGCAGCTTAGCGTTGACAAGGACGCTCAGGACAAGCCCGAGCTCTTCCGCTTCGGCATGCAGTGGGTTATGCCCGAGCAGTACGGCGAGATAAAGTACTACGGCAGAGGCCCCGTGGAGAACTACACCGACCGCAAGACGAGCCAGCGCATAGGGCTCTACACCTCGAAGGCTGCCGACGAGTACTACCCCTACGTCCGCCCGCAGGAGAGCGGCAACCACACCGACGTGCGCTACTGGCAGATGACCGACAAGAAGGGTCGCGGCCTGCAGTTCGCAGCCACGGGAGCGATGGAGGCGAGCGCACTCTGCTACCTGCCCGAGGACTTGGACGACGGGCAGGACAAGTCTGCCATCCAGCACCACAGCGGCGACCTCACGCCCCGCAAGCTCTCCGTCGTGCAGATACAAGAGCGGCAGTTCGGACTGGGCTGCGTCAACAGCTGGGGAGCCTGGCCGAGGAGCGAGTACCAGCTGCCCTACCAGGACTACGACTTCACCTACATTGTGACCGCTCTGCGCTAAGCAGAGGCTGCGAGACAACCCCATAGGCAGCGCCCTCGACACACCTAAGCGTCGGGGGCGTTGCTTGTCAGGGTGAGGGAGCGTTAAGCCTCACGTATAGGCTTCGGACACATCCTATATAGGATATGTCCACACATCCTATTTAGGATATATCTACACATCCTATATAGGATATGTCTGAAGGGTGTTATACAGGCTTCACGACGAGTCACCGTGAGGCTTAACGAGGCAGTCGGGCTATCCAGCGGAAGAGGTCGTCGAGGTTATAGTCGCCGCTGTGAGGACGGTTCCACGGCAGGGCGAAGTCAACGTCGTAGCCGTTGTTCAGCAGCTTCGTGGCGAGGTTGACGGGGACGGGGAAGCTCGTGTCCGTGTCGCGCGCGCCGTGCCTTATGTACCAGTGCGGCGCTTTCGAGGCGGCCTCCTCGGTGATGAAGTTCATTGGGTTCATCATCCACACCCGCTGCCTCTGCTCCTGGCTAAGGCTCGCCGAGGGGTCGCCCGTTGCCTTGCGCAGGCTGTAGTCGGTGAAGTTGTAGGAGTTGCCCTCGCTGTCGCCGAAGGCTTGGTTCTCAGGCGTCTGACGGGCTTGGGGCAAGCCCTGCGAGTCGAAGGCTGGAGGGGTCTTGAGCCTTGCCGCACGTGCGACGTAGCCGAGGTACTGCCTCATGTCCACGTCCCTTACGAACTCGCTCCCGCCTCTGCCGAAGCCCCCTCGGGGTCCGCCTCCCCCGCGCTGTGGCTCGTACATAAGGATGCCTATGCTGTCGGGCAGCTGGCAGGTCTCGCTCACCGCCCTTTGTGCCGACTGAAGGATGAAGCCCTTAACGTAGTCGAGGTAGTTGTCAGCCGTGAGCAGAGTGCCGTCCTTGGTCTTCAGCTCGAGGCTCTCGAGGTAGGCGGGGTATTGAGCCGCAAGCTCCTCGCTGACGGCTTGCTGCTCTGGGGAGAGCTGGCGCTCCTCCCCGTTGGTGCAGGAGAAGAGCCACTCGTAAGCCATATCGGCGTGGTCGAGGTCGGTGATTGGGCAGTAGCACACGGCTGCGAAGATGTCGTCACGCTCGTCGGCGGCTCCCATAGCCTTGAGCAGGTCACGGTAGACGGGGTGGTTGCCCGTCGCCCCGAGCAAGGCGGACATCGCCCCTCCAGCGCTCGTGCCGTCGGACACAATCCTCTCGGCACTGCCCGGCATAAGGTCGTCGTTGTGGCGGAGGTAACGCACAGCCGCCTTGAGGTCGAGCAGCCCAGCGGGGACACGCCCCGTGTAGACGGTCGTGCCGTCAGCCTCGGACGTGACGGTGGAGTTGCTGCCCCTCGAGCCCGGTATGCAGACAGCGTAGCCCTCGCTAAGGGCACGCCCCGTCGCGTCCGTGGGGGAAGGGCGCATAGCCTTGGCAGCCATATAGCCGCCCACGTTGTTGCGCAGCAGGATGGGGGCGTTGCTAAGGTCAGCGTCCGTCAGGGGAGCGTAGAAGTTGAGGCACTGGTAGGCAGCGTCCTCCACGTTGGTGACGTAGGGTATGCCCTCCCACGCCATATACTCCACCAGCTTGCCGTCGGGCATGGTGAGCGTTTGCCGCTCGCCCTTCGAGGGGTCGAACCTGAGGGGGTCTCCTTGGGCGCAGGCAGAGAGCGAGGCAGCCAACAAGATAAGGTTAAGAATGGTACGTTTCATAGTGCTTTAGTTTAGGTTAGCAGGGGCAAAAGTACCAAAAGATAAGCTAAATGCCTACCTTTGCGGCATGAGAAGCGTGTTTATCCTCCTCCTTTTAGCCTCGATGCCCTGCCTTGCGCAGCATAAGGTAAGGCAAGGCGAGGCTGTGCTTGCCTACGACTTGCAGTACGACCCCGCCTCGGAGAGCGACAGTATGCCCGACGCTTTGAGGGAGCTGCTCAGAGCCTACAAGGCTCAGCCACGCTACGCAGAGCGGACGCAAGGCAAGGCTGTGGAGCCTCTGCTTAAGAGCGTCAGAAGCCAGTACGCCCCCTTCAACAACTCCTGCCCCTACTACACCTACTCCGACGGCACACAGAGTGCGGAGCGCTGCGTGACAGGCTGCGTGGCGACGTGCCTTGAGCAGGTGCTCTCTTACTGGAAGCACCCCGAGGCTCTGCTCGACACGCTGCACGGCTGGGAGACCGAGCATTACGTCATCGACGACGTGCTGCCCGGCACTCGCATTGACTGGGACAATATCCTCGACGACTACTCCGCAGGCTACACCGACGAGCAGGCACGGGCGGTGGCAGACCTGACGTACTACTGCGGCGTAGCCGCTGAGATGAGCTGGGGGACGGAGAGCAGCGGGGCGAGCCTCTTCAAGGCGTTCGAGCCACTGTGGAGCGCCTTCGACTACGAGACAATCGCCTTCCTACAGAGGGCTCTCTACAGCAACGAGGCGTGGAACCGAATGCTGCGCAACGAGCTTGAGTGCGGCCGCCCGATATGCTACACGGGCTACAATATGGCTCTCAGCGGGCACGCCTTCAACATCGACGGCGTGGACGAGCAGGGCTACTATCATATCAACTGGGGCTACAGCGGGCATTACGACGGGTACTACGACCTTGACTACCTTAACCCCTTTGAGCAGTACTCCGACCCCACGGAGCTGGGGCGCAACGAAGGCTTCTTCTCCAACCAGACGGCTATGTTCCTTCACCCCGATGACTTCGTGATAGACGTCTTCGACACGCTCTCGACCGAAGATGCCCTCGCAGGCGTGAGGGTGGACACCATCACCTTCCGCCGTGAGCCCGACACGCAGGGCTACGTAGAGGCAGACTTCCACATGACCAACACCACGAGGGACAGCCTCTACTTCACCTTCGAGGTGCTTACCTTCCTGCCCACCGACACCGCCATCTTCCAGCAGGCTGACTACGTGGCTCTCAGCAGCGTCTGCCTCGCACCGCTCGAGAGCAAGACGTGGCCTGTGTACTGCCAGTTCACGGAGACGGGAGAGAGGATAATGAGCCTTAGCACGGACGACGTGACGCTGCCCTACCAGCAGCAGGTGAGCATAGCCCAAGGCATTAGCCCGCAGCTGGTGTTCGGCGAGGTGACGCACCAGCTTGTGACTTACGGCGACAACCTTACGGCCACGCTCTCCCTCGACGTTACTAACGAGGCTTCGGGGGGCTACGCTGGCAACCTTGTGACTTACTGCCTCTTTCCCAAAGGAGCGGAGATAGACCAGCGGCATTGGGACGTGCTTAGCGTGGCTGGAGGGGAGACGGTGCGTCAAAGCTGCACCTTCCAGCACCTCGAGGACGGCGTGACCTATACCTTATATATACGTTGCCCGTGGACAATACAACGGACCTACACCTTCACGGCGAAGCGTGAGGAAGCTCTCGACCGTATCGACGAGCCTTCAGTCGTCGAGGGAGGGCGGGACGATGACGCTTGGTACGACCTCCAAGGGAGGCGCGTCGAGCGACCAGTGAGGGGATTGTACGTGAAGCACGGCAAGAAGATATTGATAAGATGACTGACGCTTACGCCTTAATCTCGAAGTACTACAGCGACAACCCGCCCCTGCTGGAGATACTCACTGTGCACAGTGAGCTGGTAGCCGAGAAGGCTCTGCGCTGCCTTGACGCTCACCCTGAGCTGAGCCTCGACCGCCAGTTCGTCTACGAGGCGGCTATGCTCCACGACATCGGCATCTTCCTCACCGACGCTCCCTCGATACACTGCCATGGGCAGGGGCATTACCTCTCGCACGGACTGCTGGGTGCGGAGCTGCTACGCAAGGAGGGCTTGCCAAGGCACGCCAGAGTGGCGGAGCGGCACACAGGCACGGGGCTCACGGTAAGGCAGATAGAGGAGCGCGGCTTGCCTCTCCCCCACCGAGACTTCCTGCCCGAGACGCTGGAGGAACAGCTCGTGTGCTTCGCCGACAAGTTCTTCTCCAAGACCGACCTCAGGCAGGAGAAGACGACGGCAAGGATAGAGAAGAGCCTCAGCCGCTTTGGCGAGGACTGCGTGGAGCGGTTCAGGGAGTGGCAGCTCCTCTTCGGTTAAAAAACAACAAATTAACCTTCGCCTCCCTTTATTTGTTATAACTTTGCGACGATTATTGTCAGAACCTGAAGTGCGTTGAAGGCGAAGAAGCTCAGCATAATATTTCTTTCGAGCCTGCTTTGTGTTATCGTTTACGGTGTTGCCCCGCTGCGATACGCCAGTTCATTCGCCACGGACGACGCCGACACTCTCTCCCTCGACACGTTAATGCTGGACACGCTGGAGCGCGACAGTGCCGGGACCTTGCGCAAGGCTGTGGACAGCGTCTTCATAAGCCGACAGCTGACCGTCGACAGCGTGCTCAACTCCTACAACGAGGACAGCATCCTCGGCATGCTTGCCCAGGGGAAGACGCTCGAGCTTATGCCCGACTCCTCGAAGATGGACACCACAAAGCGCGACACTGCCCACGAGAGCAAGAGCGCCCTTGACTACCCCGTCGACTACTCAGCCGAGGACTCCATCACGTTCGACTACGTCATCTCCCGAGCCAACCTTTACGGCAACAGCAAGGTGCAGTACGAGAACCTGAACCTCGACGCGGACTGGATAACGATGAACCTTGACAGCAGCCTTGTGCACGCAGCGGGGAGGACGGACACCTTGGGCGAGATTGTCGGCAAGCCTGTGTTCAAGCAGGGAAGCGACACTTACGAGCCCGACAGCATAAGCTACAACTTCAAGACCAAGAAGGCATTCATCACCAACGTCTACACTCAGCAGGGCGAGGGCTTCCTCATAAGCGACGACAGCAAGCGCGACAGCACCGGCATCATGTACCTAAGGGGCGGGAAGTACACGACCTGCGACGCCGACGACCCGCACTTCTACCTCAAGCTCACTCGCGCCAAGGTGAGGCCTGGCGAAAGGGTGGTGTTCGGTCCCGCCTACCTTGTCGTGGAGGAAGTGCCACTGCCCCTGGCCATCCCTTACGGCTTCTTCCCCTTCACCGAGAGCTACAGCAGCGGCGTGATAATGCCCACCTACGGCGACGAGACAAGCCGAGGCTTCTACCTAAGGGACGGTGGCTACTACTTCGCCATCAATGACTACATCGACCTGAAGCTGCTGGGAGAGATATACACCAAAGGGTCGTGGGGCGTGAGCGCAACGTCAAACTACAAGATACGATACAAGTTCAGCGGCAGCTTCTACTTCAGCTATCAGGACACGAAGACGGGCGAGAAGAACATGCCCGACTTCACGGAGACCAAGAGCTTCAAGCTCACCTGGAGCCACCGGCAAGACTCCAAGGCCAACCCCACGCAGAGCTTCTCCGCCAGCGTCAATTTCGCCACGAGCAGCTACGAGAAGAACAACCTGACGAGTATGTACAACCCGGAGAGCTACACACAAAGCACACGCACAAGCTCCGTGGCCTACTCCAAGACGTTCAACAGCATAGGCATGACGCTCTCGGGCTCGGCCAACATGAGCCAGAATATGCGAGACAGCAGCATCTCGCTCACACTGCCCTCGCTCAACATATCGGTGAACCGCTTCTACCCATTCAAGCGCAAGAAGATGGCTGGCAAGGAGCGTTGGTACGAGAAGATAGCGATGAGCTACACGGGAACCATCTCCAACAGCATCTCGACGAAGGAGAACCAGCTAATGAAGAGCAACCTCATCAAGGACTGGCAGAACGGCATGAAGCACTCGGTGCCAATCAGCGCGTCTTTCACGATATTGAACTACATCAACGTTACGCCCTCGTTCTCCTTCACCGACCGAATGTACGCCTACAAGGTGAACCAGTCGTGGGACACACAGAACCAAGCCGTGGTGCGAGACACGGTGTTCGGCTTCAACAACGTGTACAACTACAGCATGAGCCTCTCGGCCACCACCAAGCTCTACGGTATGTTCTACCCCTTGCCGCATTTCGGCGGCAAGAAGATAAAGGCGATACGCCACGTCTTCACGCCTACCCTCAGCTTCAACTACGCTCCCGACTTCGGCAAAGCCCGCTACGGATTCTGGGACACCTACGTGAAGACCGACGAGGAGGGCAACGTCTCGACAGTCTCCTACTCGCCTTACACGGGCATGCTCTACGGCACCGTGTCGCAGGGCAAGACGGGAAGCGTCACCCTCGACATAGCCAACAACATTGAGATGAAGGTGAAGGACAAGAACGACTCCATCAAGAAGATAAGCATCATCGACGAGCTCGGAGGCAGCCTGAGCTACAACATGGCCGCCAAGTCGCAGCCGTGGAGCGACCTCTCCATGCGTGTCCGCCTGAAGCTGACCAAAAGCTACACCTTCAGCATGAACGCAGTCTTCGCCACCTACGCCTATGAGATGGACGAGAACGGCAACGTCTATGTGGGCAACCACACTGAATGGTCGAAGGGCAGGTTCGGGCGCTTCCAGGGCATGTCGCAGAACCTCTCCTACACCATCAACAACGCCACGTTCAAGAAGCTCTTCGGCAAGCAGAAGGGAGAAGGCAAGCCGGGGGGCGACGACGAGGATGACATAGAGGAGATGGAGACTGACCCGCAGAACCAGAACCTTGACCCTGAGCGTGCCCAGTCGAGGAACAGCACCGACAAGAGCAAGGAGGGAGTGGACGAGGACGGCTACCTGTTCTTCTCCATCCCGTGGAGCTTCACCGTGAGCTACGGTGTGACAATGCGTGAGAACACGTCGGCCAAGATACACGTCAAGCGTATGCGCTACCCCTACAAACTGACGCACACCATGAACTTCTCGGGCAACATACGCATCAGCCAAGGCTGGAACATCAACTTCTCCAGCGGCTACGACTTCAACTACCACAAGCTCTCCATGACAACCGCCTCGTTGAGCCGCGACCTGCACTGCTTCTCCATGTCCTGCTCTATGGTCATCTCGCCCTACCGAAGCTACAACTTCACCTTCTCCTGCAACGCAAGCACACTGACCGACGCCTTGAAGTGGAAGAAGCAGAGCAGCTACAGCAGCGACATCAGCTGGTATTGAGGGGCTAACTCTCCTCGAAGAGCTGAAGCTGCACCGCCTTTACCTCTTCCTTCGACCTTAACTGCTTGCTGTCCGCCTCGATGCGGAAGATCTTGGGGGCGAGAGTGAGCTGGCGGGCGAAGTCGGGGCGTATGGCGTAGTATCCCCAACGTCGGCGCCAGAAGGGGGAACGCCCTCCGCTCACCTGGCGGCACAGATAGAAGCGCACCTGCATGTAGATTTTGTCGAACACCACTTCAGGGGCGAAGAAGCCGCAGTGGCGGTTGTAGATGTGCCTCGCGATGTCCTTCACCTTCATCCCTCGCTTGCCGCTCTCCATAAGTAGCTCGATGATGTCTCTATGGTATTCGTTGTTCATCCAAGCAAAAGTAAACAAAAAACATAAAAGGCAAATAAAATAACGCCATATTTACGCGTGAATTTCCCCCGCGCTTGGCGAAACGGGGCGCTTTATCCTTGCAACTGCCGCCAAAATTCACTATATTCGCAGCGTGTTCCGCTCATTCCCTCTGGAACACGCTCCGATAAAGGGCATAAAAAACCTAATTAGGTTTCGGGCAACGCCTAATTAGGAATTGGGCAACGCCTAATTAGGTAATGGGCAACGCCTAATTAGGCGTCGCCCAACTCGCACGTTGCGTTAGGCTTGCGACAACGTTGGAGCCGACCTGAAGCTTTATAAGCCGTCGACCTTCACGCAACGTTGCGATTAGCTACAATTCAATGGCCGTCGCCCATAACGCATCGTGGAGGTGCCCGACGACCTTCGAAGCGTCTTGCCAATCGCCTCGTGCGGTCGATTGATTCGCCTCGTGCGGTCGATTGATTCGCCTCGTGCGGTCGAGGGGCATCGACTGCCGCGGTTGATTGATTTGTCCCGTGCGGTTGATTGCCCTCGCCTCGGGACATCTTTTCACCTAAATTGCCGTCCGATACATACCTTTTGCCTATCTCCTGAAAGTTCGCTATCTTTGCGGCGGAAACTCCTAAAGCTTGCTTGGAAAGTACATGGAAAACGTCACTTCAGATTGCCTTCTGATAGGCACAACACTTAAGGGACGCTCCTACCAGTACAGGATAGAGCGTGTGCTGGGCCAGGGTTCGTTCGGCATCACCTACCTTGCCACGGTGAGGATTGAGGGTGCGCTTGGGGCGTTGGACCTTAACGTGGCGCTGAAGGAGTTCTTTATGCACGACATCAACGGACGGAGCGGCATGTCGGTGACCAGCGTCAGCCAGCATGGCTTGTTTGAGGAATACAAGAAGAAGTTCATTCGCGAGGCGAGCAACCTCTCCAAGCTGCGGCATCCCAACATTGTGAAGGTGCTTGAGTCGTTCGAGGCGAACGGCACGGTTTACTACTCGATGGAGTACATCGCCGGCAGTAGCCTCGACGACCGGCTCGTCAGCAGTGGAAAACTAAGCGAGGTGGAAGCGGTCGCCTTCGTCCGTGAGATATGTTCCGCCCTTCAGTTCATGCACTCGAACGGAATGCTGCACCTCGACCTCAAGCCGCAGAACGTAATGGCGCGCTTTGGTCACGCTGTGCTTGTCGACTTTGGACTCGCCAAGCATTACGACGGGAACGGACAACCTGAGACCTGCACGAAAGTGGGTGTCGGAACTATGGGCTTTGTCCCGGTAGAGCAGGCGGGCTACCACGAGGGTCAAGGCTTCCCCGCCACTATAGACGTGTATGCCCTCGGAGCGACAATATACAATATGCTCACGGGATGCCGCCCGCCAGAGGCTTCGCTCAAGCTTAAAGGCAGCTTCCCAATAGCAAAGCTGCGCAAGGTTGGCGTGTCCGAGTGGCTCGTCTCACTTGTAGCGAAGTGCATGAACCCGATGCCCAACGGCAGGTATCAAAGCGTTGCCGAGGTGCTTAGCGTACTGGAGAGCAACAGCCCGCAAAACGACATTAAGGTAGAAGCAGTGTATCCGCCAGATTCTAACAAGACGGAGCTTAGTAAGCTATCTGCGCCGAAGCCTAAAGCTAATTTCATCAACGGGCACGAGTACGTTGACTTGGGGCTGAGCGTAAAGTGGGCAACGTGCAACGTCGGGGCGAACACCCCGTCCGATTACGGTGACCACTTCGCCTGGGGAGAGAGCAGAGCGAAGTCTAAATACATAGCATCAAACAGCGTCACGTATACCATGATGGATATGCCCGATATTGCTGGCGACGAGATTTATGATGCGGCACGTGCCAACTGGGGAAGCTCGTGGCGTTTGCCAACGGCGAGCGAGATTGACGAACTGATAGAAAAGTGCCAGCGCACGTGGACGACTGTGGACGGACACAAGGGCTATATGGTGACAGGACCAAATGGGAACAGCATCTTCTTTCCCGCTACTGGCTTTCGCCACAAGGCGGCAATCTTTAGTGATGAGTACGTTGGTGGTTATTGGAGCTCAACGCCCTGCGTAGAGCGTACGTCGTGCGCATACATACTTCACTTTTCAAGTAGTTACTTCGAACGGTGCATCCTTCGTCGCTATTATGGGCATTCCGTTCGCCCCGTGTCAGACTAAAGCGAAGCTCATTAGAGTAATCCGCATCTCTCCATTTGTCGCCGTTTCGCATTAACGTTGCATCGCCTCATTCTCCCATTTCCCTGCGGAAATGCGTTAAATAGCCTCCGAGCCGCGGCAAATGGCGGCGGATTTTGTATTTTTGCGAGCGTAACGTATCATTTCACTTACCAATATGAGAAAAGCCTTTATCCTTCTCGCCGCGGCAGGCTTGCTTGCCTCGTGCGACAAAGAGAGTTACCGCCACGCCATCTCGATGAGTAACCCCTACCCCGGCACGTACGGCGCGATGTACGCCGATCAGCCAAAGGACACCATCGTGTTCACCACCTTCGACAGCTACAGGGCGACGACCACCGACACGTGGATCACCATCGACCCGGGACTTGCCGAGATGGAGATAGAGAACAGCTACTACGGCTATTACCAGATAGGCATCCCCGTGACGTTCGAGCCGAACACCACGGGAGAGACACGCGTGGGGGAGATAAGCATCTATAACTACGGCCCCAACGACTGGAGCGCCACCGCCACGGCAAGCTACCTTCAGCTGGGCTGGCTCAACGTCACCCGCCCGCAGCCCTCGTACGAGTACAACTCTTCCCTCGGCTACCCGCAGATGGCCACGTTCGAGCTGACGGACACGGCAATGCAGGTGACCGACACGCTCACCTTCGTGGTGTACGGCGACTGGGAGCTCTCGCTCCCAGAAGAGCAGGAGAGCGAGGTGTTCGTCACCCTGCTTAGCGCAAGCGGCCAGGCAGGCTCCGTGAAGGCGCCCATTGCCCTCGAGGAGAACGCCACGAAGGAGGAGAGGCGGAACACCATTAACCTGACGAGCCGCGGAGTGACAACACCTTTAGTGATAAAGCAAGAAGCACAGGAAGAATGAAGACCTTATTGACCACCTCAATGTTGACGGTGGCTTGCGCGCTGAGCGCAGGCGTGCCTGACAGTGTGTATGTCCGCCCCTATGGCAACGAGAAGGGGCAGGGGCTCTTCCTCGAGTGGAGCTCGGACGGCAAGCAGTGGAGCCAGGAGCTCAACGATTGCATCCTGACGAGCGACTATGGGCCTTGGGGCAAGGGAAAGAAGATGTACGCCCCCTCCTGGGCAGCTGGCGAGGACGGGATGGTTGCGCTCGTCTTCCAGGTTGACGACCGTGCGGAGCAGTTCGGCGTTACCTGCACCCGCGACCTTGTGCATTGGCGGCCGCAGGACTACCCGTTCATGCCGGGAGCGGGACAGTGCCTCAGCCCAGAGATAAGCTACGACGGGACGCAGTACACCGTTGTCTTCCACAACCGGGAGGGAAGGTACTTCGCCACCGCCTCCTCGGACCTCGTCAATTTCAGCAAGCCCCGGGAGGTGGAGGCGGCGAGCCGCTCCTCCGAGATACGCATACCGAGGGCTACGCTCGAGAGGCTCACCGACTACCAGGCAGCCTTCAACGCCCGCAGCCGAATGAACAACGAGACCGCCGCGCACGACTCCATGCGCTTCGCCAAACTTAAGGAGGTGAGGGCGGACATCGTGGTGGACGCCAGTCAGCCTAAAGAGATAAGCGACAAGCTGATGGGCGTGTTCTTCGAGGACATCAACTACAGCGCCGACGGAGGCTTGAACGCTGAGCTTGTGCAGAATGGCGACTTCGAGTACACTCCGCACGACACGGGGGGCAAGGGCAAGTGGAACCAGACCACGGCTTGGGAGCTTCGGGGAGACGCTACGCTTGACCTCGACGCTAAGGGCATTAGCGAGAACAACCCGCACGCCGTTGGACTTAAGGTAAGCGAGGAAGCCGTCGGGGCGTCGCTGCGCAACACGGGCTGGGACGGCATAGTGCTGCGCAAGGGTGCTAAGTACGACCTCTCGCTTTGGCTACGTGGAGGCAAGGCGCGCGTCACGCTGCTCGACGGCGAGAAGGAGCTTGCCTCCGCCACCGTGGCAGCTGGCGGACAGTGGAAGAAATGCAAGGCTACGCTCATTGCCAAGGCTGACTGCGACAGCGCGGTGCTTGACATACGCCCCCTTCAACAAGGCGAGACGGTGCTTGACATGGTTAGCCTAATGCCCGAGGACACTTACAAGGGGCACGGGCTTCGCAAGGACTTAGCCGAGACCATCGCGGCCCTCAACCCGAAGTTCCTTCGCTTCCCCGGCGGTTGCCTCGTGCACGGCGACGGCTTGGGCAATATGTACCACTGGAAGGAGACTATCGGCCCGCTCGAGGACCGCAAGCCGCAGCGCAACCTCTGGGGTTACCACCAGAGCCGCCGCATTGGCTACTACGAGTTCTTTCAGATGTGCGAGGACATGGGAATGGAGCCGTTGCCCGTGGTGGCGGCTGGCGTGCCTTGCGCCAACTCAAGCGACGGGGGCGGCGGTCAGCAGGGCGGCATCCCGATGGACGAGATGGGGCAGTACGTGCAAGACGTGCTTGACCTCATAGAGTGGGCTAACGGCGACGCTTCCACAGTGTGGGGGAGCAAGAGGATAGCGCAAGGGCACAAGAAACCTTTCGGGCTCAAGATGATAGGCATAGGCAACGAGGACCTCATCAGCCCCACGTTCACGGAGCGCTACCTTATGCTCTGCCGTGCCGTCAAAGAGAAGTACCCCGACATCACCATCTGCGGCACGGTGGGCCCGTTCTATTACGGCTCGGACTACGACGAGGGCTGGAGGCTTGCGAACGAGAACAGCGACATCATAGATATGGTTGACGAGCATTACTACCTGCCGCCCGGGTGGTTCGTGAACAACCAGTCGTTCTACGACCAGTACGACCGCTCCGCCCCGAAAGTCTATCTCGGGGAGTGGGCGGCTCAGAACAAGGGGCGCAAGAGCACCGTGGAGACGGCTCTCGCGGAGGCTCTCTACTTCTGCTCGCTTGAGCGGAACGGCGACGTTGTCACGATGAGCAGCTACGCCCCCTTGCTTGCCAACGTCAAGCACACTCAGTGGCGACCCGACATGATATACTTCTCCAACACTGAGGTGAAGCCTACCGTCTCCTACTACGCCCACAAGATGTGGGGCAACAGCCAGGGCGACCGCTACCTGCCCTCAACGGTAGTCTTGAGCGACAGCACGCCAGGAGTGAGGGAGCGCATCGCGGTGAGCGCCGTCAAGGACAGCAAGACGGGGAAGGCTTACCTTAAGCTCGTGAACATGCTGCCCAAGGAGGTGGAGGCGCACCTTACGCTCTCGGGGCTGCTCGACGACGAGAGGCAGTGCAAGACCACAACCTTGAGCGGGCGCTACGACAGCGAGAAGGCACTGCCCAAGGAGGGTGAGGCCACGCTCTCGCCCGATTGCCTCGTGAAGCTGCCCGCCTACTCGTTCACCCTCGTTGAGCTATGAGGCGAGGCTGGCTCATCGTCGTCTCGGTCGTAGCCTTGCTGCTCGTGGGCTGCGCCTCAGCCTCGTGGGTGCTGTTCAGCTCAGCTTACAAGGGCGACGAGGAGGCACGCCTCTACATCCGCACTGGTGAGCAAGACTCCCTGCCCTCAAGGCTCTCACAGGCTGGCGTGCGTACCCTTGGCCTCAGGCTCTTGACCCGCATGGGAGGCGGAGCGAAGCCGGGGATGTACATCATCACGAAGGGGCAGAGCATCACAACTATCTACAAGCGCCTTCGCAGCGGAAGGCAAGACCCCGTGCAGCTTACCCTGCCCAGCCTCCGAACGACCGACGCCCTCGCCGCCTTCCTCTCCTCACGCCTCATGCTCGATTCCGCCTACGTCTCCTCCTCTCTCGGCAACGCCCTTTACACCGACTCCTACGGCTACACGCCCGAGACCGTCATCGCCCTCTTCATTCCCAACACCTACGAGGTTTACTGGAACGTCTCCCTCGATGACCTTATGAGCCGCATGCGACGTGAGAACATCCTCTTCTGGAACGTGGCTCGCGAGGCCAAGGCTAAGGCGCTCGGCATGACGCACGTGGAGGTGGCGACGCTGGCGAGCATCGTGGACGAGGAGACCAACGACAACGGCGAGAAGCCCACGATAGCGGGGATGTACATCAACCGCCTCAAGTGCGGCATGCCCCTTCAGGCAGACCCCACGGTGAAGTTCGCTGTCGGAGACTTTTCCCTCCGCCGCCTGCTCAACGAACACCTGCAAGTCGAGAGCCCCTACAACACTTACCTCCACGAGGGTCTTCCCCCTGGTCCCATCCGCATGCCCTCGGTGGCAGGCATCGACGCAGTGCTCGACTACACGCACTCCAACTACCTTTATATGTGCGCCAAGGAGGACTTCTCTGGCACGCACCGCTTCGCAGCCACTTACCAAGAGCACCTCAGCAACGCCCGCCGCTACCGCAAGGCGCTCGACCAGCGGGGGATAAGATAGTTGCGCTTGCTTAAAACGTAAAATGCTAAGTTCAACATTAAGGAACACCGATGGTTTCATAGCTTCTGTGCCCAAAGCGAAGAGGAAGATGTATGGTCAGTTCTTCACGAATGCGACCACTGCCGAATTTATGGCTTCTCTCTTTGACTTTGACTTTTCCAAGCCAGAGCTACGACTGTTGGACGCTGGGGCGGGTACTGGCATTTTAACGGCTGCGGTCATTGACAGGCTGAAGCGGGACGGCTACAAGGGAAAGATATGTGTGACTTGCTACGAGACAGACGAACGAGTACTTCCTTTGTTAAAGGCGAACTTAGACTTGGCAAAGGCTGAATGCGGCATATCGTATGAGATAATCCAAGATAACTATATCACAAGCCAGACATTTGAGGACTGTTCTCTGTTCCCAGTCGACAATAACGTCTACGATTACATCATTGGCAATCCTCCTTATCTCAAGATACCGAAAGAGGCGAAAGAGGCAAAGGCGATGCGGACGGTTTGCCACGGAGCCCCCAATCTTTACTTCCTGTTTTGGGCTATGGGCATTCGCAACTTGAGGAAGGGGCAAGAATTGGTTTACATAGTGCCGCGCTCTTGGACATCGGGAGCGTACTTCAAGCGTTTCAGGCAATACCTGTTTGCCAATTGCGTGATAACTGACATTCATCTGTTCGATAGCAGGGACAAGGTGTTTGACCGTGAAGCGGTATTGCAGGAGACATTAATCATAAAGGTAAGGAGAACGACTGTAAAGCCTGACCACATCAATATCACGTCATCGTCCACCTCTGACTTCAAGGACTTCAAGCGTTTCCGCGCACCTTACGAGACCATCGTGTCCCCCAATCAGTTTGTCTATCTTGCCACTAACAACAGTGATGTCGATGTCCTTAACCAAGTAAACCATTTCCGAAAGACTTTGCCTGAGCTCAATATGCGTATGCAGACTGGCTTAATCGTTGACTTCAGAACGAGGGAAGCCTTGCGCGACCGGCTGGAGGAGGGAGCGTTTCCTCTATTGTATTCACAGCATATCAAAGGCGGTCGTGTCATCTGGCCTTTGGGGAAGGAGGGAGAGGTTATCAAGACAGACAGGAAAGCGTTCTTGCAAGAGAACAGTGACTTCCTGATGGTTAAACGTTTCACCTCAAAAGAAGAAGAGCGCAGGCTGCAGTGTGGTATATACCTGAAACAAGAATATCCGCAGTTCGCATACATCAGCACACAGAATAAAGTCAACTATATCAAGTGCGACTCGCCCTGTGTGACATACGGGCTATTTGTACTGCTGAACTCCAGCCTTTACGATAGCTATTACAGAATACTCAATGGCTCGACACAGGTTAACTCGACGGAGATAAACCAGATGCCCATTCCCGAAAGACCAGTGGTAGAAGAGATGGGGAGGGAGCTAATGCACATGGAATTGTCCGTGGCAAATTGCAATGAGATACTCAGCAGATGGATAAGTTAGAGCAGGCGAAAGAACTGTTGGCGGCAGTAAAGATGCCACTAAGGCAGCGAAGCCAGCTTTGTTGCCTGACTTTACTTGCGATGGCAAGGCTAAAGAGAGAGATGCCTTGGTCTGAGGCAACTAACGGCTGGATAAGAATTCATGATGTCATGGCGTTCATCGCTGAGTGTTATGGCTTCAGGTATGCGGAGAACTCAAGGGAAACGTTCCGCAAACAAGCTATGCACCCATTCAGGACTGCCGCTCTTGTTGAAGACAATGGGATGGCTACCAACAGCCCCAACTATCACTATCGCTTGACGGATGAGTTTCTTGCCGTCATGCAATCAGTAGACGGCAATGAGGCATGCGCTTTGGGGACAAACGAAGCGTTGAGGCTGTTTCTCGACAGACATGACACCTTATCCAACCTTTATGCCTCAAAAAGGAAAATGCGGAAAATGCCTGTGAGGATAAACGATAGGGACTTTACGTTTAGTCCAGGCAAGCACAACCAGTTACAGAAAGCCATAATAGAGGAGTTCGCGCCTCGCTTTGCACCAAGCTCGGAGTGCCTTTACGTTGGCGACACCACTAAGAAAGACATGGTCAAGAATGTGGAGAGGCTTTCCTCTGTCGGCTTCTCGATAACGGCGCATGACAAGATGCCTGATGTCGTGCTGTACAGGGAAGACAAGGATTGGCTGTACTTCGTGGAAGCGGTGACTTCTGTCGGTCCGATGAACCCGAAACGGATATTGGAGATAGAGGCTATGACAGAGAGAGTTAAGGCAGCGAAGATATATGTGACAGCGTTCCTTGATTTCCGCACGTTCAAGAAGTTCTCAGAGCAATTGGCGTGGGAGACTGAGGTCTGGATAGCGAGTATGCCCGACCACATGATACATCTCAATGGAGACAAGTTCCTCGGCGCATCTCCCGGGCATCGTCGCATAAGATAGCTAAGCATCACACCAAGGAAAACGATACACTATGAGTAAGGAACCAGGTTACGTCTACATTCTCACGAACCCGAGCTTCAGGGAAGACTGGGTGAAGATAGGCAAGAGCGCCCGCCCCGTCGACGTGCGCTCGAAGGAGCTTGACAACACGGCCGTGCCTCTGCCCTTCGAGATATTCGCCACGATGAAGACGGTGAAGTACAACGAGGTGGAGAAGCTCGTGCACAAGATGATAGACCGCCTCACCGACCTGCGCATACGGCAGAACCGCGAGTTCTTCAACGTCGCCCCCGGGGTGGCTCTAAGCATCTTCCGCGACATCGCACAGGCTGTCGACGACGCTGAGGTGGTGGAGTACGAGGACAACAAGCCCCTGCCCGACAAGCCTTGCGGCGAGCAGGAGGCAGACGCCAAGAAGGAGCCGCACAGGCGAGGACGCTTCAAGTTCAGCCTCGTGGGCATAAGGATAGGCGAGACAGTGCGCTTCGAGCCCCTTGGCATAGACGTCAAGGTCGCCTCGGACGACGCCGTGGAGTATCAGGACAGGATCTTCAAGCTCTCCCCCTTCGTCGGCACCTTCATGCCCGAAGAGAGGCAGAACGCCTCGGGCTCGTACCAGGGGGCGAAGTACTTCTCCTACCACGGCAAGGTACTCGAAGACCTGCGCAGGGACATAGAGGCGCAGACCGAGGCGGAGACACACTCGCAGAGCGTTGAGCCTTAAGCCTTAAGCTACCCTTAAGCGAAGCCCAAGCACGGGGCTCGCTGCGCCCCTTATACCATCGCCAGACATATCCTATATAGGATGTGTGGAGATATCCTATATAGGATGTGTGGAGGTATCCTATATAGGATGTGTGGAGGTATCCTATATAGGATGTGTCCGAAGCCTATATAACAGGGATGACGGAAGGTGTTAGCTGGCGGCCAAGCTCTTCCCGCAGTGGGGGCAGAAGCGAGCCTTCGGGGGCAGCGGGGAGCCGCACTCTGGGCACTTGCCCGCCTTCCTACGCTTGGCGCCCTCTTTGATGAACTCCGCCGAGACGATGCCCGTGGGGACGGCTATGATGGTGTAGCCGAGCAGCATGACCAGCACGCTGAGGAAGCGCCCCAAGGGCGTGACGGGGGCGATGTCCCCGTAGCCTACGGTGGCCATCGTGGCTACCGCCCAGTAGATGCTCGAGGGGATGTCGGTGAACTGCGTCCCCTCAACGCCTCCCTCCACCATGTACATCAGCGTGCCGAGCGACACGGCGAGTATGACGGCGAAGAGGAAGAAGACTATTATCTTGCGAGCCGAGAGCAGGAGCGAGCGCAGCAGGTAGTCGCCCTCGGAGAGGAAGCTGAAGAGCTTGAACACTCGGAACACACGGATGAGGCGGAACGTGCGCAGCACCATAAGGTAGCGGGCGGAGACGAATATCCAGCCGAGGTAGAGGGGTATGGTGCTGAGGAAGTCAATGATGCCGAAGAAGCTCAGGGCGTACTCCCTCGGGCGGGGCGAGCAGTAGAGACGAAGCAGGTACTCGAGGGTGAAGAAGAGGGTGAAGACGTACTCGAAGACAGTGAACACCCGCTTCCAGTACTGGGGCAAGCCCTGCATGCTCTCGATGATGATGAGCACGATGCTCAGGGCTATCATCACAAGGAGGCACACGTCGAAGAGCTTGCCCAGAGGCGTGTCGCTCTCGAAGATGACGACGTAAAGACGCTCCTTCAGGGTAGGCTTGCGCCCATCCTGAAGGAGGTCTTCACTATGTCCTTTGCCTAAGGAAGTCAAAACAGGCTGTTCTCTACAATCTTGCCCATCTGCCAGACGCAGCGCACACGGAGCTCGTCGTCGAGGATAAGGATGTCAGCGTCCTTGCCACGCTGCAGCGTGCCCTTGCGGTCGTTGATGCGCATGATGTGGGCAGGGGTCTCGCTGACCATACGCACAGCGTCCTCGAGGGGTATCTCAGCCTCCTGCACAGCCACCTGCACCAGCCGCTCCATCGTGGCTATCGAGCCAGCGAGAGCCGAGCGGTCGCTCAGCTTGCACACACCGTTCTCGATGACCACACGGGGGTCGAACGCCTTAGCCTCAGCGTCGCTTGCGGCGAGGGCGAGGGCGTCAGTCGTCAAAGCCATACGCTCCACGCCCTTTATCTTGTAAGCCATGCGCAGGATGGTGGGCGGCACGTGGATGCCGTCCGAGACGCACTCTATCGTCATGTCGTCGATGAGGTAGACGCTCTCCACCGTCCCCTCGTACTTGTACTCCCTCTTGTTGTGGAAGCCAGGCATAGCGTTGTAGAAGTGCGTGACGTGCGTGTAGCCTGCCTCGAAGGCAGCCTTCACGTCCTTCCACTCCGCCTGCGTGTGGGCTATCGAGGGCAGTATGCCCCTCTCGCTGCAGTACCTGCCGAACTGTATCGCCCCTGGCAGCTCGGGCGCAGCGTCCCAACGCTTGATGCAAGGGCAGTTCTCCACGATGGGGATGTACTCGTTGGGGTCGGGGTCTTTAATCCATTCGGGCATCTGCGCCCCAGCCTTAGCCTTGTTCAGGTAATGCCCCTCGAGGTGCAGCCCCGCTATCGGAGTGTTCTCCTCGTGCATTAGCCTCGAGCAGGTCTCCACCGCCTTCATTATCATAGGCACTGTGCTGCTGCTAAGCGTTGGGAAGATGGTCGTTGTGCCGTGCTTAAGGTGCGCCTCCACGGCGGTGCGGAAGGCGTCCTCCGTCCCCTCTTGGAAGTCCCTGCCTCCGCCCCCGTGCACGTGCATCTCTATGCCACCCGGCACGACGTACATGCCCTTGGCGTCGATGATGTTAGCCCCGATGATGGCGAGGTCGCAGTTAGTCACTTCGAGGATCTTGTGGTTCCTCAGTATCATGCTCCCGTCCTTCAGCCAGCCTTGCGGCGTGAGGATGCGGGCGTTTATTATCTGTGTAAGCATTGTCTCATTCCTTTCTTCTTGTTATATCGTTAACCAGTTCCATTATCTGCCCCGCGAGGGCTTCCGCCTCTTCCATTGTCGAAGCCTCGCTGTAGACGCGGATGATAGGCTCGGTGTTCGACTTGCGCAGGTGCACCCACTTGTCGGGGAAGTCTATCTTCACTCCGTCAATGTCGTTCACATCCTCGTCCTTGTAGAGTTCCTTGACCCTTGCGAGGATAGCGTCCACGTCCGTGCCTTGGGTCAGGTCTATGCGGTTCTTCGCTATGAAGTAGGGCGGGAAGCTTGCCCTAAGCTCGCTCGTCTTCTTGCCCGACTTGGCGAGGTAAGTAAGCATAAGGGCGATGCCCACCAGTGCGTCCCTGCCGCTGTGGGCTGCGGGATAGATGACCCCGCCGTTGCCTTCGCCTCCAATCACAGCCCCCACCTCTCGCATCTTAGCCACAACGTTAACCTCGCCCACGGCAGCGGCAGAGTACTCGCAGCCAGGGTAGCGACGGGTCACGTCCCTAAGCGCCCTCGTTGAGCTGAGATTGCTCACGGTGTTGCCAGGCGTGTGCTGAAGCACCCAGTCAGCCACCGTCACTAGCGTATACTCCTCGCCGTACATCGTGCCGTCCTCCGAGAACATTGCGAGGCGGTCTACGTCAGGGTCTACCACGAAGCCTATGTCGAAGCCTCCCTTTTGCATAAGCGCCTTGATGTCTCCAAGGTTCTTCTCCAGCGGCTCGGGGTTGTGCTTGAAGTCGCCCGTAGGCTCTGTGTACAGCCCCTTCACGTTCCTCACGCCCAACTGCTCGAAGAGCTTAGGCAGGATGATGCCGCCCACGGAGTTGACCGAGTCGAAGGCGACGCTGAAGCCTGCCTTGCTTATCGCCTCAGCGTCAACGAGGTCAAGCCCAAGCACCATATCTATATGCTTCTGGTCGTAGCTGAAGTCCTCGGTGTACTTGCCCAAGGCGTCCACCTCAGCGTAGGAGAAGTCCTCCGCCTCGGCAATGCGCAGCACCTCCTCGCCCTCTTCCTTATTGAGGAACTCGCCCTTCCAGTTGAGCAGCTTAAGGGCGTTCCACATCCTCGGGTTGTGGCTTGCCGTGAGGATTATGCCCCCGTCAGCCCCTGCCATCGTGACGGCTATCTCCGTTGTCGGCGTGGAGGCGAGCCCGATGTTAATCACGTCGAAGCCCATGCCCATCAGCGTGCCGCAGACAATGTTCTTCACCATCTCGCCACTGATGCGAGCGTCTCTCCCGACGACTATCTTGCCCGACCCGATAGGGGTTGCCTTGCGGATGACCACGGCGTAGGCGCTGGTGAACTTGACTATGTCCAAGGGGTTGAGCGTGTCACCAGCACGTCCGCCTATTGTTCCCCTGATGCCTGAGATTGATTTGATTAGTGTCATAGCGGTAGTGTTACGTTGAAGTTCTTGTTAGGCGTGTGCGCCTTGCCTATTATCCCCACGAGCTCCCTCACCTTCTCGGGGTAGTCGGCCGAGAGGTCGTGGTCCTCGTGCACGTCGTCCCCGAGGTTGTAGAGCTCGGGTCTGCCTTGCTTCACTATCAGCTTCCAGTCGCCTTGGCGCACGGCTATCTGGTCGGTCTCGTCGAACTCCCAGTAGAGGTAGTCGTGGCTCTGCTGCCTCTCGTCGTCTCCTAAGAGCGTGGGCAGGAAGGATATGCCGTCGAAGTAGTCGTCCTCGCCCAGTCGCTTGTTCTGGTACTTGCTGACGTAGTCCGTCTCGCCTATGATGTCGCAGAAGGTGGGCATAATGTCGCAGAAGGCTATCTGCTGCTCGCTCCTCACGCCAGCCTCGACGTGCCCTGGCCACCACACTATGAAGGGGATGCGTATGCCTCCCTCGTGGCAGCTTCGCTTGATGCCTCGGAGCACCCCGTCGCGGTTGAAGAACGTCGGGTCTCCCCCGCCCTCCTCGTGCGGGCCGTTGTCGCTCGAGAAGATGACCACCGTGTTGTCCGCCAGCCCTTTCTCCCTGAGCTTGTCCATTATCTGCCCCACGTACGTGTCGAGCCTCGTTATCATCCCTGCGAACTCTGCGTGCACGTTGGTTATGGCGTGGTACCAGCTCTGGGGTGCACCCCCGAAGGTCTTGTCCTCCGTGAACTGCCTCTTATAGGAGAGCAGGATGCTGTCCTCGGGCTGCACAAGCTCGGCGTGCGGCAGGGTGTAGGTAAGGAAGCCGCAGAAGGGCTGCCCCTTCTCTTGTCGGTCAAGCCACTGCATCGCCCTCTCGTGCACGAGGTCGGCGGAGTACTGCGGACGGTTGTAGTAGTCCTCGCCTTGGAAGGCGTGCTCGATGTTCTCTGTCAGCAGCTCTCGCACCACGCCCGTGTCGCCAAGGGCTGTGCTGTAGCGGTTGAGGAAGTTGGGGTAGTAGGCGTGTGCCTGGAACTGGCACAGAGGCCCGTAGAACTCGTCCACGCCCCGCTTGTCGGGCGTTGACCAGCTGCCCTCGTATCCCACTGCCCACTTGCCGAACTGCCCCGTCGTGTAGCCGTTCCGCTTCATTATCTCAGGTATCACCACGTGCGCCGAGTCGAGGGGGTGCTGCCCGACGCGGGCGTAGTCAACGTTCTGTCCGTACATCACCGTGTCCTGCCCGCTCCAGTACTCGCGGTTGCCCCTTATCTCGCAGTGCCCAGTGTGCTGCCCCGTCATCAGCGATGCCCTCGAGGGAGCGCTTACGGGGCTGCCGGCGTAGGCTTGCATGAACTGCATCCCCTCGTGGGCGAGGCGGTCGATGTTGGGCGTGCTGATGTAGTGCTGCCCGTAGCAGCCGAGGTCGCCCCAGCCCATGTCGTCGCAGAGGATGAAGAGTATGTTCGGCTTCTGCTCACCTTGGGCCTTCGCCAGGGAGGGCATTAGGGCGGCGCAGCAGAGAGCCGGGATGAGCGGCAGCCGTGGGCTGCCGAGGGGGCTGCCGAGGGTCTTGCTGACTGTTGCCGGGGGTGCGCTTAGGGTTGTCATACGAGGTATAGTAGGGTTCATCTGCACGCAAATATAAGGAATAAGGCCGTTCGCGGCAAGCGAAAGGGGGAAAAACCCGTAAGGAGCCGCGGCGATTGCTATAGGGGCTTTGCAGCGGCTCACTGTGAGGCTCCTTTGCGCCTCACTGTGAGGGACCGTCACGCCTCACAGTGAGGCTCCGAGGAACCCCTCGCAAGGGGTCCAACCGAACCCCTCGCAAGGGGTTGCCTTGAACCCCTTGCGAGGGGTTGCCTGAAGGGTGTTATATAGGCTTCATGAAAGGTGTATAAGAGGGGCCACGGTCCCCCTTATACCAGGGCCAGAGCGTCAACGATTGGGCGTGTCCCACGTCTTGCCTACAGCGCAGGCGACGGGCAGGCTCAGGCCGCCGCAGCGCATGAGGAAGTCGCCCGCCTCGAGTGTCCACTGTCCCTGGTAGTTGACAAAGGCGAGGTCGCTGCCCATGAGACGTAGGCTTACGGACTTCGTCTCTCCCGGCTCGAGCGAGACCTTCTCGAAGGCTCTGAGGCGCATAACGTCGGGGGCGCTGCTCGCCACGAGGTCGCTTGAGTAGAGGAGCACGCTCTCCTTGCCCGCCACGCTGCCGGTGTTGGTGACGTCGACGGTGAAGGTGAGCTCGTCGTCGGCAGAGAAGGAGGGCTTGTCTACCCTGAGGTTGCTGTAGGCGAACGTGGTGTAGCTGAGGCCGAAGTCGAAAGGCCACTGCGCGTCGACGGTGGCGTTGTAGTTGTAGCTGCCCTCCATCGTTGAGGTGTTCTCGCAGTACTTGTGGTCGTAGGTGGAGAGGGAGTTGATGAGGCGCGGGTAGGTGAAGGGAAGCTTGGCGCTGAAGTTAGCCTCGCCCCGGAGCAGGTTAGCCAGAGCGTCCGCCCCGTAGTCGCCCGGCAGCAGCACGTCCACCACGGCCTTCGCCAGCGGCTCTATCTCGCTTATGATGCGGGGTCTGCCCTCGCCCAGGATGAGCACTATGGGCTTCCCCGTCTTGGCGAGCTCCCTGACCAGTTCCCTTTGGGCGGGGGAGAGGGTGAGGTCGGTGAGGTTGCCCGGGGTCTCGCAGTAGGAGTTCTCGCCCACGCAGGCAATGATCACGTCAGCCTCCCGAGCCGCCTCAAGCGCCCTCTCAAGCTCAGGCTCGTTCTCCTGCCACCACTGGCTGCCCTCCTCGTTGCGGTAGGTGACGCCCGGCTCGTAGATGACGTTGCCCTTGCCGAACTTGTCGGAGAGGGCTTCGTAGATGGTGTTCCGCTCAGCAGCCAGCTCGTCCGCCTTGTCGCCCTGCCAGCTGTACGACCAGCCCCCGTCGAGGCAGCGCATAGAGTTGGCGTTGGGTCCGCAAAGGAGTATCCTCGTGCCTTGCCGCAGGGGCAGGATGCCGCCCTCGTTCTTCAGCAAGACCTCCGTCTCCTCGGCGGCGTGCAGTGCCTTGTCCCTGAACTCCTCGCTGCCGAACTGGCTGTAGGCTGCAGTGTCCCACGTCGGGTTGTCGAACAGCCCGAGGCGGAACTTAAGGCGAAGCACACGCCTGACAGCGTCGTCGATGCGGCTCATAGGCACCTCGCCCTCCTCGACAAGCTCCCGAAGGTAGGTGCAGAAGCGCAAGTCGTAAGGCACCATCGACATGTCTATCCCTGCGTTGATAGCCAGCTTCACCGCCTCCTTCTGCGTAGCCGCTACGTGGTCTCTTGAGCAGAGGTTAATGATGTCAGCCCAGTCCGTCACTATCATCCCGTCCCAGTTAAGCCCCTCCTTGAGCCAGCCCGTAAGCAGCTCACGGTTGGCGTGGAAGGGCATCCCGTTGTCCATGCCTGAGCTCACCATCAGCGAGAGAGCTCCGCCTCGGATGGAGGCGAGGAAGGGGGCGAAGTACTTCTCCCTGAGGTCGGAGCGTGAGATGGACGAGGGCGTGCGGTCTTTCCCGCTCACAGGCACGCCGTAGCCCATGAAGTGCTTGATGCAGGCGGAGACGTTGAACAGTCCCACGTGGTTCGGGTCGTCCCCTTGGAAAGCCCTCACCATCTCTCTCGCCATCTCAGCGTTCAGGAAGCAGTCCTCCCCAAAGCTTTCCCACATACGAGACCAGCGGGGGTCTCGCCCCAAGTCCATGACGGGGGCGAACGTCCAGGGGATTAGCCCCGCCCTCGTCTCGTAAGCCGAGGTAGCCGCGCTCTCTCTTGCCAAGTCTCTGTTGAACGAGGCGGCAATGTTGATGCTTTGCGGGAAGAGGGTGCCGCCCAGTGTGTAGGTCGTCCCGTGTATCTGGTCAACACCGTAGAGGCAGGGTATGCCTATTTCCTGCAATGACTTCTCCTGAATGCGGGTGATGAGCCTCGCCCACGTCTCCTTGGTCTGCGCAACGCTCAGCGGCACGTTAAGCAGCGAGCCCACTTTGTACTTGCCTATCACCGTGTCGAGCATGGCTTCGCTCCAGTGGAACTCTTCCTTGCTGGCAGGGAAGTCCGTTATCACGTCCACGGTTATCTGGCACATCTGCCCTACCTTTTCCTCCAAGGTAAGGCGCTTGAGGGTGGAATCTATGCGGGCTTCAATCACAGGGTCTACGGGGATGGCTGGCGCAATGCCTTGCGAATGGGCGCAAAGGCAGCCGAGACAAATTGCAAGGCTTAGGATTAGTTTCTTCATCGTATCAGTTGTTTATATGGTTATATCATCAGGTGGCCTTCAGCGACCTCCCAGTCGCTCGGAAGAGCAAGCAAGCTTGCTCTGTCTCTCGCTTAAGGGAGGTTCTGCCAGCGGTCGCAGTCGTACGTGGCCTCCGCCCTTCGCTCCACGTCCTTGGGGAGCTTGGAGAAGAAGTCGATGCCCGTCCTGCGCTCCACGCTGTCAACAGTCACGGCGTGCTGGCGGAGGGGCTTGTGGGAGCTGTCGTTGTCGAAGATGAAGCCTATAGCCTCGGCATTGCGGTTGCCGTCCCAGCGGAGCACCACCTTGTAGAACTGCTTGGGCACGGTCACTCCGTTGCTGCCTATCTTGTCGTACTCCACACCCCTCTCTATTATAGGGCCTGAGACGATGTATATGCTGTCGTAAGCCACAGCCCACTTGCGGCAGAGCTTCTCCAGCTCCTCCCAGTCGCCCGCGTTGAGGGCGTGCGTCTGCGGGCAGATGTTGCTGAGGAGGAAGCACTGGTTCATTGCGTCACGGTCGTACTTGCAGTCGGCGGAGGGGCACTGATGCCCACGGTCGTAGCCAGAGCCACGGTAGTCGCTGTCGTAGGCTATGGGGCGAGCCTTAATCCCTTCGTCGGGCTGGAAGTTGTTGGCTCGCTTCAGTGTCCCCTTCGTGCGTTCGGCAGTCAAGACCCAAGCCACCCAGTTGGGCAGCAGGCGAGCCTTGTTGTAGGAGAGGGTGAAGCCCGTGTGCTGCACTATCTCCTCGTCTCTGTCGGTGAGGTAGGCGGGTATCTCGATGCCCTTGCGTCGTGCTTCCTTCGTCTGCCTTGAGGGGGAGGCGGGGCTTTCAGTGGGGGTGACCGCCTGCTCCGTGACAGCCTCTGGCTTCTGCTGCCCCTGGAAGGTATAGACTAGCGCCAATGCCACAAGGGCAAGCACCACAGAGAGCTTCGTGTTCCTCTTTCTCTTCCTTGCCATAGTCTCTTGGTTTATTGTGGGGCAAAGTTAGGCATTATCTTGCACAAAGGGGCGGCACAGTGTGCATTAAGCAAGCGGCTCGCCCTCGCTTAAGGCGCTTTAGGGGCTATATTTAGAGTATTTTAAGGAAGAGGCTGGAGTAAGGGAAAGGCAAAAGGCTATCTTTGCCATAGAAGAACAAGAGCATGGGCGAGCGACTGCAAGAGATAAGGCTGATGATAGGCGAAGGCAAGGCGGAGGCTGCCATAGGGGAGCTTAACGCCCTGATAAGGGAGAGCGGAGGCGTGAGCGACGAGCCTTACTACCTCTTGGGCAACGCTTACCGCAAGAAGGGCGACTGGCAGCAGGCTCTCAACAACTACCTTGAAGCCATCGAGCTTAACCCCCAAAGCCCCGCCGCCTCAGCCCGAGAGATGCTGATGAGCATACTCGACTTCCGCTACAAGGACATGTATAACCAATAAAAGGAGAGACAATAGATGGCTAAGACAATAGGCGCTATAGTCGTGGACACGGAGCGGTGCAAGGGGTGCAACCTCTGCGCTGTGGCTTGCCCCCAAGGCGTGATAGAGCTAAGCAAGAAGCGTGTCAACCACAAGGGCTACACATACGCTGGGGCAGTGAATGAGGATGCCTGCACGGGCTGCGCCTCCTGCGCCATCGTCTGCCCCGACGGGTGCATAACGGTGTATAGAACTAAGCAATGATATGGCTGATACGGTATTACTTAAAGGAAACGAGGCGATAGCACACGCCGCCATAAGGATAGGCGTGGACGGCTACTTCGGCTACCCCATCACCCCGCAGTCGGAGATACTGGAGACCTTCTGCGAGCAGAAGCCTTGGGAGACCACGGGCATGGTGGTCTTGCAGGCAGAGAGCGAGCTTGCCGCCATCAACATGGTCTACGGCGGGGCGGCAAGCGGCAAGATGGTGATGACCTCCTCCTCAAGCCCGGGCGTTAGCCTCAAGCAGGAGGGCATCTCCTATATGGCTGCCGCAGAGCTCCCCTGCCTCGTGGTTAACGTGCAGAGAGGCGGACCGGGGCTTGGCACGATACAGCCCAGCCAGTCGGACTACTTCCAGGCGACGAAGGGAGGCGGTCACGGCGACTACCACATCATCGTGCTCGCCCCAGCCTCGGTGCAGGAGATGGCGGACTTCGTGGGGCTTGCCTTCAAGCTCGCCTTCCAGTACCGCACGCCTTCCCTTATCCTTGCCGACGGCATCGTGGGGCAGATGATGGAGAAGGTGGTGCTGCCTGAGCCTCGTCCACGTCGCACGGCGGAGGAGATAATAGCCTCCTGCCCCTGGGCTACCACGGGCAGGACTAACGGGCGCAAGCCTAACATCATCACCTCCCTTGAGATGGACCCGCACGTGATGGAGAACCGCAACCTGCGCCTGCAAGAGAAGTACGCCACGATAAGGGAGAAAGAGGTGCGCTACGAGGAGATATGCTGCGACGACGCTGAGTACCTCATCGTTGCCTTCGGCTCTCAGGCACGCATAGCCGAGAAGTCAGTGGAGACCCTCCGCCAGGGAGGCATCAAGGCAGGCTTGCTCCGCCCCATAACCCTCTGGCCCTTCCCCTCCGAGGCTATTGCCCGCAGGGCAAGGCAGGCGAAGGGCATCCTCTGCGTGGAGCTTAACTCAGGGCAGATGATAGAGGACGTGCGCCTTGCAGTAAGGGACACGTTGCCCGTAAGGCACTTCGGCAGGATGGGAGGCGTTGTGCCTGACCCAGACGAGGTAGTAGAGGCACTTAAGAAAGAGATATTATGACCAAGGAAGATATCATTAAGCCCGAGAACTTAGTATACCAGAAGCCCGAGCTGCTCAACGACAACCCCATGCACTACTGCCCGGGGTGCAGCCACGGCGTGGTGCATAAGCTCATAGCCGAGATAGTGGAGGAGATGGGGCTGACGGACAGAACCATCGCCGTCTCCCCCGTGGGCTGCGCAGTCTTCGCCTACAACTACGTGGACATCGACTGGCAGGAGGCAGCACACGGGCGTGCACCAGCAGTGGCGACAGCGCTGAAGCGCCTCTGGCCCGACCGCCTCGTGTTCACCTACCAAGGCGACGGCGACTTGGCTTGCATAGGCACGTGCGAGACCATCCACGCCCTCAACCGCAGGGAGCACTTCACCATCATCTTCATCAACAACGCCATCTACGGGATGACGGGAGGGCAGATGGCACCCACCACGCTCCTCGGCATGAAGACATCCACCTGCCCCTACGGGCGGGACGTTGACCTGCACGGCTACCCGCTCAACATCACCGAGATAGCCGCCCACCTCGAGGGCACTGCCTACGTCACGAGGCAGGCGGTACACACCGTCGCTGCCATCAACCGCGCGAAGAAGGCGCTCCGCAAGGCGTTCGAGTACTCTATGCACGGCATAGGCTCCAACCTTGTGGAGATAGTCTCCACGTGCAGCGCAGGCTGGAAGATGTCGCCCCAGAGCGCTAACAAGTGGATGGAGGAGCACATGTTCCCCTACTACAAGCTGGGCGACCTTAAGGACACTGGAAAGGAGACTGAGCAATGAAGAGAGAGATAATCATAGCAGGCTTCGGGGGGCAGGGAGTGCTCTCCATGGGCAAGATGGTGGCTTACTCCGGCATGGTGGAGGGCAAGGAGGTGAGCTGGATGCCCTCCTACGGACCTGAGCAGAGGGGCGGCACGGCGAACGTCACTGTCATCGTGAGCGACGAGCGCATATCCTCCCCCGTGCTCAGCCGCTTCGACACGGCAGTCATACTCAACCAGCCCTCCCTCGAGAAGTTCGAGAGCCGCATCGTGCCGGGGGGCATCCTGCTCTACGACAGCTACGGCATCATCGAGCCGCCCACACGCAGGGACATCAGCGTCTTCCGCATCGACGCGATGGACGCTGCCAACGAGCGCAACTGGGGCAAGGCGTACAATATGATAGTCCTCGGGGGCTTGCTGAGGGTCTGCCCAGTGGTGACGATACCCGGCGTCATGGAAGCCCTCAGGAAGAAGCTGCCACAGCGGCACCACAACCTCATACCCATGAACGAGCAGGCGCTGCGCCTTGGCATGGACCTGGTCGTGCCTGTGGAGTAGGACGGACGTATAACGCAAGGCTTCACAGAGGCTCGCTCATCGTCGTATGGGCGAGCCTTTATGTTTCTGCGCGCCTCACGTATAGGCCTCTACACCCCTTTCACCAAAAGGGTCTACACCCCTTTGCATGAAGAGGTCTACACCCCTTTGCATGAAGAGGTCTAC
>JAJPYQ010000053.1 GCA_021204865.1 Prevotellaceae bacterium | reverse complement strand
CAGCCGCTCCTTCTTGTAAGAACCAGCCGCTCCTCTTCGCGACACCTCATAATGACCCGTCGCGACGGGTCTATTGTGCTTAAGGCGGAAATTGCCTAACTTCGCGGACATGCGAGGCTATATGACGCTCATCCTTCTTTGCCTCTTGCCGGCGACGGCAACGCACGCTGCCAGTCTGAGCGACAGTATACCGGAGACCCCTATGAGCGACACGCTGAAGACGGTGGTGGTGACCGACGACGGGAGGCTGCCCATACGGGTGTCCGACGAGGCGAGGGAACGCATCGGGACGAAGAGCCTGGGCGACATCATCGGCGGCAAGGCTATGGACATGATGATGCACCCCTTCGCCATCAAGCAACGCAAGAGGGAAAGACACCGCAAGAAGATGGCACGCATCCTCAGACAGTACGACATGGTGAGCAGCGAGCACGACCTCTTGCTCGAGGCGCTAAGGAGAGAGGGCATCGACCCGGACAGCCTCATCAACGCTCACAAGGAGGCGACAGGGCAAGGGCAATGACACGCAATATAATATTCGACATGGGAGGCGTTATACTCCCGATGCAGGACATCAGCGAGCCGATACGCCGCTTCAGGCAGATAGGGATGACGGAGGAGATGGCGCTGCGTATGTTCGGGCTGCACGGGCAGCAGGGCATCTTCCAAGACGTGGAGAGCGGCAAGCTCTCGAGCGAGGCTTTCCTCAAGGCTTACGAACGGCTGACGGGCTTCAGGGCTACGTTCGGGGACATTGAGTGGGCGTGGCGAGGGTTCGTCTGCGACCCGCCGAGGGAACGGCTGCTGTGGCTCGGGGAGCTAAGGCAGGAGGGATACCACGTTGTGCTGCTATCCAACACGAACCCCTTCCTTATGCACCACTGCGACAGCCCCGCCTTCACCCCTGAGGGGAAGCCTATCGCACACTTCTTCGACCGGGTCTACTACAGCTACCTCCTCGGCGCTTGCAAGCCCGACCCTCGAGCCTTCCTAAGGATGATGCAAGAAGGGGGCTACAAGGCGGAGGAATGCCTCTTCCTCGACGACGCGAGGCACAACGTGGAGGCGGCAAAGAAAGTGGGTATGCGCTCGCTGCACATACCCAACAACATCGACTGGATTGAGCCTCTAAGGCAGGCTCTCCCCTAAGCCGTAAGCAAGGCGATAAGCTTCTCAACAGCTGACAGCAGTCCGCTTGCGTCCTTGCCCCCAGCCGTGGCGAAGTGTGGCTGCCCTCCGCCACCACCCTGAATGAGCTTGGCTGCCTCACGGATGTTCTTGCCGATGTTCACCCCTCGACCAACGAGGCTTTCGCTCGCTGCCGCCGTGAGCAAAGGCTTGCCCTCGTGCAGGCTTCCTATCACCACCAGTGCGTCCTCCACCTCGGCACGCAGCTGGAACGCCATATCCTTGACGTACTCAGGGGGAAGCTGCACCACCGAGGCAAGGACGTTCATACCGTTCACCTCCTTCTTGCCCTCTATGATGCCCTGCTTCACCTGCGAAGCCTTGTCCCTCATAGCGTCCTCGACCTGCGCCCTAAGAGCCTCGTTCTCCTCCAGCGTCTTGCGGAGGGCAGCCTTAAGGTCAGGCACGTTGTTGAAGAAGGCACGGATGCTGTTCCGCTCGTCTATGAGGCTGTAGAGCAGCTCCTCAACACCCTTGCCAGTGATAGCCTCAATGCGCCTCACCCCCGCAGCCACGCTGCTCTCGCTCATTATCTTCACCATGCCAAGCCTGCCCGTGCTGCTTGCGTGGCAGCCTCCGCAGAACTCAACGCTGCTGCCGAACTGAACCACACGCACGTGGTCGCCGTACTTCTCCCCGAACAAGGCTATCGCCCCCATCTTCTTCGCCTCCTCAAGGGGAACGTCGCGGTGGTCTTGCAGTGGGATGTCCTCACGTATCTTGGCATTCACCAGACGCTCCACCTCACGCAGCTCCTCGTCCGTAACCTTCTGGAAGTGACTGAAGTCGAAGCGGAGGTACTTGGGCGTCACGAGCGAGCCTTTCTGCTCAACGTGCGTGCCGAGCACCTGACGGAGAGCCTCGTCTAAGAGGTGCGTGCAAGTGTGGTTAGCCTCGCAGGCGTGCCTAAGGTCGGTGTCGACGCAAGCCATGAACTCTGCCGAGGGGTCTTTGGGCAGTTGCTTGGCTATATGCACGGGCAAGCCGTTCTCCCTCTTCGTGTCGATGATGTCTATGCTGTCGTGTTCGCTCACCAGCACCCCGCTGTCTCCCACCTGTCCGCCCATCTCGGCGTAGAAGGGGGTCTTGTCGAGGACTATCTGATAGTAGGTCGCCTTCTTCTGCGTCACCTGCCTGTAGCGAAGGATGTGGCACTCGTGCTCGGTGCAGTCCCAGCCCACGAACTCTGTCTCGCCTTGCCTGAGCTCCACCCAGTCGCCGTTCTCCACCTGTGCCGCGTTGCGTGCCCTCTCCTTCTGCTTCCCCATCTCTACGTTGAAGGCTTGCTCATCCACCTTCAGCCCGTTCTCTCGGCAGATAAGCTCGGTGAGGTCGAGGGGGAAGCCGTAGGTGTCGAAGAGGGTGAACGCCTTCGCCCCGTCGATGACGTTCTTGCCCTCACGCTTCGCCTCTTCCATCACCCCGTCGAGCAGGCGTATGCCCGTGTCGAGGGTGCGCAGGAAGCTCTCCTCCTCCTCCTTCATCACCTTGCTTATAAGCTCCCTCTGCCCCTCCAGCTCGGGGTACGTGCCGCCTATCTCCTCGATAAGCACAGGCAGCAGGGTGTAGAGGAACGCTTGCTTCTGCCCGAGGAAGGTGTAGGCGTAGCGCACTGCCCTCCTTAATATCCTGCGTATCACGTAGCCCGCCTTGGCGTTGCCGGGGAGCTGCCCGTCGGCTATGGAGAAGGCTATCGTGCGGAGGTGGTCGGCGCAGACACGCATCGCCACGTCGATGTCCTCCTTCTCCCCGTAGCGCAAGCCCGTCTTCTGGCTTATTGCCTTTATGATGGGCTGGAACACGTCGGTGTCGTAGTTAGAGGTCTTGCCTTGTATGGCGCGCACCAGTCGCTCGAAGCCCATCCCAGTGTCTATCACGTTCATCGCCAAGGGTTCGAGGTGTCCGTCCGCCTTGCGCTCGTATTGCATAAAGACGATGTTCCATATCTCGATGACCTGAGGGTCGTCCTTGTTCACAAGCTCACGCCCCGGCACGGCAGCCTTCTCCTCAGGAGTACGACTATCGAGGTGTATCTCAGAGCAAGGACCGCAAGGACCAGTGTCGCCCATCTCCCAGAAGTTGTCGTGCTTGTTGCCGTCTATGATGTGGTCCTCGGGCACGTGCTTCCTCCAGAAAGCCGCCGCTTCCTCGTCCCTTCCGAGGCTCTCCTCGGGGCTGCCCTCGAAGACGGTGACGTAGAGGTCAGCGGGGCAGAGCCCAAGCACGTCAACGAGGTATTCCCAGGCGTAGTCTATCGCCCCTTGCTTGAAGTAGTCGCCGAACGACCAGTTGCCCAGCATCTCGAACATGGTGTGGTGGTACGTGTCGTGCCCCACCTCCTCGAGGTCGTTGTGCTTGCCGCTCACCCTTAGGCACTTCTGGCTGTCAGCCACCCTGCGGGAGAGCGGCTGCCGAGTGCCGAGGATTATGTCCTTCCACTGGTTCATGCCCGCGTTGGTGAACATCAGCGTCGGGTCGTCCTTAACCACCATCGGGGCGGAAGGCACTATGGTGTGCCCCTTCTGCTCGAAGAAGCGCTTGAAGGAGTCGCGTATCTCGTTTGCTGTCATCATTATACCGTTTGTTTAGCGTTAAGTGTTGCAAAGGTAGGGTGATTTCCCTACTTTTGCAAGCACAAACAGCCCCCTATGTCACTCAACACTAACAAAGACCTCAAGAAGTACTACTCCATAGGCGAGGTGGCCAAGCGCTTCGGGGTGGCAGAGTCGCTGCTGCGCTACTGGGAGAAGGAGTTCCCCACCATCAAGCCCCGCAAGGCGGGCAGGGGCGTGAGGCAGTACACCGTGGAGGACATCGACGAGATAGGGCTCATATATAATATGGTTAAGGTGAGGGGCATGAAGATAGCGGCGGCACGCGAGAGCCTCTCCAAGGGCAGGCGCAAGGCAAGGCGCACCAAGGACCTCTACACCCGCCTCCTCGAGATTAGGGCGGAGCTCGTCAGCATACGCAAGGAGCTGGACGAGGCGCCCATTTAGCACAACACTTTATCCTCTCCGTCAAGCCTCACGGCAAGAAGCCGCGGCGAGTCACGTACCCTCGCCGTGGTCCCTCTATAGTACCCTTCGTGAAGCCTATATAATACCCTTCAAACAACCCCTTGCGAGGGGTTCAACCGAGCCCCTTGCGAGGGGTTGCCTTGAACCCCTTGCGAGGGGTTCTTTAACGCCTCACAGTGAGGCTTCACGGCCCCTCGCTGTGAGTCGCCACGGTGGCCCTTAGCTAACGGCCGCAATCTCTTGCTCGATGGAGCGAAAACGCGTACCTTTGCCCGTACCTAAACTAACCAAACCCTTCTATACAAGAGATGAACATTAAGCTTTTAGCCCTGTCGCTCCTCGTGCCGGCCTCGCTCTGCGCTGAGGAGCTGAACCTTACCCCAAGACCCAAGAGCATCGCCGTGGGAGACGGCTCGCTGCCCCTCACCTCAGGCTTCACCGTCGGCTACGGCTCGCTGCCCGACAGCCTCTCCCAAGAGGCTGAGAAGTTCGTAAGCTCCATTAACGACGCCACCGCACTGGGGGCAGAGGCAGCAAGCACGGATGACGGACTGGTGAGGATGACGCTCGACGAGACCCTTGCCGACGAGGGATACAGCCTAACCATAGACGAAGGCGGCGTCTCCCTGAAGGCGCGCACCTCGGCAGGCTTCTTCTACGCCTTCCAGACCCTTAAGAAGATACTGCCCGCCAACGTGATGGCAGGAGTGCTTGACGCTGAGGCGACCTACTCGCTGCCTTACCTCACCATAGACGACGAGCCACGCTTCCCCTACCGAGGCTTTATGCTCGACGTGAGCCGCCACTTCTTCACCGTGGAGGAGGTGGAGCGCATGATAGACCTTATGGCTGCCTACAAGATGAACCGCTTCCACTGGCACCTGACCGACGACCAAGGCTGGAGGGCGGAGATAAAGCAGTACCCCTTGCTCACCACCACGGGGGCGACAGCGAGCAACTGCCGAGTGACGGACTTGACGTACGGCTCTTACTGGACTAACGAGCAGTACGGCCCCTACTTCTACACGCAGGAGGAGATGCGGGAGGTTGTGGAGTACTGCCAAGAGAGGCACATAGAGGTCATCCCCGAGGTGGATATGCCGGGGCACTTCGTCGCCGCTATGGCTTCCTACCCTGAGTACAGCTGCCGCCCCAACAACCCGCCAACGGTGTGGACAACGGGGGGCATAAGCTCCGACGTGCTTAACGTGGGCAACCCAGAGGCGGTGCAGTTCGTCAAGAACATCCTCGACGAGCTGTGCGACATCTTCCCCTCGCCCCTCTTCCACATAGGGGGCGACGAGTGCCCGACCACCTACTGGGAGAGCAACAGCCAGTGCCAAGAGCTGTACAACGAGCTCGGGCTTAGCTCCTACCGTGCGTTGCAGAGCCACTTCATCAACGAGATAAGCGAGTACCTTGCCCAGAAGGGCAAGCGGGCGGTGCTGTGGAACGAGAGCATAAGCGCCAGTGGGGCGGACATTGACGCAGTGAAGGAGTACAACCCCGTGATTATGTGCTGGAGCCCTTGCCAAAGCTCTGCCTCCACGGCTGCGGGGCTTGGGCTTGACAACATCGTGACCGAGTACCACTCGAGCAGCAACGGGGTAGGGCAGAGCTACTACATCAACCGTGTGGCAAGCAGCGCTGACGAGGGAGCGGGCAGTGGAGACGACACCGTTGAGGGGACGTACGAGTACGTGCCTGTCCCCGCAAGCACAAGCGAGGACTTGCTTCCTTATTATACTGGCGTGCAGGCTACGTTCTGGTGCGAGTGGGTTGCCCTTAACGACTACCTCGAGTACCTTGCCCTGCCCAAGCTGATGGCTGTGGCGGAGGCAGGTTGGACTCCCCAAGACCTTAAGGACTTCAGCAGCTTCGTCGACCGTATGGCGCAGGACACGGTGATGCTTAACCTTGGGGGTTATACCTACGCCAAGCACATCTTCCTTAGCAGCGAGGATATGGTTAAGCCTAAGGCAGACGAGTGGTACACGCTCGAGACGCTTGCCACCGACGGCAGGAGCGGCAGGTGCATTGAGCTGCTTAGTGCCTCAAGCCCCCTCGTCAGCACCTACAGCGGTAACGGTGCGGCAGAGGGCAAGCTGTGGGAGAACGAGATGGCAGAGGAGGGAGACGACAACTTCGACTATCAGCTGTGGCAGTTCCAAGAGGATGAGGAGACGGGGCTTTACGCTATGGTAAGCAAGGCAGCCCCCGAAGGGAGCGTAGACCCCACGCCCTCTGCGCAGAGCAATGCGGGGCGTTGGACTTACGACACCACTGCCAAGCACTACGGCTTCGTGCTGGGCGATGGGGCTTACGGCACGAGCGACGGGCATTACTACTACAGCATACGCCCCAACGCCATCTCAGGCTGGTATATGAACGCAAGCATGGCGGTGCAGGGCTATGCCATCAACGTGTGGAGCTCTGCCACAGACGGCTACAGCGGGGAGTGGCTCTTCCTTCCCCTCAACCCCGACGAGGCAGAGGAGGAGGACACCTTCTCGCAAGACCTCTACGACCAGTTGCCCAAGCTTGCCGAGGGCGACACCATCTATATATATTGTGCCGTCGCTGGCTTCGAGGACGAGTTCCTTGCGGACAAGACGGGCAACACCTACGTCACTTGGACGGGCACGCAGGACGAGACTACGAAGTGGGTGGCGTACAAGGTGACGGAGATGGACAGTGCTTACTCGCAGACGGCTGTGCTGAGGAACTGGAGCAGCAAGCGGTACATCTACAAGCCTGAGACGAGCAGCGTGGGGGACATAGCTTATCCCCTTAACGCCTCGGCTGGCTACTCCTCTGCCCCTGCCGTCACCTTCGCCTACCAGCCCGAGACGCAGGACTATGCCTTGTTCGTAGGCGGGCTGAACCTCTACCCCGTCCCCTTGGGCAGCGACACGTGGCCAGGCATAGTCAGCTGCGGCTGCACCATCAACAGGGCGGGGCTTGCCGTACGTCCTCAGGGGGCGGCTTGGCAGTGGCAGCTATGGGAGAGCGAGGATGAGAGCGAGACGGACGCTATCGCAGCTGTGCCTTCAAGCTCCCCTAACGCCTTGAGCGGCTGGTACAATCTCTCCGGGCAGCGCATAGGGCAGCCCGACAAGGCAGGCATATACATAGTCAACGGCAAGAAGCAAGTGATACAGTGACCGCCACAGCCTCCCCCTTCTCCTTTCCCCTCTACGTGATGCTCAAGCCCGCGGGGGCAAGCTGCAACCTCCGTTGCCAGTACTGCTACTACCTGCCCACCGAGAGGCTTTACGAGAAGGAGGGGAAGGCTCACCTCTTGACCGACGAGACGCTGGAGCTCTTCACACGCCAGTACATCGAGGCGCAGACGCAAGAGGACGTGATGTTCTGCTGGCACGGCGGGGAGCCTCTGTTGCGGCCCTTGTCGTTCTACCGCCGCGCCCTCGCCCTTCAGCAAGAGTACGCCCAGGGGCACCGCATCCTCAACTGCCTTCAGACCAACGGCACGCTCCTCACAGAGGAGTGGGCACGCTTCCTCTGCGACAACCACTGGCTCGTGGGCGTGAGCATAGACGGCACGCAAAGGATGCACGATGAGCTTAGGCGCACCCGCCGCGGGCTGCCCTCGTGGGCGAAGGTGAGGCAGGGCATCAGTCTGCTCAATAAGCACGGTGTTGAGTGGAACGCCATGGCTGTGGTCAACGCCCTAAATGCCGACCGTCCCGAGGAGTTCTACCTCTTCTTCCGCGACGAGCTTAAGGCGCGTTTCCTCCAGTTCGCACCCATCCTCGAGCCGGGGCTTAGCCTCAACGTATCGGCGAGGCAATGGGGGCGCTTCCTCTGCCGACTGTTCGACCTTTGGCTGGAGCAGGACGTGGGGGAGGTCTTCGTGCAGATGTTCGACGCGACGCTTGCCAACTGGGCGGGCGAGGTGCCGGGGCTCTGCTCCCTCTCCCCCGCGTGCGGCCACAGCGGGGTGATGGAGCACAACGGGGACGTGTACAGTTGCGACCACTTCGTGGACGAGGCTCACCTGCTTGGCAACGTGCGGGAGAAGACGTTGACGGAGATGATGTACAGCCAGCGTCAGCGGGAGTTCGGCAGACAGAAGGGCGAGTGGCTGCCCTGCGAGTGCAAGCAGTGCCAGTGGCTGTTCCTCTGCCACGGCGAGTGTCCTAAGAACAGGGACCAGGAGGGCCGCTCCCTGCTGTGCGAGGGCTATAAGGCCTTCTTCAGCCACTCCGCACCAGCGATGGAGAGGATGAGAGACCTGCTCCGCCAAGGCTTGCCGCCATCGGACGTTATGAAGACCATGCCATGACGGCAACGACTCTACAAGACGCTTTGCAGCAGAGGTATTACCTCTTTCGCGGAAGGCCTCTACACCCCTTCAGTCGAAGAGGTCTACACCCCTTTGGCCGCAGAGGTCTACACCCCTTTGGCCGCAGAGGTCTACACCCCTTCGGGCGAAGAGGTCTACACCCCTTTGGGCGAAGAGGTCTACACCCCTTTCGCGGCGACTACCTGACATGAGCAACGACGATGGAACGTGACGGACGACTGCTTTGGCTCGATGCCTTGAGGGGCTTCACCATGGTGTTGGTGGTGGCCTACCACGTGGCGCAGATGAGCTTCGGGGAGAGCGAGAGGATAAGCGCCTCGCTGCCCTTCCTCGTGCTCTTCCGTATGCCGACGTTCTTCTTCGTGAGCGGCTTCCTCGCCTATAAGGCTACAGCCCGTTGGACGTGCGCCTCGGTGTGGCGGCTCTCGTGGAAGAAGGTGAGGGTGCAGATGCTGCCGACGCTGGTGTTCCTCTGCGTCTTCCTCGTGCTGCGCAAGCCGCACTTCTGGGACGCCCTGCTCGCCTGCCTTCGCAGCCCCACGAAGGGAGGCTACTGGTTCACGTGGGTGCTCTTGCAGATGTTTCTTGTGTACTACCTCTGGTCGTGGCTAACGAGGGGCAAGGGCTGGTGCGTCTGGCTCTTGTGGCTGCTCTCCCTGCTCGCCTACGAGACGCTCTACGTGCCGCGTGTGTTCACCTACTGGCACCGCCCCTTTTACTCTTCGAGCAGCCTCCTCGAGACCATCAAGTTTATGCAGTTCTTCCTCTTGGGCAACCTCGCCCGCCGTCACTGGGGCTGCCTCACGAAGCTCTTCAGCTCCCGCTGGTTCTTCCCCCTTTGCGTCGTGCTTGGCTTCCTCTGCTGCGCCGACTACTTCCGCTGGCACTTCCTTAAGCTCGTATGGACTAACCTGCCCCGCACACTTGCGATGTACTGCCTGCTGCTGGTGCTTGTGCAGTGCTTCGTGCGCTACGAGAGCCTGCTCACGCCCTCCCGTCCCCTCGGTCACGCCCTCCAGTTCATAGGGCAGCGCACGCTTGACATCTACCTGCTGCACTACCTGTTCCTGCCGCGCCTGCCTGAGGTGGGGGCGTGGCTCAACAGGTGTCATCCCAACTTCGTCCTCGATGTTACGCTAAGCGTAGGCGTGGGGCTGCTGGTCATAGCCTTCTGCCTGCTCGTGAGCGCAGTGCTGCGTACCAGTCCCTTCCTGCGCCTTTATCTGTTCGGCAAGAGATGAGAGAGCGAGAGCATAAGACGCTAAAGCAACGCACGGCGAGCGGGCTGCTGTGGGGCATCCTCAGCAACGGCTCCATACAGCTGCTCTCTGCCCTGTTCGGCATCGTGCTGCTGCGCCTGCTACAGCCCTCCGACTACGGCAAGATAGCGATGCTCCTCGTCTTCTCCAACGTGGCCGCCACCCTTCAGGAGAGCGGCTTCACGGCAGGCCTGTGCAACCTGGGCGAGCCTCGGAGGGAGGACTACAACGCTGTCTTCTGGTTCAACATCCTCGTCTCGGGGGTGATGTACCTTATCCTCTTCCTCCTCGCCCCCCTCATAGCACGCTTCTACCACGACCCAGAGCTGCTCTGGCTAAGCCGCTATCTCTTCCTCGCCTTCTTCATATCCTCGTGGGGGCAAGTGCAGCGAGCCTACCTCTTCATCCACCTTATGCAGAGGCAGACGTGCATCATTGCCATCGTCTCCCTCCTGCTCTCAGGCGTGGTGGGCGTGACGATGGCGTACAACGGCTACGCCTACTGGGGCTTGGCTTCGCAGACCATAGTCTTCACGCTCTCGGTGGCGGTGCTCAACTGGTGCTACTCCCCTTGGCGGCCGAGCCTGCACATCGACCTTCGCCCCGCTTTCGCTATGTTCGGCTTCAGCGGCAAGCTCCTGCTGACCAACCTCTTCACGCAGCTCAACGCCCACGCCTTCGGGGTGCTGCTGGGCAGGTTCTACGGCGACCACTCGGCAGGCATCTACTCCAACGCCCGCAAGTGGGACGACATGTGCATCAACACGGTGAACGGGATGGTGTCGGGCGTTGCCCAGCCTGTGCTTACGCAGGTGAGGGAGGAGAGGGAGCGCTACTGCCGTGTCTTCCGCAAGATGCTCCGCTTCGTGTGCTTCGTCTCCTTCCCTGTGATGCTGGGCATTGGCTCTGTGGCAAGGGAGTTCCTGCTTGTCGTCGGGGGCGAGAAGTGGGTGGAGAGCGCGACCATCCTCTCAATGCTCAGCGTCTACGGTGCGTTCTTCCCTCTGACGACCCTCTACAGCAACCTTGCCATAAGCAAGGGTCGCTCCAACGTCAACCTCTGGTGCACCGTCGCCATCTGCCTTATCATCTGGGCGGGGCTTATAGCCTTGAGGGGCTTCGGCATACGTTGGATGGTGGTGTTCTTCGTCACGGTGAACATACTGTGGCTCTTCGTGTGGCACTACTTCGCCCGCCGGCTTGTGGGGCTGCGGCTCTGGGACGTGCTACGTGACGTTCTCCCCTTCCTCCTCTTCACCGTAGCCGTGCTTGCCCTGACGTTCTTTGTGTGCCGCCCCATCAGCAGCACCGTCCTGCGCCTTGTCTCGAAGGTGCTCTTGGCAGCAGCCCTCTACCTTGGGCTTATGTGGCTCAGCGGGGCAAGGGTGATGCGGGAGGCGGTGCAGTACCTTATCCATCACGACACCCGATGCGAATAGCTTACCTCATCTCCGCACACACCGACCCGCAGCAGCTGCTTAGGCTTGTCGAAGCCTTGGGAGAGGAGGCGCACTGCTTCGTGCATATTGACAAGAAGAGCAGCCTTGAGCGGTTCACCAGCCTTATTAAGGGCGACCGTGTCCACTTCCTCGAGGAGCGCATAGACGTGCGCTGGGGCACCATCAACGAGTGGTACTACCAGCGGCTTCTGCTCGAGGCGGCAGTCTCGTACCCTCTCCACTTCGACCGCCTCGTCACCCTCAGCGGGCTCGACTATCCTCTGTGGAGCAACCGCCGTATCGAAGCCTACTTCGAGCGGCACAGGGAGGAGGAGCAGCTCGCCGCCATGCCCCTTATGGAGACGGTACACGGCAAGGACATCTTCCGAGAGCTTCGCCTCTACCTCACGCTCCCACTCATAGGCAGCAAGGGCAACCAGCGCCTCTCCATCCTCGTGCGCAAGGCAGCCAAGGCGCTGGGCTACAAGAGGGCGTACACCTTCCGTGTGGGAGGGGAGCTGTGGCGGGAGTACAAGGGAGCGGCTTGGTGGGCGATAAGCCAAGAGCTTGCCGAGTATGTGCTCGACACTTACGAGCGTTACCGCAAGCAGATACTCAGGCAGTTCCGCCACCAGCACTGCCCCGCCGAGACGCTGCTGCCCACCCTCGCCCTCAACTCCCCTCGGTGGAAGGCTCGCTGCAAGCTCTTCCCGCCCGAGACCACGCTCAAGGAGAAGACCCTCCTTCACCACATCCAGTACGCTGCCGCCATCAAGGTGTGGACGCTCGACGACTACGACGAGCTTAAGGCATCGGGCAAGATGTTCGCCCGCAAGCTCACAACCGAGGCGAGCCTCCCGCTTATAGAAGTAATAGACAAAGACAGAGCCTAACCATAGCCACCATGAACCAAGAACCCGCCTTCTCCCTCATCGTGCCCCACCGCGGCACGCCCCGCCTGCTCGCCCGCCTGCTCGCCTCTGTGCCGAGGAGGGAAGACACGGAGATCATCATCGTTGACGACTGCAGCTCTCCCGCCTCAAAGCAGGAGCTAAGGGAAGCAGTAGCAGCCTGCCCCCAAGCTCGCCTTATCGAGCTGCAAGAGCACAAGGGGGCGGGGCACGCCCGCAACGTGGCCTTAAAGGAGGCGCGGGGGCGGTGGCTCGTCTTCGCCGACGCTGACGACTACTTCACTCCCCCTATGGCTGAGGTGATGGAGCGTTATGCCCTGAAGAGGGGGGGGGGGGGGCAGAATGAGCCCCTTGTGGTGAAAAACCCCCAAAGGTTTAACGCCGGGGGGGCCACCACCCCCCCGGGGCACCCCCGACCCCGAGGCTATTAAAA